>JBAWZH010000026.1:0-21078 GCA_037143135.1 bacterium
CCAGATGGCGGCGCTTCCGCGTGATACCTGGATCCGCCTCGTGCTCTGGATGGCCATTGGTATGGTGGTCTATTTCACCTATGGGCGTCGGCACAGTAAATTGCACGGGTGAAGACGGGAGATCAAATTTCAGATATGAAATCTCAGATTTATGGAACTCCGCACACCCTGAGATCCTGCTTCGCGCCGATCATGGAACCGGGAATCGGGGGGAGTCCGAGAAGTGACAGCGCCAGGTTGCCGACATCCCCGTTGCGGACGGGTTGTGATGGTGCGGCGTAGTCAGGGCGTGTCTCGCCGGGCGATTGGCGGGTGGCGGTATTGAGTGTGTACAGATCGCCCGGAGTCACGCCCACTCCCCAGACGTAGAAGGGAATCGTGTAGTCGATGGGCTTTTTTGAATCCGAGTGATCATTTCCTTCGCCGCCATGGTCAGCCGTGACGATTAAGTCGGTCTTACCCTTCAACGCGGAATTGGTGGTGACCAAGTCCATAATCCGGCCAAGATATCCATCGATTGCAATCAGGGCCGAGTTGTATGCCTCACTTCCCCATCCATGTTTATGGCCTGCCCCGTCGGTGTCGCCGAAATGGACGAAGGCAAAGTGGCAGGGTTGGGTGGTCACGGTTGTAACAAAACTATCCATGAGCGCCGGGGATTTTTCACAGACGAAGACATCGAGTTTGTTCCGGCCATTATCGGGGCCGGTTGTGTCGGGAGCGCCATGATCCGCGTCATAGGAACTCTTAAACAGGGAGAACTTTGATTTGGTGGACCACATTCCGGTTCGGAGTCCGTGGTCATGGGCCACATCAAAGACGCTGGAGACATAGGCGCCCTTGTTGGACTGGAGGGTTGCGCCCTTGGCGGGATCCGTGTTGTGGGTCCACCCGTGGCCTTCGGGGCCCTTGATCCGGCGGCTTGTGACCATGCTGGTGTGATTGGGGAGCGTCACGGTGATGTCAACATCCGTGCGGGCATTGGTTGTTCCCGCGGAATTCGCCTCAAGGTCTTTGAAATGGGGAAGTTTTCCGGTGTCCACCAGTTTTTGCAGGTAAACTGACCCCAGCCCATCGACACTGACGGCGATCACATAGTCCGCCCCCTGGGCGGCGAGGCAACCCAAAATCAAACAGGCCAGTAAAATTCTTTTCATGGCGGTCATGGTAGGGCGTTAATAGGGTTTTGCCAAGACGCAATCAACCTCGCTTCCCTCGTAATGGATTTCGCCACAATCCATGTGGCGTTGATTCGTCAGCAAAACCCTGATGGTGAATCAGGTGTTTCCCCTATTGCATTGTGTTGGCATGACATGGCAGTCTCAATTGTCGCCGAATAAAAAAACAATAAGGGATTCTACTATGCCACAACGAAGGCTGGGATTTTACGTTAAGGCTTCATGGTTTGCGGTAGCGATAGGGTTATATTCTGGAGTATGCGTTGCCGGTAATTACCCTTCGGTCACAAACATGTCAGACCTTGTTTCAATAGTCAATGAGCCATGGACCAATTCATCCCTGTCTAAGATTATGCCTCCGGGAAAATTCGCCTACAATTCGGAACTGGGGATCATAACCCATCAGGTCGGCTTCGAGACTGGTTTTATGTCAACCCTCGTTCCTGTCACAAACGACAACATCCAAACGTTCCCCGTCACCGTCGTAGAAACCAACTCCAGTCCAAGGAAAAGGTTTTACCTGAATTCGGCAGGAGCCACGGTGTACACGTCAACCGTGTCAATGTCATCGTATCCAACGTCTTTCATCACCAACGGATTTGGGAACCCGCCGACATACCTCACAGGAACCAACCTTGACCAATGGTATGCAGACCGGGACCCCAATCGCCAGACTGTACACCTTGAATTGTTGAGTCTGTCAAACGTGGCTACATATGTGGCGTCACTACCAATAGGATAGGAACGGTGATTGACGATGCCTCAAACATGGTTTCGATGCTGGACTACTACAGCAACAACATCGCCTTTGTCAGGGCCGAGTCTTTGTTGTCTGGTTCATACAGGTACTTCCTTCACGCTCCGACCGATGTTTCCTTCCTGAATGTCTTTGCATCCACGAATCTTCTTGGAAATAGGGGCGGATGGATGTGGCCGTCCAAAGTGAATCATGACGCCGACCCGTTGATTGGCATAGTCGGGAGCATTCCAGAAGTTCCTACGTTCTTGACTGCTGACAATGCAGCAATTGACAGTGATGGTGATGGCCTTCCCGATTGTATGGAAATTCGGATTTTCGGGACCGACCCAACTTTAGCCGATACTGACGGTGATGGTCTGCTTGACGGTGAGGAGGTACTTAGGTACGGGTGCAGTCCATTGCTTGCCTCAACTGACGGTAGTGGAATGACGGATGGGCAGAAGATCGCCTTGGGACTCAACCCGAATGTATCCGACACTGATGGGGATGGATTAAGTGACTACGATGAAGTGAACAAGTATTTCACCGACCCAAAGAACCCCGACACGGATAGTGACGGAACTATGGATGGCGCTGAAATTCAAGCGGGAACGTATCCGCGATATTCCGACACTGACGGAGATGGATTGAGCGACACGGTGGAAATTACCATTGGCACGAACCCGTTATTAGCGGACACAGATGGCGATGGGATAGACGATCAGTATGAGCACCAGACCACAAGTTTCAATCCGATGGTTTCGTCTGATGCATTAGACGACAACGACAATGACGGGATTTCAAACCTTCTGGAGTACCGGTGGTTGTATTATCCTAATTATTCGATTGGCCATGATTGGATTCAGAAACTTGTCCTTGTTCCGGCGGGGATAAACGGGATCAGGGTTTCATCGGCTGACCAGTATAAGATATTCGCACCGGGAAACTGGGCCAGTCCTGCAAAATTATGGATTAGGCCCCTACGGGACAGTTCCACCACGAACCTAGTACCTCAACTTCTTTACCATACACAGACGCCAGGTTTCTTCATCAACGGAACCGATGCTTCTGGCGTGTCTTCCCCAATTACTATTCCTGCTGTCAACAGCAACACGGAGTTTATCATAACTTCATCGTCGTCAGCATGGGGGACAAACATCGTGTTCAGACTTGCGAAAACTAACGGTAGTGTTTCTTGCACAGCGTACGCTTATTCCCCAAAACTGACAAAATCCTTATTCTTTACGGAATTGTCGAATAGTACGAATGTCAACTTCGGGGCCACTGGCACGCTATACGTCTGTATGTCAGATTCAAGCAACAAACCTCCGGTGTTCATTAATCCCACACAATATCCTGACGGAGGCCTTGGCTTCCCATATTACACATTCAACGATTGGCTCTTGTACAGCGTGGATGGATCGGGTTGTAGTTATACGACAAACACACTGAATTGCCATGACTATCGTTCGGCATATGGGGATATTTACGGATACCGCACGACGACCGGAATGAAGTTCGACCCTGGAAAATATACTATTAAAGTCGGGTTCGACATGAATGGAAATGGCGTTCTTGACAATGATGAAATCAACGAATCATGCAAGGTGACGGTGGTCAACGCAAGTATGTCAAGAGACCCAAGGGACATAGCCGCAGAAACCGATTGGACGGGAATTGAAAACATCCTTCAACGATCGACCGTTACGGTTGACATCCAGCCAACAAACGTGCAACAGGATGTTATTGAAACCACAACGGTCGTTGTTAGTCGCGTTTCAAGCGGTTCTTACAATCCGGGTCAGGGAACCCTAGTTCGTGATTCTACCAACCACACAAAATGGGGTTACACTCCTTTCGCCGAAGCCAAGACGGAAAAACATCCTACGGCAAAGGAGGTATACATTGTTCCGAAATTCAATGGAAAGGTGTGTGGGAATGAGATTTATGTTAGGGTCAACACCGTCTTCCAATTGTTGACAGTTGGGTATTCGTCTGGTGGCCAGTATCATACGCCAACTGAAGACGACTACAATTCGGCTTGGCAATATGCCAAATGGAAATACAACATTGTGACAACTGGATTGACGTCAATCGCCTATGATGCGAACCAGATAAAACGTGGGTTGACTTTTACCCCCACGGGAGATTGCACTTTGGGACATAGTGCGTTCGAGAACGAAAATTGGTGTGCGAGTACGATGGGACACGAAGAAATCCACGGGGTGCAGGGTTATTGGTACTGCTTCTATCATCAATTCAGGGGATCAGATCACTTCGATGTCCCGGCGTACCAATGGGAGATAGACAATGCGTCAAATACCGGCATATCAACTTCCGAAATTCAGACGGCAACACAATGGCGTGATTACTATAGTGGTGTAAGTGATGTTAAGCCTTCGCAGGACTAACGAAAGGGAAAACGATGAAACTAACAATGTTATATGACAATCAACTAAAGCATAATTGTTTTGTCGCGGCTTGTTATTTAGGAGCAATTTCATGTATTGGAGCCAATAAAACCGAAGACCCCGTAGAACGACATATCAATGCAATAACGAGCATCGGATATGGGGTAACTAACAGTATCCCGCAATTGGTTGCAAACCTGAATAACAATGACAGGGGCAAACGGTTAAAGTCGGTATCGGACTTATTTGCTTGTGCGTTCGTGTCGAAGGCAACACTCAACAGTGAGAAGATCGGAGACAAGATTGTTGATGCGTATGGCAGGGAAACATATGGGGAAATCAAAGCAGCGATGCTTGCAACCCTTGACCTGCTTGGACATCCTGCTTTGTCAAACCTACTAGTTCAGGCTGGGCAAAGCACTGATCCTGAAATGCGCAATCTCGTACACCTGATCAAGGAAAAGAAATACCTTCAGCCGGTCGTTACTGATTCCACGGAAGTCAAGAGACCCTGATATTCCCGTGCCATCGGCGCTGACATACATAATCGGAGCCCGTTCAGCGGGAGGCGTAAACTTCCGCTCCTGCTGCCAGGTGTGGGCATCCGGACCGAGTCGTTGAATGACACGCTGAATCTGTCGGGCATCCACTTCAATGCCACCGGCTTCGCGCAAATGGAACTGTGCCTTGTCGTAGATTTCATCCGCCCCTTCCAATCCTATGAGGCGCGCCAAAGCCGGCGTGTAGCCGATCTCCAACCCCAGTCCTGCATCGGCAGGATAATGGCCACACTGCTTGCCGGGATGATAATAGTACCGGCGTTGCAACGGGAACGTACCGAACAGACATTGAACCTGCAATTCGACGAGTCCTTTGCGCTCTTCGCCAGGTGTGGGCTCGTAGGCGGCCTCGATTCGCTCCGCTGCGGCCTGCAATAGAAATCCCACCAAGGAGGTCGCCGGCTTGAAAATGGCCGTCCTCACCAATCCCTCCACCTGCTGAACCGCCTCGCCGGTAGGAGCGGCCGCCGTAAAACGATCCATCAAGGTTTGGATTTCTTCGTTCTGCGCGAGGAAAAGAGGCCCGGCAAGGTCTTTTTTTTTGCCCCCTCCATGCGTTCGCGGCGGGTCTGGTCAATAATATGCTGCGCATAGTCTTCCACCAGTGCCCTAAACTCCTGATGATTGGCGGTATGCTCGGCAACCGCTGCCACTTGATCTTGGGGAACATAGCGACTGACGGTCTTCCCATGTTCACGGCATTGCAGGTTGTAGTAGTGCCCGTCCGGTCCCTTCCGCATGACGCAGAGTTTCCCGGGCTCCATCCGTTGAATTTTTGCGAGTTGTTCCAGAAGTTTCGAAGGGTTATTGGTATTCATGATGGCATAGTATATTGATATGTATATATTCGCAACCAAAAAAACACGCCTTTTGCATTCCCTTCAGAATTTTGTCGGCCACCCTCTGTCGCTTCACATTTGGAAATTAAGACTGTCGCTTCACTCTTGCCTCTTTGCTGTAAATCGGCCAATCTATGAGACTTATGACCATGAAGCGTAACAAACTGTATGTTTTCCTCGGCCCTCTGCTGGGGGGCTTGGCCTTGATCCTTTACTACGCCACGATCAGCGTCGGGCCATTTCCGGGTGAATCGGCCGATTTAATGGCGGCAACACTGGGCCTGAGTCCACTCGGTATGTCCGGGCACCGGCTTTGGTCCTGGCTGGCCCAGGGGATGACGATCCTGCCGTTCGGGACGGTTTCCTTCCGTTTGAACCTGCTCAGTGCGGTGTGCGCGGCCGGGGCGGTGGGTTTGTTTTTTCGTATTCTTGCCGACGCCGTATGGGCGACGATTCCCGTCACGGATCTCAATGGCCGCGCCGCCAACCGGGCGTCCCTGCTGGCCGGCGTGGCGGGAAGTCTGGCCCTGATGGGATCCATGCCGTTCTGGTATGCGGCGAACCGGTTTCATCCGGCCGCCTTTAATCTTCTGCTCCTGTTCATCCTGGCGAAACTCCTGATGACCTTCGTGCGCCGGGCTTCCCCGGTTACGGGGTTCGTGTTTGCCTTCCTGTATGGCGCTCTGGCGAGCGAGTTTGCCACGTTGATCGTGTTCGGGCCGCTGGTTCTGGTCGGTTTGCTCTACGCTTTATGGTTTAACGAGGAACTGCGTTGGGGCCGTGTGCTGACGCTGGGGGTTTGTTTCGCTGGCGGACTCCTGCTCTATATCCCGGCGGCGCTACAACTTCAGGGCACGGCGGCGTTTCAGGTGAACGGGGATGCCGGGTTCTGGACTGCGCTTTACATGGTGCTGAAGGGGCAGTACCAGTTGATTGCAAAAAGTCTTCCGCAAATCGGGTGGCTTCTGGTCATCATCGTGGGGATCGTGCCCTGGTTGGCGGTATTGGTGGTGGGTCGGCGCGGTCTGAATGAGGAGAAGGATTGGGGCCTGATTATCCTGCATTTCATCCTGACGGGCGTCGTCATCGCCGTTCTTTTCAATGTCCCCTTTGCGCCCTGGTCCATTCTGGGGCCGTGGCGCCTGTTGGTGACGCCGTATGCCCTGCTGGCTTTTTGTTTTGGTTATCTGGTGGCCTATTGGTCCCTTTTCTCGCGGTTGTTCAATCAGAATGCGGAAGAGGATGAGACGGGCAGGCGATGGTGGCACGAGTATGGCGGCCTGATCCCGGCCGGACTCCTGTTGGGGGTCGCGGTCATGGCCGGGTACCTCAATTATCCGGTTGCGGACGCGCGCCCGGCACGCGCCATCAATGATTATGCGCGTTCGGTGGTGAAGGCTTCCGTCGGGCGGGAGTGGTTGGTTACAGACGGCGCACTGGACGGTAATCTTCAGGTGGCGGCCCATGAACGGGGTGTTCCCCTGAAGTTCCTGAATCTCCAGCAGGGGAACAACACCCTCTACATGCAGTGTATTGCGCGGTCATTCCCCGATGTCCGGATGAAAAGCATGGCGGATGTGGATGGGTTTGCCTTCCTGCGGCAATGGATCGAGACGGATGATCACTTTTCGCAGAAAGTGGCATTTCTGGGGTTCCCCGACTTATGGCTTTCGGCGTCCCTGCAGCCGGTGCCGGATGGTGTTATTTTTACGGGGATCAAGGCGCTGGCGGACCTGGATCCGGAGGCACTGTGGAGCCGGCATACGGAGTTCTGGAAAAGCCCGTTCATTCGCGACCTGCAATCCATCAGGAAGGCCGATTCGATGCTCGGCGGCGCCTCGGATTATGTGTTGCGGCGCCTGAGCATGGTGGCGAACAATCTGGGCGTTGTGCTGGAGGATGTCGGCTGGCGGAAACAAGCCTACGACGCCTACGCCCAGGCGCGGGCCCTGGATGCCAACAACATCAGCGCCCTCCTGAACCAACTGACCATGAACGAACACGGGTTTGCCGCCGCCGATGCCGTCAAGGTCAAGGAGAACTTCGTTGAATTCACAAAGACGCTGAAGCAGAAGTTGCAGATCTGGTCCCTGTCACGCGTCTATGGCTATGTGCGGATGCCCGAGGCCTATGCGAATCTGGGGATGACGTGGGCCTTTTCCGGGCAACCCGGCATGGCGGTCTCGGGTTACAAGCGAGCCATTGAACTGGCGCCGGATCGGAAAGACCAGTTGAGTCAGGGTCTGGCCATGGCGTATCTGGCGCAGAATCAGACGGCGCAGGGCGAGGATCTCCTGCGCCAGTTGCTGGAGAAGGATCCGAAGAATGTGCAGTTGATGTTGTCCCTCGCGCGGTTGGCCGCCCAAAAGAGCCGGTTCGACGACGCGACGTCGCTGTTGGATCGGGCTCAGAAGGCGGGGGTTCCGAAAGACCGTATTGCCATGGAATACGCCGTCATGCACCTGGCGGCCGGGGAACCCGGCAAGGCGCGCGTGGTGCTTCAGGAACTGGTTGACCTGCGCGGCGACTTTACGCCCGCCTGGGCGATGCTTGCGGCCGTGATGATGCAGCAGAATGACGTCAAGGGAATGGAGGAATGCGAGCGGAAGTTGCGCCGCTCAAAAGGGCAGGACTTCATGACCACCGTTGTTCTGGCCGAGATGGCGCTGAGGCGCTCGCAGTTCACCGAGGCGCGAACCTACATTGACCAGGCGCTCGGAATGCGCCCCAATACGCCGGTGTTGATGGATCTCCTGCTTCGTCTGGATGTGCAGGAAGGGCGGCGTGATCTGGCCGGTGTTCACATTCGCGCCCTGTTGTTGCAGGATCCGGGTCATGCCTACGCAAACCAGGTGCTGGCCTCCATGCAACTTGAAAGAAAAGAGTATGCGAAGGCCGAAAACTCGCTCCGGAAGAGTCTGGAACGGAAGAATGACCCCACCGTGAAGAATGATCTGGCCTGGGTGCTCTCGGAAAAGGGCAGTCTGGATGAGTCCGAAGCGCTGGTCCGGGACGCCTTGAGGGAGAATGACAAGATGGGCACCGCGTGGGATACCCTGGCGGTGATTCTGATGAAGCGAGGCAAACTGCCGGAGGCGGGCGAGTGTTTCCAGAAGGCGATGGCCCTTTCGCCGGACAATCCGTCCGTGCAGGTTCACATGGCGACGTATTATGACAAGAACGGGAATGCGGCGAAGGCGGCGGACTTGGCGGAAAACCTCCTGGCTCATCCTGTCGGGTTGAGTCAGGCCGAACAGGAAGAACTGCGGCACCTCAGCCGGCGCGCCGGCCGATAGAAGGCCATTTCATGTTTGGTATAACGGGAGCAATCATGACATACCAGGAAGCGAAGACGCGGTTGGAAGAGTATGGGCAGGGGCATATCCTGAAGTTTTGGGATCGCCTGACAACGGCGCAACAGACGGGCCTTCTGGGTCAGATTGAAGGGTTGGATTTCAAGGCCATTGACCGCATCAGGGGCCTGTTGAAGACGGGCGGGGAGGCCGTGGCGGCCCCCGGAATCATGATTCCCGCGCCGGTCGTTTCGCCCAAAACGGGAGATGTAAAGGCTGCTCTTTCCGTGGGCGAGAAAGCGTTGAAGTCGGGGCAGGTTGGAGTCATCCTGGTTGCCGGAGGGCAGGGAACCCGACTGGGTTATGACGGCCCCAAAGGCACCTATCGTCTGGCGCCAATAAGCCAGGCGTCCCTGTTTGAAATCCATGCCCGGAAGATCCTGGCTCTGGAACGCCATTATCAGACGCGCATCCCCTTCTACATCATGACGAGCGAGGGGAATGACGCGGAGACCCGGGCATTTTTTGAAATAAACCGGTATTTCGGGTTGAATGCCGACTCTGTGAAATTCTTTGTCCAGGGAACCCTGCCTGCCTTTCTTTCCGACGGGCGGATTATCCTCGAGGCGCCGGGGAAACTCTTTTCGGCCCCCGATGGCCATGGCGGAATCCTGCAGGCGCTTGACCGGCGCGGCATGCTTGCGGATATGAAGCGGCGCGGATTGACGACCCTGTATTATTTCCAGGTGGATAATCCGCTGGTGGACATTGCCGATCCTGTCTTTGTGGGGTGGCATCTCCAGCGCCGCGCCGACATGTCCCTCAAGGTCTGCGCCAAACGTGATGCGAACGAGGGACTCGGGGTGACGGTGATCCGGGACGGCCGCACCTCGGTGGTGGAGTATATTGAGCTGACCGAGGAGCAAAAAAACGCCTGCGGTTCCGATGGCGAACTCGTCTTTAAGTTCGGCAGTGTGGCCATTCATATTTTTTCGCTGGATTTCCTGGTGCGGGAAACCTCGGCGGGACTTCCGCTCCACCAGGCCCACAAAAAGGTTCCGACCTGTGATGAGACCGGCGCCACCGTCAAGCCGGACAAGGCCAACGCCTATAAATTCGAGAAGTTCATCTTCGACGCCCTGCCCGACGCCAGGGAGTCGCTGATCCTTGAATTTGCCAGGGAAGACGAGTTTGCCCCTGTAAAGAATGCGGAGGGAAATGATTCGCCGGCGACATCGCGCGCGGCCATGACCGAGAAGTTTGTGCGCTGGTTTGAGGCCTGTGGTGTCAAACCGCCCCGCGACGCGAAAGGCCGGATCGCCGTCCTGCTCGAGATCGATCCTGTCTATGCCCATGATGCGGCAACCCTCGCATCCCGCCTTCCAAAAGGGTATGATATCAAGGGTGATGTGTTGTTAAGAGACTGAAAAAATCCTCATGCTTCCGGACATCGTCATTGTTCTCGTCATGGCAGGGCTGGGAGGGATCCTGTGGGTCGGGCAGGCCTACCGAACGCTGCGTTTTGCCCAGGGTCAGATGGCGGCGGCCTGGGCGGACTTGACGGAGGCGTTGGGGAATCGGAGGGAAATGGTGCCTTATATCGTGGCCGCTGTTCCCGTCAATATTTCCAATGCGTTGGATGTGTTGGGGAATGCCTGTGATATGGCGGCCAATGTCGTCGGCATACGGGAATGCGCCCAGGCAGAGGCCCGGTTGTCGGCGGCCATCGCCCGCCTCTTTGCGCAACTGGATGCGGAGGCGAAGTTGGAAACGAGGGAGATTCTCCATCCCCTGAGGGATCGTCTGAAGGATCAGGAGATGAAGATCGGACTGCTGAAGGACTTGTACAACCGCCAGGCGGAGGCCTTTAACATCCTGCTGAACCAGGGCGCGGCCAAAATCCTGGTGTCGTTTGATGTGATCCGGCCGGCGGAGTTGTTCTAGCATGAGCGGATGGGACTATACCGTCGGCACGTTGCCCTGGACCAAAACGTGTTTTGTCTGCGGTGAGGAGAACCCGAACGGGCTCCGGGTGCGCTCATGTGTGGAGGGTGACCGGATTGTGCTGTTGTACACGACGCGCCATTCGGATCTCGGTTACCGGCATCTGGTTCATGGCGGAATTTCGATGACGTTGCTGGATGAGGTAATGACCTGGGCGGCCATTTTGACCCTGAGGAAGGCGAGTGTGGCCGCCGAGTTGACGGTGCGGTTGAAACAGCCCGTCACCGCCGGGCAGTCCCTCCGGGTAGAGGGCTGGGTTGGGGGGACAAAGTCCCGTATGACCCTGGCGGAGGGGCAGATCCTCGATGACCGGCAGAGGGTGCTGGCGACAGCGACCGGAAAATACGTCCCGATGCCGGCGGCGGACGTGCCGTTGTGCGTCCAGGATTTTGTGGAGAGCCCCGAGGCGATCAGTCTGCCATTCCTGATGAATAGGGCAGGTTGATGGGATGATATATTTGGAAGAATGGAGGATAGGATGATGAAGATCATGCTGATGACTTGGGCGGTTCTGATGGCGGTTTCGGTAACGGCGGAAACGTCAGGAACCAATGCTCCGCAGGGAGGGACGAATGTGCCCTCCGTGGTCCTGACGAATCCCGCCCCGACTCCTGTCCATGCGCCTATGCCGCCGGCTGCGGTTTCAAACGCGGTGGCCGACGCGCCGGATCCCATGGTCGGCAAGGTGCTTCTGGCGCTGGCGTCCAATTTGCAGGGCGCCAAACATTTCCGGTGTGATGTTTCCTTCCTGTTCAACAGCGAGACGGAGGGGATGAAACAGGAGATCTCGACCCATTATGCCCTGGCGGTGGAAAGGCCGAATCGGCTGGCGCTTCGGTATCTCAAGGGTATGCCGGGCAACACGGTGGTCTGCAATGGGAAAACAATAACAACCTATGCGCCCTCGCTGAATCGCTATGAAGAGAAGGAAGCCTCGAAGTCGTTTGAGTCGTTCACTCAAGGCGTGGGCCCCATGTCCGGCAATATGCTCTTTGTGGATAATCTGCTCCGTGACGATATCTATGCGGCGATCATGGACGGCGTCGTGAAGGCGACCTATGCCGGAAAAGACACCGTGGATGGCATCGACTGCGTGCATGTGAAGTTTGTGCAGGAGCAATTTGACTGGGAACTGTGGGTTACCCCGGGGTTGACTCCGGTGGTGGTGCAGGTGCTGAACGATATGTCCAAGGCCATGGGGGGCATGGCGGGCGACGGAGCGGCTTCCCGGGGGATGAAAATGACCGTCTTGAACCGGTTTTCCAACTGGGTCGTGGATGGCGCGATGCCGACGAACGCCTTTGAGTTCAAGCCGCCGGCCGGCGCCAGGAAGGTTGCGTCCCTTTTTGAAGGCGAGGACGAGGACGCCGCAACACCGCCGGTCGTAACCCTTCGGGATGAGATCCAATCCACCAATGTTGTCAATCGAAAGTAAAGAGAGATCATTATGACAGAAGCGTCCCCCAACGAATACGTTGAACAGCGCCGGGCCAACATGAAGGCGCTGGCGGAAAAAGGCTATGCCCCCTTCGGCCAGGCATTCAAGCGATCCGACCGCCTGGCTGGTATCCGGGCCTCGTTTGAGGAGAACAAGGAGGTCAGTCTGGCGGGACGGCTCACCACCAGCCGGGACATGGGGAAAAGCATTTTTGCCGATCTCCGCGATGGCTCCGACCGCTTTCAGATCTATGCCCAGAAGAACACTCTCGGCGAGGCGGCGTTTGACGCCTTCAAGTTGCTGGATCTGGGCGACCATATCGGCGTCGAGGGAACCCTTTTTACGACGCGAACCGGGGAGCCGACCCTCAAGATCACGCGGTGGACACTGTTGTCAAAGGCACTTCTTCCGCTGCCTGAAAAATGGCATGGATTGAAGGATACCGACCAGCGCTATCGCCAGCGGTATCTGGACCTGGTTGCCAACCCCGCCGTCCGGGAGGTATTCGACAAGCGCATCCGGATGATCCGCGAGATCCGGGCGTATCTCTGTGAGCGCCGCTTCCAGGAGGTGGAGACCCCGATGATGCAACCCCAGCCGGGCGGCGCCACCGCGCGTCCGTTTGTGACGCATTACGAGGCGCTGAACTCGCGCATGTATCTCAGGATTGCGCCCGAACTGTATCTCAAGCGTCTTCTGGTGGGCGGATTCGACAAAGTGTTTGAATTGAACCGTAACTTCCGAAACGAGGGGTTGTCGCGAACCCACAATCCCGAGTTCACCATGATGGAAGTGTACGAGGCCTATTCGGACCGGCGCGGGATGCAGGAGTTGGTCGAAGGGCTCATTATTCATGTCGCGCAGGCGGTGATGGGCACGTTGAACGTGGGGACGCCCGAGACGCCGATTGACCTCACGGCGCCCTGGCGGGAGGTGGCCTATCGCGACCTCGTCGCCGAACGTCTCGGCGCCGACTGGTTCTCTCTCGATAAGAACGCCATGCGCGTGAAGGCCGAATCGTTCCGCCTTCATGTCAACCCGGCTTGGAGTCAGGCTGATATCACCCACGAGATTTACTCCAAGGTGATTGAAAAGTCGTTGCAGAATCCCACGTTTGTCACCCGGTTACCCGCCGAACTGGTGCCGCTGGCGAAACGGTGCGAGGACGACCCGTCGGTTGTGGATGTGTTTGAACTGGTTATTGGCGGGAAGGAAATCGCACCCGGGTATTCGGAACTGAACGATCCCCTTGAACAGCGGAAACGCTTTGAGCAGCAGGGGGCCATGGCGGGCATCCAGGTGGACAAGGACGAAGTTCAGACCGTGGATGAGGACTTTCTGGCGGCGTTGGAGCACGGCATGCCGCCTGCGGGAGGCATGGGGGTCGGCATCGACCGTCTTGTCATGACCCTGACCGGCAGCGAGGCGATCCGGGACGTCATTCTGTTTCCCCAGCTCAAACCCCGCGAGGATCAAAATACGAAATCTGAAATCTGAAATCTGAAATTTGAAATTTGAAATCTGAAATTTGAAATCTGAAATTACCTTATGCTTCCATTTTCCCTATTCATCGCCCTGAAGTACCTGAAGCCCAAGCGTACTTATTTTTCCGTGGTCACCATGATTTCGGTGCTCGGGGTTCTGCTGGGGGTGGCGGTGCTCATCATTGTCCTGTCGGTGATGACCGGATTTGACGACATGTGGCGCGAAAAGATCCTGGGCTTCAATGCGCACCTGACTGTAACCGCGCGGGGCGGGATTACGGAGGAGAACGAGGCCATGGCCCGTCTGGCCGGAATTCGGGGCGTGGCTGGCGTGGCGCCTTCCACCGAGGGCCAGGTGGTGATCCAGCATGGTGAACGGATGTTTACTCCCATGCTCAGGGGGATTGATCCCGTTCGTGAGGCGAGGGTCAGTCAGATTCCGAAAAGCGTGTCGCAGGGACACTTCAGGGTGTCGGGAAATGACATTGTGATCGGCGTCGATCTGGCCCGGCGGATGGGGGTCGGGGTGGGCGATAAACTCCTGATCAATTCCCCCCGCAGTTTTGTGAGCCGCGACGAGATCACGTTGCCCGAGGAATTCCGGGTGGCCGGCGTGTTCGAGGTGGGCATGTGGGAATACGACGCCGGCTTTGTCTTCTGCTCGCTCGAGAAGGCCGGCCGGATCTTTGGTATGGAGAACGGGATTGGCGCCATCCGGATGATGGCCAGGGATCCCTATCGGGCCCAGGATGTCGCCCGCCAGGTGCGTTCCCAACTGGGGGAAGACTATTATGTGACGACGTGGATGGAGCAGAACCGGCAGATCTTCAGCGCCCTCCGCGTGGAAAAGAACATGATGTTTTTCCTGCTGATTTTCATCACGATTGTCGCGGCGTTCGGCATCACCAACACCCTGATCACGGTGACGGTTCAAAAGACCCATGAGATCGGCCTGCTCAAGGCCATCGGGTTTTCGTCCGGCAGCATCATGCGGATTTTTTTCTGGCAGGGCTGGATCGAGGGCATGATCGGAACCTGCTCCGGGGTGGGCACGGCGTTGCTGGCGCTGCGTTACCGGAATGACTTGCTCCGGTGGTTGTCGGACACCTTTAATTTGGAGCTTTTCCCGAAGGAACTTTACCGGCTGAGCGAGATTCCGTCGCGGACGGCGCCGCTGGATGTGGCGGTGGTGGCGGGATCGGTGATTTTGATCTGTACGGTGGCCGGACTGATTCCGGCCTGGCGCGCGGCCCGTTTGGATCCGGTTCAGGCATTGAGGCATGAGTAGTCCGATGGATACACTCGTCAAAGCGGAGGCGATAACAAAGACGTACCAGATGGGGAACCGGCCCCTGACCGTACTGCGCGGGGTTTCGGTGTCGGTTCGGCCGGGCGAGACGGTTGCCATCATCGGGCCCAGCGGCGCGGGAAAGAGCACCCTGCTTCATGCCCTGGGCGGTTTGGATGAACCGAGTTCCGGGGAGGTCTGGTTCCGGGGACAGTCGCTGTACCGGCTCTCGGCGCGCGAGAGAACCATGATCCGGGCGCGCCATGTGGGTTTTGTCTTCCAATCGTATCATCTGCTCCCTGAACTGGATGTGATGGAGAATGTGCTGCTTCCCACGATGGCGATGGAGAATCTCTTGTCGCGGCAGCGGGTCGGGCACTGTGCCAGAGCCGAACGCCTCCTGGGCACGGTGGGTCTCGCCGAACGGCTTCACCATACCCCCTTGGAGTTGTCGGGCGGCGAGCAGCAACGGGTGGCGCTGGCCCGGGCGCTGATGAACGAACCGGAACTTCTGCTGGCTGACGAGCCGACAGGGAACCTTGACAGCGTCACCGGCGAGACTATCCTTAACAGTTTATTTGGTTTGACCCATGAACAGGGTCATACCCTGATTCTGGTGACGCATAATATCGATATTGCGGCCCGGTGCGACCGCATCATTCGCATGAAAGACGGATGTATTGAGGAATGACAGGAGGTTTTGCCGGCATGACAATGAAACGACGATGCGCAATAGTTGGAGGGGTGGCCTCGCTGATGCTGGCCGCTGTCAGCCTGGTCTGGTGGCTGGTGCTTCCCGTGACGGCGGCGTCCCGTCCCATGGCGCCCGGCGCCCAGGCGGGGGAAGTGGCCCGCTATTTCGAGAAGGTTGTTCCTCGGTTGCATCTGTCCCACCATCCCCTGGATGCCGGGGTCGCGACGAATGCCCTGGAACTGTATTTCACCATGCTTGACTATGATCGGACATTTTTTCTCGCCGCCGATATTTCGGAATTCCGGGGGCAGGCGGCGGCGCAGGTGGAGCGTCTTCACGAAGGGGATGTGTCCCTTGCGTTCCGGGTTTTTGAGCGATTCAAAGAGCGCGTGCGAAACCGGGTTGAATACGCGGACGGGTTGATCGGCAGGGGATTTGGCTTTACGGCCGAGGAGTCCTTCACCTGGAAACGCAAAGACCTGCCCTGGCCGGAAGATGAAAAGGCGTGGAATGAACTCTGGCGGAAAAAAGTGAAGAATGAATACGTGGCCAGACTGGTGGCCAAAGAGATGACGAATCAGGAGAAAACCAACAGAACAGCGAAGGTGGAGTCTCCTGATGTCAAGGGCGGAACGGCTCCGACCAACGGGGTGACCGCGAGAGCCTCGGATGCCGACGCCCTGTTGACGCCCGAAACATTTCTGCGAAAACGTTACAAGCAGTTCCTGCTGGTGTTGGAGGACAGTGACGCCGAGTTTGTGCTCCAGCGGTATTTTACGGCCTATTCACAGACCTACGATCCGCATTCGGAATACATGACGCCCAGCACGAGCGAGGATTTTGAGATCAGCATGAAACTCACTCTGGGAGGCATCGGGGCCTTGTTGCAGAGTGAGGATGGCACGGCCAAGATAGAAAAAATCATCCCCGGCGGACCCGCCGCGCGGGATGGGCGGCTGAAGGCGGGCGATAGGATCATTGCCGTGACCCAGGAGAACGGCGAGACCGTGGATATCCTTCACTGGCCGCTCTACAAGGCGGTCGGCGTGATCCGCGGCAAGAAGGGATCCAAGGTCATTCTGACTGTTATCCCGGCATCCGATATATCCGGCTCGCGAACCGTCAAGATCCAGATTGTCCGCGATGAGGTGAAACTGGAGGATCAGGAGGCCAAAGGCGAGGAAGTCGCCGTGGCCGGTGCGGACGGGAAGACCAACTGGGTGGGGGTGATCGATCTGCCCGCCTTTTATGCCGACATGAAAAGCCGGCTCAACGGCGGCGCCGTCTATAAGAGTTCAACCCGCGATGTCGCCCGGATCATTACCGGGATGAAAGAGAAGCGGGTCGATGGAATCATCCTCGATCTTCGGGACAACGGCGGGGGATCCCTGGCCGAGGCGGTTGAAATGACCGGTTTATTCTTTCCCTCCGGTCCCGTTGTGCAGGTCCGGGAAAGCCGGGGCGTCCAGGTTCTGACAGATCCAGACTCGGACACGCTTTACGATGGGCCGCTGGTGGTTCTGGTCAATCGGCGTAGCGCCTCGGCATCGGAGATTCTGGCGGCCGCCCTGCAGGATTATGGCCGCGCCGTGATCGTCGGTGATTCCAAGACGCATGGCAAGGGCACGGTGCAATCCTGGCAGCCGCTGGATGATCGCAACCCCGCGCTGGGTTCAATCAAATTGACAACCCATTCCTTTTACCGTGTGGCAGGGGGATCCACCCAGTTGAAGGGCGTTGTGCCCGATATCGCCATTCATTCGGTTCTCGATGTTCTGGAAGTGGGCGAGGAGTATCTTCCGCACGCCATGCCGTGGACGGTGATCAGCATGGCTTCCTACCAGCCGTACGCCGACCTGTCTCCCTTGATCCCCGGGCTGAAGCGTGACTCCGAGGCGCGCCGGGCGAAGGATGCCCGTTTCATGGCCCAGGAGACTGTGATCGCCCGGGTGAAACAGCGCCAGTCCATGGCGGACATATCCCTGAATTTGAAGGCGCGACTTGAATTGGCGCGTGAGGAGAGGGGACTCGACAGGGCCCAGGATGAAGTGCTTGGCGAGGAGGATTCGGGAAAGGATCCGTCCCGCCGAATCTCCGAAAAGGACTATGTGCTGAAGGAGGCGGAGCGTATTTTGTGTGATCTGGCCCGGTTGTGGCGCGTGAAGGGGTGACTGAATGAAAATACCGTTTTGGAAAATGCATGGCGCGGGAAATGATTTCATCCTGGTGGATGACCGGGCTCTGACGTTTCCGGTCTCGGATCATACTTGGCTCGCGGCGATCGGATCCCGCCGTACGGGAGTCGGGTGCGAGGGGATTATCCTGATCCAGCCGTCGGACGAGGCGCATTTCAAGATGCGATTTTTCAATCCCGACGGCAGTGAGGTGGATATGTGCGGAAACGGGGCGCGCTGCATCGCCCGGCTTGCCCATGAGATCGGCGTGGCTCCGGATCATATGAAGTTCGAGACCGGCGCCGGGGTCATTGAGGCGGACATGGTGGGCGAGCGGGTCCGGTTGCGCATGACGAGGCCCAAAGACTGGCGGTTAAACCAGACGCTTGACCTGGGTGGAGTCAAACGTCCCTACGGTTTCGTGAACAGTGGCGTTCCGCATGTGGTTATGCCGGTGGAGGATCTGCAAGGCGAGGATGTGGCCGGGACGGGCGCCGCGATCCGCTACCACAAGGATTTTGCGCCCCAGGGAACCAATGCCAATTTCATCAAGGTCACGGGGGCGTCCTCCCTGAGCATCCGGACCTACGAGCGCGGGGTTGAGGCCGAAACATTGGCCTGCGGAACCGGGATGGTGGCCGCCGGATTGGTCGCCGGGCGCATGGGGTGGGTCAAGGCGCCGGTGAGCATCGCCTGCGCCAGCGGGGATGTGATCGAGGTCAATTTTGTGCTGACGGACGACGGCGCCGAAAAGGTTACCATGCTGGGCCCCGCCGCCCATGTGTTCAACGGCGTGCTGCCCTATACCCCGTAAACGGCGCCGGGATTGCCATGAAGATAGCCACCTTCAATGTCAACTCGGTGAGGTCGCGGATGGGAATCCTGCTCCACTGGCTGGCCCGCGCCAAACCGGACGTGGTGTGCCTTCAGGAGACCAAGGTGGTGGATGCCGACTTTCCCGCTGAGCCAATCCGGGCCGCCGGGTATCATGTCGTTTATCGCGGCGAAAAGTCCTACAACGGGGTGGCTGTTCTGTCATTAAGAGAACCGACCTCCGTCAGTTTCGGGTTTGATGATGGCGGGCCGGTTGATGGGACGCGCCTGGCCTGCGTCCAGATCGGGCTCCTGCATGTGGTCAATACCTACGTTCCTCAGGGGCGCGACATCGAGCATGAACTGTATCGCTACAAGATTGAATGGTTTGCCCGTTTACGGAACTATTTTGACCGGCATTTCTCGCCGGATCAGCCGTTGGTGTGGGCGGGGGATATCAATGTCGCACCCGAGGCGATGGACGTCCATAATGCCGCCCAGCAGGCGGATCATGTGTGCTATCATGAGGATGTGAGAAAGGCGTTTGCCCGGACCGTGGAGTGGGGGTTTGTCGATGTCTTTCGGAAGTATCATCCCGAGGCCGGGCAGTACACATTTTTCGATTACCGGCAGAAGGATTCGGTGGAGCGTAATCTCGGATGGAGGGTCGATCATATCCTGGCCACGTCTCCACTGGCGGCGAGATCCGTCGGCGCGGCCATCGATCTGACGCTGAGACGGCTTGAAAAACCGTCGGATCACACCGTGCTGATGGCTGAATTCGAGGGCGGGGGAGGAGGCTGAACCATGAACAGTATGTTTGAATGGAGTCTGGGACTTCGCTTTCTTGTGGCGTTGGCCGTCGGTTTTCTCATCGGCCTGGAACGTGAAAGCGGGCGCAAGGAGCGTGCCCAGTTCTTCTTCGGCGGCGTGCGGACATTTCCGATGGTGAGCGTGTTAGGTTTTTCCTGCGCCTGGCTGGCCGCCCACGGAAATCCGATGATGTTGCCCGCCGGGCTCGTGGCAGTGACGGCGCTGGCCTGTGTCGCCTATCTTGAGAAAATCAAGGCGGGCCGGTTTGGCGCCACGAGCGAGGTTTCCGCGCTCGTCACCTACGCCGTGGGAGTGCTCGCCGCGACGGCGGATGTCCGGTTTCCGATTGCCATCGGAGTTATCAATACGATCCTGCTTTCCGAAAAGACCGTTCTGGAGAAATATGTGGAGCAATTGGATCGGACGGAATTTCTGGCCACGTTGAAATTCCTGTTGGTGACGGTGGTCATTTATCCGGCGTTGCCGAATGTGAACTACACGGCCTATGACTTGAATCCGGCCCGCATCTGGCAGATTGTCGTCCTGGTTTCGGCCATTGGGTTTGTGGGATATATCCTGTCCCGCAAGGTCGGCCCCGGGGTGGGCGTTCCGCTGTCCGGGTTGCTGGGGGGGATTGTTTCCAGCACGGCGGTCAGCGTGGCCACGGGGCGTCTGGCGCGCGAAAGACCCGAGCAGGCGGGGGCGGCGTTACAGGCAACCTTGCTGGCAAGCAGTGTCATGTTTCTGAGATTGATTGTGTTGGTCGCGGTTTTCGGGGGAGGATTGTCTCCGGGGCTCAACTGGCGCCTGGGATTGCTCTGTGTGACCGGGCTTATTCTGGCTCTGACCGTCAGAAAAGACCCGGCTGGCTCCGGCGTGCCGGAGGCATTGCCTTCGATTTCAAATCCGGTTGATATTCGCGTGGCCTTGCTGTTTGCGCTGTTGTTTGTCGGGTTGAAGGTTGCGACCGGGGTGGTGCATACGCAGTTCGGACAACTTGGGGTACTGGGTCTTGGTACGGTGTCCGGACTGGTTGACGTGGATCCATTTGTGTTGTCCGTGGCTCAAGGCGCCTTGTCCGGGCGCCTGGCGATCCAGGCGTTGTTGGTGGCGGTGATGGTGAACACGCTGGCCAAGGGGCTTTACTTTGCGTCGATAAGCGGACGAAACCGTTTTCCGGTTTTATGGCGGTACGGGCTCTGGGTCGCGTGCCATGTGCCGCTGATGTGGGTGTGAATCTGCGATATGAGATATGAAATCTGAGATCTGAGATGTGAGATATGAAATCTGAGATGTGAGATCTGAAATCAGAGGAGCCTTATGAAGAGAATCCTGGGCCGTGCCCTAATG
>JBAWZH010000027.1:0-20149 GCA_037143135.1 bacterium
GTACCGCATCATCAATTTTCCCCAGGGTTCTCCACAACTGACTCACCGCCGCAAAAGGAATGGTGTTGTCCTTGTCGGACAAGGCCTCCTCGGGCTTCACATGGGTTTCAATGAACACCCCGTCACACCCGGTTGCCACGGCGGCGCGCGCCAGCGCGGGCGCCCAGCAACCATCCCCGCCCGTTCGATCCCCGGCGCCTCCGGGCCGCTGAACACTGTGCGTCGCGTCAAAAATCACCGGATATCCGTATTCCCTCATCACCAGCAGGCTCCGCATGTCGGCCACCAGATTATTGTACCCGAATGAGACCCCCCGTTCAGTGAGGATGATCTTGCGATTGCCGGTGGATTCGATTTTTTCGATGACATGACGCATGTCCCAGGGTGCCATAAACTGGGCCTTCTTGACATTCACCGGGATTCCCGTCTTGCCGGCCGCCACCACCAAGTCCGTCTGGCGGCAGAGAAAGGCCGGTATCTGGATGATGTCCACCACCTTCGCCGCGCGTTCCGCCTCCTCCACGCTATGAACATCGGTCAGAACCGGGACGCCGTACCGGGCCTTCACTTCCGCCAGGATCTCCAATCCGCGCTCCATTCCGGGCCCGCGATAGGAACGCACCGACGACCGGTTCGCCTTGTCGTAGGAGGCCTTGAAAATCAGGGGGATTTTCTGCGCCTTAGCCAGTCGGGCCAGTTTCCCGGCAATATCGAGGCAGCCTTCACGACTTTCGATTACACAAGGCCCGGCAATCAGCACCAACGGTCGTTTCCCGCCCACACTCACTCCGCCCACATCCACAATTTTTGTTTTACTCATGACTCCACTTTCGCCAGTCCGCATTGCCGCAATGCCGCCTCCGCCAGAACAACATCCTCGGGCGTATCCACGCCGAGGCCCACCTCATCCGTTTCCACCACGGTCATGCGCCCGCCCAGGTACAGGGCTCGCAACTGTTCCAATTTTTCCGCCTGCTCCAAGGCACAGGGCGGCGCCTTCACCAGCCGGTCAAGAAAGGCGCGCCGATAGGCATAAATACCAATGTGCCTCAGATGCCGCACTCCTTCCGGCGCCGCGTCCCTGACAAAGGGAATCACCGAACGCGAAAAATACAGCGCCCGGCCCCGTTCTCCCAAAACCACCTTGACCACGGAAGGTTTGTTCAACTCGGTGACACTGCCAATGGCCGTCGCCGCCGTCGCCATGTCCCACTCGTGATCCGCCAGCATAACCTCCGCGAGACGGTTGATCAATCCCGGATCAATGAGGGGTTCGTCACCCTGGATATTGATTACCACCCCGGCCTCGCGGTCGGCGACCGCCTCAGCCACCCGATCCGTGCCTGAGGGATGATCCACCCGCGTCATCACCGCGACGCCCCCCAGTCCCTCCACAACTGAACGAATCCGTTCGTCATCCGTCGCGACCAGCACCTCGTCAAGACGCTCCGCCTGACGGGTTCGTTCCAACACCCATTGAATGAGGGGTTTCCCGCAAATCGGCACCAGGGCCTTGCCCGGAAGACGGGTGGACGCCCACCGCGCCGGAATCACGCCGATGACTCGTTCTTGTTTAGCGCTCATTGATCTCCACGCTGGCCAGCAATTCCGCGGGCGAACAGACGGCGGTACCCAGTTTGCCAACCACCACGCCGGCGGCATTGTTCCCCAGCACGGCCGCCTCATCAAACGAAGCCCCCGCAGCCAGGGCCATCACGCAGGTCGCAATCACCGTGTCCCCGGCGCCGCTCACATCATAGACTTCTCGGGCCCGGGTTGGAATGACCCGCGCCGCCCGGTTCGGCGCCACCAGGTACATCCCGTTCGGACCCAGGGTCACCAGCAGTTGTTCAGGCTCCCAGATTTTCAGAAGCAGTTTGGACGCCTTCTTCAGCGAGGGGTCGTTCAGAGGGTTCCCGGGCGGCGGGGCTTTGACCGGAAGACCCGAACAGACATGCGCCTCCCGATAGTTGGGGGTCGCCAGGGTGATGCCCTTGATCGTCAGATCCAGGTTGTCCTTCGGATCCAACCCAACCGGAATCCCCTTCTTTTTTGCCCCCGACAGCACGGCGTCAATCACGTCCTGCCGGACAATCCCCTTGCTGTAATCCTCAATCACCACGCCGGTGCAGGTCTTGATCTGGCGGGAGATCATGTCGCAAAAGGCATCGACATCCGCCTGCGGAAACTCGGAATCGGCATCCCAATCGACGCGAACAACCTGCTGCCGGTCAGCCAGCACGCGCATCTTGACGGTCGTCTGCAATCCCTGAACGACCCGCACGGCATCGGTGCCAATCCCCTGCCCGGCCATGAGTTTCAGCAAGTCCCGCCCCGCTGCGTCAGGGCCTACAACTCCGGCGATGACAGCCTGGCCACCGAAGGAACAGACATTCCACGCCACGTTCGCGGCGCCTCCGGGAACCTGCCTTTCACGGGCAACCCGCACCACCGGCACAGGCGCCTCGGGCGAGATCCGCTCCACCGAGCCATGGATATACTTGTCAAGCATCAGATCACCCACCACCAGGATACGCTGATGGCGGAACGACTCCGTCAGGAGCCGGGCACGTTCATTTTTCATGTCCCATTCCTCGCTTCACGGCACCGGGTGGCGTGGCCCACCAGTCTTTCAGGGCAACATCATCGCCATCCCACATCCCACTGTACTCCACTTCAAGATAAGGGCACTTATTCCCGCTCATCCAAAGACGCCGCACATTCAGGCCTTTGAGTCCTCCCACCCGCCTGACGATCCGCGATGTAACCTCAAATACAAAATAGGGACGATCACCGAGGGTGACCCGCCTCATGCTGAGGCCCAGTCCCTCGGATGAGGCCAAGCGCTCGCCGTCGGGACCATTCCAAATCACGCTGCTATCCCGGATATCCAACGATGCCAAGGGAATCTCCTCGCTCACCAGCAACACCGTCTCCCGTACGTCGGACAGTTCCCCGATTTTCGCAAAGGGAGTTGGTACCCAGCCGTCGGCAATTTTCATCACCTCAAGACGCGCACCGCTCAGCATCATGTCAAATCGACCACCCCATCGCCAGCCGATCCGGATTTCGCGGGCCTTGAAACTGCCAAGCGGGGTTGTACTGGGTTTCGTCTGGACATCCGTCAGGTATAGATCCAGGGGCCAGGCCAGACTCGCTCCTCCAATCGCCACGTCCAACCCGGTCTGCCGCCGAACCGAATCCGCCACCCACTCGCAGCCAATCTTGGTCTGGATACCAAACGTCACGAATGCCAGCAGAACGACCAGGCTCAAAAGAACAAAAACCAGACATCCCACCGGGGCGGGCGTTGATCTCCCGGGCTTGGGTTTCGTGGCGGGACTCTCTTCGTCCCATTCAGAGGTCGGCAAGGTCATGGGTCTCCTTTCGCTTCCGGGGACCAAAGAGCAGGGTTCCCACGCGGATCCAGGTTGCCCCCTCCTCAACGGCGATCTCGAAATCATGGGACATGCCCATGGACAATTCCGGAAGGGCCATACCCGTCCGGGTCTGCATCTCGTCCCTCATCTCACGTAAACTTCGAAAGAATGGACGGGACTCTTCAACATCCTCGACAATCGGAGGTATTGTCATCAGGCCAACCACCTTAACCTTGAAGAGGGTATTGGCGGCGCGCAACGTCTCAAGAACGGCGTTGGGCGGCATGCCGAATTTGCTTCGCTCGCCTGACACATTCACTTCAAGACAGACAGATAACGTCTTTCCCTCCTCGCCGGCATGGCGATCCAAGATCTCCAGCAGGCGGAGCGAATCCACGGAGTGAATCATTTCAAACAGAGTGACGGCCTCCCGGGCTTTGTTTGACTGGAGATGCCCGACCAGGTGCCAGTGGAGGCGTGACGGGCAAAGCGGTATCTTCGCCCGCGCCTCCTGCACCTTGTTCTCCCCAAACGTCTCCATTCCCAAGGCCGCCACCTCCCTGATCGCATCCGGATCCCGGGTTTTTGAAACGGCCAACACGTGAACGCCGAAGGGATCCCGTCCGGCACGTTTGCACGCCGCTTCAAGCCGACGGTTCATGTCGGCGAATCTGGTTTCCAGTTCAGTCATGGGTCTGAGGCAAGAATAGCCATACCGGGACGATGAAGGCAAGCGCCGTGTCTCGGAATTGAGGCGCCGGAAAACGGGAAGGGATTACTGTTCGCGGTTCATGACGTGTAGCACATCATCGACTGTGATCTCGGCCATACAGGCAATGGAATGGCACAACTTGTGATAGCCGAAAATAAAGCAGGGTGAACAGGCCAGGGATCTTCTGACCACGGCATGGCGCGGGCCGCGGGCCGCCCACTTCATGGGGTCGCTCGGACCAAATAACACCACGGTCGGAACGGCCAGCGCCGACGCCAGGTGGGCTAGCCCGGAATCTCCCCCGATGAACCGTTCCGCCCTCCCGATCAATGCGGCAGTCTGCGAAAGCGTCAGATCCCCGGCCAGAACCCTCACCCGATCCCCCAGTCCCGACACGCCGGCAATTTCCTCCGCCAGAGTCTTGTCCTTCGCGGAGCCAACGAGTCCAATCAGAATCTCTTCCGACTCGTCACTCAGTTTCCGGGCCAAGTCCGCGAATTTCCCCGGCGCCCACTGTTTATAACGGGTTGAGGCCCCCACATGGATCAGGATCAAGCGCTCCCGTGTTTTGATGGGCGCGGTCAGACACCCCTCAACAACAGCCGCCCCCGTGATTCCCAGCGGGGCCAGTAACCGCATAAACTCATCAGCCTCATAACCCGCCAGGTCATAATTCACCAGATGCGTGTAGATCGGGTTTCGCCCCGGATTGATCTTGAAACCGATTCGCACAGGCGCCCCGCTGAACCAGGCCATGACGGCTGAGAAGTTGTGGAATTGCTCCGAATCAACGGCCAGGTCATACCGCCTCCGCAAAAGCCGGGCCATCGTCCGCAAGGGATGCGCATCATAGAGGAGCCGTTCGGCGGTCTCGCCGGAAAGACCTGGAATCTCCCGGTTCCGCGTCTCGCAAACAAGGTCGATCTCGGCGCCCGGGAAGCGTTGCCTTAGGCGCTTCATCATCGGCAGAAGCAGGATCATGTCCCCCATTCCACCCGGACGGATCACCAGGATTCGCTTCACATCAGCCTGGGTAACGGCGTCGGGGGCACCCCTTTCCCGCCGCGCCAGATGCAACCAGTGCCCGCCCACCCAGCAAAGGAGCCCACCCACCGTCGCATCCAGTATTTTCAGCACCCTGATGTTCATCGTGGACGTTCTCATCCTCACTCAACAATCAACACACACACCTCTTCAGCCGCCTCACACCTATCAAACCCAAACAACCCAGCAGGGTCAGCGCATATCCTACGCCGTCGGACACCGTCGTGCCATAATAGAGTTCCACTGACTCCTGTTCCGGAAAAACGAGCATAAAGCCTGGCGACACGCGATAGACCCGGGCGGCGCCACGCGCCTTCCAATTGGGGAACCACGACATTTTCACAATATGGGGTTGCCCGATGGCGGAGGTTTTGAAACGAATATGGTCATCCGTCACCTCCTCATCACGAATGCATCCCGTTCCCGAACCCGACAGGAGTGGCCCCATGCCGTTCGTTCCCCCTTTCCGCCACTCCGCCAGGACGGCATGGAATGTTGTTTCGTCCAGCGTCTTTGGGGGGAATCCATCCGCCGCCCAAATGACAAACTGCGCGCTGGCCCCCGGCGTGGTCAGCCACTCGAGGGAGCCTTCCTTCCATCGGGTCGTTTGCACCGCCACCGGCATCCGGGGCGGAATAAACACCATACGCCCCTCATGACTCATGAGTTCATACAGTTCCCACTCCTGTTCCCGATCCACAAACCGCCAGGCTGGATGTTGCCGAAGCGCCTCCTTGGTAATCGCCCCGCGGGCAATGAAATGCTTCACATTGAACAATTCCAAGTGCCGCGTCGCATGGATGAAGTTGAACACCTGTGGCGTCACGATGGTCGGAAATCCAGCGCATGACGCGGAGGTCTCGCCTTGAATCGTGTAGGCGTAGAGTGAACCCAGCGCCGAATTGACAAGCCCGCCCTCCAGCACGGCCTTCCCGGCCAGGTAGGGAGCCAATTCAAACACACGGCTTGATCCGATCTGATTGTTCTCTTCGCACAAATCATTGGCGAGCCGGCCCGGCGTCCCCTTGAGCGGCATCACCAGTTTATGGAATACCGAGGCGCCCGGTTTTGCCTCCAACCCGGAATAATTCCACCTGGCCCAACTCCGGGTCAGTCCCGGCCCCGACAGGGTTCCGTTCAGGGAATCACCCATCTTGACGGCCAGCAAAACCACCAACGTCAACGCCACCAACCAAACCGACACCCCTCGAACCCGTTGCAGAATCGTTCCCAGCCCGACGGCCGCCAAGGCCACCAGCGAAAAAAATACGAACGGCCAGAGCCTGACATTGACGAACACCGGGGACATCGCGAAGCCAAATTGGAATAAAAGCACACCCGATAACAGCATCCAAAGCAGCAGAAGAACCGACCCATATCGATTCACGGATCGCGTGGCTGTCACCAGCGCAATCCCGGCAAAGACCAGCAACCCCGCCGTGTAGTCGGGGAACGACCTCCACAGGGTCACATCCCAATTGATTCCGAAATCAACGCTGAAGGCCGACTTCGCCACAAGCGGAACAAGCCACCACGCCATCAGGAGAACGGTCAGCAGGCTTTCAAGGAACAAGACGCGCAGGGATCGAAGCCCTCCGGCCGTAGTCGCCGTGTCGGAGGTGTCGTGCCCTTTGCCACCCGATCCCCGATATTGAATCCAACCCAACACCGGGATGATCGCCAGCGACAAAAACATCATGACCGAGGTGAAGAAATGAGAGGCGAGCACGAGGGTCATGAGAAACACGGTTCTCCTCCTGATGACCCCGTCCTCCGAGTCGCGGCCAGCCGAGGCCAGGGCGGGCAGCAGCAGGGCAAAACTCCAGCTGTTTGAAATCATCCCCGCCAGCGTGCTCGCCGTGTTCACGCCCCACATCGTGTGGGACTGAACAAACAGAAACGGAACCATCGCCATGGCCATAACCATCGGGACGGGACGGGGCAACCGCCATAACCGGGCCGCCCAATAGGCGCACAGGGGCGTCATGACCATCCCGGCCACGCTAACCAGTTTGAAGGCCACGGCCTGCGGAATCAGAACCCCGAGAAGGACCGCCGCCAGGTACGGCAGTATGAAATAGTATTGGAACATCGGGAACCCGCACCACCACCCGCCCGCCCAGGAGATCAGTCGGCCATGGTGGAACAACTGCTCCCTGAGATGACTCATCAAATACAAATGCGCAGGAGTGTCGCCCCCCACGGTCGTGGTGTTTCGCATCAGATCGGCGGGCGAGACGTTCCAGAGGACGAACCCGGAGAGAACGGAGAGAAGCAGGACATCCAGAATGGCCGCCGGAAAAGGCCGACCGGAACGACGGCTTCCACCACGTCCGGCAAACCACAACGCGGCCAACAAAGCCAGTGCCCCCGTCAACCAGACCCAGGGTGACTGACCCAGCCATTGCCCTTCGGTGACGCTCACCGCGCCGGAGGCGGAGGCGCTCCGGCAGTGGCCTGGCGTCTCGGTCTCGGCAATCGCGACGAGGGAATAGACGCCGCCCGGAAGTCCTCTGCGATTGGTAAGTTCAAAGACCAGATCCCGGGGGCTGTCAGGATCCAACGACACCTGTTGCACCGGAACGGGACAGTCGAATTCATCCGGCAATACAAGCCGCACAGTCACCTGGGCCGGTTTGTCTTGGAGCAGACACAACGAGACGCGAACCCGTCCCGACCGTCCCAGCGAAACCGGCGAGACCACCAGGTTGATCCAACTTTCATCTTCCGTCGAAGACGCCGCCACGACCGAAGAAAAGCCGACCCCTCCAAAATCTTCATAACGGATACGGGCCACGGCCTGCCGGCATCCCGTTTTGGACGACGCGCCCATCGGGAGGAGAATCTCACAAGACTCCCCGGGAGCCAGGGTTCGCGCCACGGATCCGGCAGACACGCCGTCATCACTCTCGACGGAGAGAATCCGGGCGGCATCATCGCCGCTGTTGAAGAGTTGAACCACCATGGCCGGTCGGCCATTCGTGATCTCCACACGCGCCTGCGGATCCACCCTGATCGTTCCCGCCAGTCCCGCCAGCGGCAACATCACGAGCCAGACAGCCCGAACGATCCAGTCATGGCGGAGTGGCTTCACAAAGAGAGCAGGCTTTTCTTCTAGTTGATGAGTCGCACCTGACGGGATCCCTTCTCGATCCAGCCGACGAGGACGGGTTTGGTTCCCGCTTTTTTCAGTATGGTCAGGGATTTCTCCACATCCTGTTTTCGCACCACCACCACCATGCCGAGCCCCATATTAAAGACCCGGTACATCTCCTCGCGATCCACCTTGCCGACACGCTGAATGAATTGGAAAACCTCGGGCACAACCCAGGATGCGCGGTCAAACACGGCATTCACGTCCGCCGGCAAAACCCGCGGCACATTGTCGGGGAATCCCCCGCCTGTGATATGCGCCATGCCCCGGATCGCCACCGTCTTCAGGAGCGTCGAGACCGGCTTGAGATAACTCGTATGGACAGCCAGCAACACGTCGGCAACCGTCTTCCTGGAACCCGGGAAAAGATCGGCGGGTTTCAGTTTCGCGGTCTCAAAGACGACCTTGCGAGCCAGGGAATAGCCGTTGGTGTGCAAGCCGGAGGAGGGCAGTCCGATCAGGACATCGCCGGGGCGGATGGACTTTCCGGTAATCACTTTCTTGCGATCCACCACACCCACAATCGTGCCGACAAGGTCATATTCCCCGGGCGGATACAAGCCCGGCATTTCCGCCGTTTCGCCGCCCAGGAGAGCGCAGCCGTTTTCCCGGCAAGCCTTGCACAATCCGCTGACCACCTGCTCAAAGATCCATCCCTCAAACTTGGAAATTCCTACGTAATCCATAAAAAATAGAGGCGTCGCGCCTTGAACGAGGATATCATTCACGCAGTGGTTCACAATATCCTGACCGACACTGTCATGCCGTCGCGCCATCGCGGCAATTTTGAGTTTGGTGCCGACGCCGTCGGTGCTGGCCACCAGGATCGTATCCTTGCCGGGCGAGGCAAAGAAGCCGCCAAAGGAGCCGATTTCGTTAAGTACCCCGGCGGTTCGGGTTGACTTCACCATTTTCCGGATGGAGGCAATCCCCTTCATTTTCGAGTCAATATCCACACCCGCCGCCGAATAAGCCGACGTCGCCCGCTTGATCACGTTTTTCAACATACCATTCTCCTCAATAAGAAAGAAAAGACTTCACAACCCCACGGCCTTAAAGGTTCGGTTCACGTCGCGGAAATGAACATTCATGTCGAAGACCTTGTCCAAGTCGTCCTTGCCCACCTTCGCCATGATCTGCGCATCGGCCTCGATCAGCCCGCGCAGACTCTGCCGGGTCTCCCAGGCCGCCATGGCATGACGTTGAACCATGCGATAGGCCTGCTCCCGCGTGAACCCCGCCTGGGTCAGCATCAACAGAACCTGCTGGGAGTGAATCAGCCCCTGGGTCAGATTGAGATTTTCCTTCATGCGCTCCGGCGACACCACCAGATTGCGCACCAACTTCTCCAGATTCACCAGCATGTGATCCAGCGCGATGGTGCTGTCGGGAAGGATGATCCGCTCGACCGAGGAATGGGAGATATCACGTTCGTGCCACAACGCCACATTTTCCAGCGCCGCCACCAGGTTCCCCCGCAACAGGCGCGCCAGTCCGCACAGCTTCTCGCCCGTAATGGGATTCTTCTTGTGCGGCATGGCCGAGGAACCCTTCTGATCCGTCCCGAAAAACTCCTCCACCTCCAGCACCTCGGTTCGCTGCAAATGCCTGAACTCCGTGGCCCAGCGATCCACCGAGGCCCCGACGAGCGCGATGGCGGACATGTATTCCGCGTGCCGGTCACGCTGGAGAATCTGGGTCGAAATGGCCGCCGGCTTGAGTCCCAGTTTCCGGCAGACATAGATCTCAACAAACGGGTCAATATGGGCATGGGTTCCCACGGCGCCGGAAAGCTGTCCCACCCGGATCACCTCGCGCGCGGCCTCCAACCGCTTCAGGGCGCGGCCGAATTCGTCATACATCAGCGCCATCTTGAGGCCGAAGGTAATGGGTTCGGCGTGGACGCCATGACTGCGCCCGATCATGGGCGTAAATTTGAATTTTCGAGCCTTGGCGGCTGCGGCCTTGCGCACCGTCTTCACATCGGCAATCAGAATATCCATCGCCTGAAGCATCTGAACGGCCAGGGCGGTATCGAGCACATCCGAACTGGTTAAGCCGCGATGGATGAAACGGGAGGAGGGCCCCACGTGTTCGGCGACGTTGGTGAGAAAGGCGATGACGTCGTGATTGACCCTGGCTTCGATGGCGTTGATACGCTTGACACTGAAGGCGGCGCGGGCCTTGATACGCCTCAGGTCTGCGGCGGGAACAACGCCGAGTTTATGCATCGCCTCGCAGGCCAGAATCTCGATGTTCAGCCAGACGCCGAACTTGTTTTGGTCAGACCAGATGGCGCCCATTTCCGGGCGTGTGTATCGCGGAATCATGATGCTGCTCCTCTTGAAAAACGCGGTTGAAGACTATTGGATTTCAGATGTGAATGCCAGAAAATACAGTTTCCGAAGCCGACTCAACGGACGTCGCGTTCCATCCCGAAAAAGACAATACGGAGGGTGCTGAGGATGATTCTCAGATCGAGGGCGGCCGAGAAACTCTGGAGATAATAGAGATCGAATTCGAGTTTGGCCCGGGCATCCTCGATGGTTGCACCGTAGGGATACCGTATTTGAGCCCAGCCCGTCAACCCGGGCGGAAGGTTTTCCCGCTCCCGGAAATAGGGAATCACCTTCTCCAACTTCGCCACCAGTTCCGGGCGCTCAGGGCGCGGCCCCACGAGACTCATCTCCCCCTTGAGGATGTTCCACAACTGCGGCACTTCATCCAATCGGTATTTTCGCAAAGATTTTCCAACCCAGGTCACCCGGGGATCATCTTGGGACGCCCAGACCGCGCCCTGCACCTGTTCCGCACCCTCTTTCATCGTTCTGAATTTGTGAATTCGAAAATGGCGACCGAACCGCCCCACCCGTTCCTGGGAATAGAACACGGGCTCCGACAACCCTGACAACTTGACCGCTATCGCGACACCCAAGGCCAGCAAAAGGGCCAGAGGAGAAACCAGCACCACCAGAAGAATATCCACAATTCGCTTGAGGCGTATGGTCATCGGAGAGATGAATCCCTGACTGGCGTGCATTAACCAATTCTCATCCACCAGGTTCAACGGAATCTTCCCGCCGTACACTTCGGCAACGTTAAGCGGGGACAAGACCGAGACTCCCTCGTATTTCAGGCGGCGCAGTTGGGAATGCACGCCCGCCAGTTCATCCTCCTGATCCACGGCAACCAGCAAAACATCACACGCCAAGGCACGCACCGTCTGCGCCAATCGACCCGGGATGCAGTGAACCAAACGCCCTTCTTTCCGATCACCGGCCGCCTCCGCTGCCATCCCGTGGTCTTCACGCTCCAACTGGATCATGGCCACTACCGTATGTTTGGGTCTTAAGTTGACATTCTGGATCAAGGCGGCATCAGACCTGGCGCGGGCTCCTGCCCCCAGGATGGCAACCCTGTAGGCAAAGGCGTCTTTCCTGAAAAAATAATGGTAAATGATCAGACGCAACGTCAACCAAAGTCCGGAATAGATCACTACCGTCAACACCAGAACGCCGCGTCCCAGAACGATGTTGAGCCAGGCATAGGACGTGATACTGACAACCAGAAAGGCCATCGTCACAGAAAAAGCCCAGTTCACGATCATGTTGAACCGGGACAACTTGAGTTCCAAACCATAACTGCCCGTCACAAAGTTTGAAATCAATACAGCGATGGTCAGATAGAGCCACCCGGAAACATACGTAATGACGTATTCGCTCAACGACTCCGGCCCCATCCGGATGATGATCGCCGCGATCATCCCCAGCATGAGGCAAAAGGCGTCCAAGGCCCCCAGCCAGACCACCTGTCGCTGCAAATAGCTTCGTTGCGATGACATAGTTTACTCGGATGGCATAAAAGTCGTCCGGAACCACTTGGTCACGGTGCGCCTCATATTGCTCCACGGTCCCATCGGGTTGCGGCGACCATGCTCGTCATAAAGATCATAGTTATACCCATAGCGATACGCATAACTGTAGTAGGAATAGTTCGGGTATTGATAGGCATAATACAAACTGCTGATGCGATGCATCTCGATACTGTTGACAATCATCCCGATAATATGGACATCCCCCAGCATATCCAGAGAGTATTTGATCGTGGGTTTTGAGGTTCGGTTGGCGTGCGCGACATAGATCACGCACACCAAGGGACAGTTTGCCAGAATCACCGTATCCGTTACCCGCAACACCGGCGCGGTATCCAGCAATATATAATCGTACGCCTCCATCGCTCCCGCGAAAAAAGATTCCAAATCAACCGAATGCAGCAATTCCGAGGTGTTTTTATCAATCGAACCCGCAGGCGCAAACCAGAGATTCTCCGTGGGTGTCAACTTGATCACATCGGTCAGGGGCTTTCCATCCCGCAACACGTCCACAATCCCGGGCGCGCGCTCCATTTCAAACGACTTGTGCAACAACCCGCGGCGCAAATCCATGTCCAGCAGGAGAACCTTTTTTCCCGTCTTGGCGATCATGATGGCCAGATTCAACGACGTCAGCGTCTTGCCTTCCTTGGAGTCCGCGCTGGTCACCAGAAGAATCTTTTTCCCCGCCTTCTCCACCGCCGCGAGGACGTTCGTCCGCAAAGCGCGATACGCTTCGGCGGCGCCTGACCGGTGCTCATCACTGACAATGGGCCGAACCCGGTTCGTGAGGTCACCATGCACCCAAAACGGGACACCCCCCAGAAACGGCACACCGACGGCGGACTCCACGTCGGTCACGGACTGCACCTTGTCATCGAAGAAGAAAGCCACCATGGCCAGACCCAACCCCGACCCCAACCCCATCACAAGCACGGTGATCAGGATTTTGAAGGGATCCGGCCAGGCCGGAATGGGATCGGTTCGAACCGTCTGAAGAACACTGAAATGCTCCCCTTTGATCTCCTGCTCGACCTTCATGTCGTTCAATTTGATCTGAAGGCCGGCATAGATTGATTCTGATCGCGACACAACACTTTGCAATTGCCGCAGATCAGATCCTTTCTTGCTTGCGAGAAGATAGGAGTTGCGCCACCGTCTCTGAGCCTCTTCCAAAGCATCCACCTGATAGGCAATGGCCGCGATCCGTTCCTTCACCCGCGCATATTCAACATCGGCCTGAAGCTGGGTGTCTTTCTTCAGCGCGGCGATCTCCTCATCCAATGCCCTTAATTTCGGATTCTCCGGCTGGGTAAAAACCGCCAGTTCCTCTCGCTGGCGCTCAAGTCTGGCCAGTTTCAGCTGAATATCAACGGAGGCCGCGCGGTCATCCGGCGCATCCTTCTTCATCTCCCGACTCGAAGCGATGGATTCGGAAGCATTCGTGCCGCCCGATGATACCGAAATGTTCCCGGTATCACGGGTCATGGCAAGCGCGGACTCGATCATCTGCTTGGACTGTCCTTTTAACTTCGGATATTGAACCTCCAGCATCCACTTTTCAGTGTTAAGTTGCTGCTGGCGCCCGATCAACTGGTTCAAGTAACCCAGTTCCAAACTCCCCTTGGCTTGAACAACCTCCATCTGATTGACACGCTGGTACTCAATGACATCATCCTCGGCGGCGCGAATCTGATCCCGCAACCGCACCAATTCCTCCTCCAGGATTCGCGTGGCGGAGCCGAAGGACTCCTGCTTGACCAATTCACGCTGAATTTGAAACTCCTTGATCACCTCTTTCAGGTAGGCCCGGGCATAGGCGGGATGCGAACTCCGGACTGATAATCTCAACGAAATCCCGGGACCGCCAACTTGGCTGACAACGTAATCGGGAGTGAGTTCCCGCGTATCCCCACCCAGTCGTTTCAACCAACGGGGGGCCAGTTTTTCAATCACATGATTCCGGAACCCCTCGCTCTGCAGAAGCGAAACATGCGTTTGACTGGCAGTCCAACGATAGTTCTGCGACTCAATCTGGGTGGAGGGATCCCGATAGATCATCACCAGCGCATAGGTGGAATACTCCTTGGGGGCAAACTGCAGATAAATGACGCCGCCCAGCATGCAGTAGAGGAAACAGATGATGATCAATTTCCACCGGAACACCAAAATCCCGAGGTAAATCCGGGGATCGACCTTTTTTTGCTCAAAACTATCCGGTGTCGCCATAGGTTGATTGTTCTCCGCAAGGGCGATAATAGCCTTTTCGCAATGGAAATGGCGAATGAAAAAGAACGGTCAACTCAAAAAAACGAGATCTTGCGCGCGGGAACGACAATACGGTCACCGGTCTCCAGGACAAGATCGTCCTCCGGTTTTCCGTTATTCATGAGTTTCTCACCATCCACCAGGAACTTCTGCTCACTGCCATCCTTGTTCCGTCGAACCACGGTAATCTTGCTGGCCTTGGCAAACCGCGGCAAACCACCCACCTTGAACAACAGATACATGAGCGTGCACGGTTCACTCTCAGAAAATTCCACCACACCACGCCGCGGCACCTCGCCCAGCAACACAACGCGCTTGCCCCCTGCTCCGGTGGATCCTATCTTTCCATCCGTTCCCTGTGGCGAATCGGACGACGGAGTAAAAACATAGGCCAGGTCATCATTGCGAAGAAAGATATCCGGCACCTTCAGTTGGCCCTCCGTTGTTACCAGCGAATACACATCGCCTTCGGCCGCCGGCCCGAAAGGAGTCTTCATCCCCCCTCTCACAATCTTGACACGGCTGTTCTCGCGGTTACCCCGCAACCCGCCAGCGCGCCGGAGCGCTTCGCTTAACGAAATCGTGGCCCCTGGACCAATCTTGATGTCACCCGGCATCTCAATGGCGCCCTGAACCCCAATCTTGTCATAGGACGCCTTGGCCAACTTGACGGACACCGTGGCGTTCTTGAGGTAACGCCCCTCCAAAACCCGCTTCAATTCCGCCTCCGCCGACTCAACCCTCATGTCCTGAAGAAAAACCAGGCCCACATAACCGAAATCGATTGCGGAAGCATCATTGACCAGGTAGCGACCGTTGAGACTGGGATCCTCGATGACGGAGACCCACAACACCGAGTCGGGCTGGATGGTGGGAACCGCAGGCGGTGGAACACCCTGTTTGCCGACCGAATAATAAACCGGACGAGGAACAGGTTTTACAACCTCGGGAACAGGGTTTGTGGGCGACACGGCGATGACCGCTGGCACCTGGACAGGCGCTGTATCAGTACTCTCTGGCTTCACAGCAGCCACAGGCCCCGGAACAATGACATCCGGGGGCTTGACAGGAACCTCAGCAGGACGAGGGGTCTCCGTGGGTCTGACAACCACCGCCGAAACGGCCGGCACCGGAGTCGCCGAAACCGTACCCTGAAGAGGCACAGAAACGATGACGGAAGGAGGAACGGAAACAGGAGGGGTAATCGGCGCCGAAACGACCTCCACCACGGGCGCAGACACGAGAGATGGCCCGGAATTCGTCGTCAATGACGACCCGGAAAGAACGGCTTCCGGCGGGAAATCCTGCATGGCTTCGGCCAGAACGCCGGACACATAATCATCCTCCGAGGAGGAGGTGAGGCAACCTGAGCCCAAAAGCACACAGCCCAAAGCCATCAGGGACAGCCTCAGTAAGTTCACCCACCCCCCGACAAATTTGATGCCAACATCCATTGGTTTCATAGGACAATAAAAGCCAATTAATGGGGCAGGGGTACCTGCTCCTTCCCTCCGCAACGCAAAATCCCACTTAAGAAAGTCATTTTTACCCCTAAGGGGGGGGTATGTCAACGCGAAAGGCAGCAAAAAAACAGGGCCGAAAACGGGGTCAGGTCATTTCTGTAGCACGGCGCGAACCACTCCCAGTTTGGTGGAGGCCTCCATCACCACCATCACATGATCGGTTTCCGAGATCCAAACAGCCCGGGGAATGTTTCTAACAAAAAGCTGACTTGACAGGGATTTGATCTCCAGTTTTCTGGCTACGATTGCCCCGCGCGCACACTCAACAACACCTGTGCAGACCCCAACTACCGAGAGCCGCCTGACACCGTCGTCCATAACCAGTTGATACTCTTTTGGAACTCCCAGGGGGAAATCCGCATGTCGTATATCGAACAGGAACGACAGGTAATCCCGCACCCCCGCGGGAACAGGATAAGAAACCTCCCGTTTATTTAAATTGTCCCGCCACACGGCCGTTCCGCTCCCGGAGTCAATGGCGAGCACGTCCTCCTGATGGAATCCGGACTCATGGATGGTTTTACGAACGGAATACCGGAACCGGCCGCCGACTTCATCCCCGCCACATTCAATCACGTCGTTCACGGGATGAAAGATCTTGAGCCAGGGACGGCTGATCACCCGGACGCTTCTGAAAACCTGATTGGTATTCCCGACGCCAGGCTCCTCATTCACAATAACGGCAGTCGCGACAGGAACGCCACGCCATGAGATCAGGTATTCAAAACGCTCGCGGGCGCCGTCCGTGTCCTCAGACCTCGCGGCGATGGCGAATCCCATACACATCACGATGGTCATCAGTCTCATTGGGTATCCCTATCTCCCCTGCGCTACGGAAGAATAAAGGGGCAAACTGATCAACCTTGAACCCAAATGCAAGACAATATGACAGACAATATGACACACGACGGCACACGGTGGCGCGGATACTGACAACCGTCCTGTGTTGTGATAGGGTTCGCGCATGAAACTTATCACTCTGCTACTGACTTCACTCATCACGCTCTCTCCGCTTGTGACCCTAGCCAGCACCGGCGTGGTGGCACGGGCAGAAGCCCAGGCGCTACTGGAATCCCTGGCTCAACACTTCTCGGACATCCACTCCTTGTCCTATACGGCTGAACGAACGACCCAGGGGCGGCGCCAATCCTCACGGGAGCGATGGTTTTTCGCCTACCAGGCCCCCGGGTTTGTGCGGGTCAACTACCAATACCCGGTTGAGCGGGTCCTCGTCCTGAACACCAACACCCTTTATGAATATATTCCCGCGTTGCGCAAGGCGCTTCAGACTGATCTGGCGAAATTATCGGCGGCGGATCGCCAGTCCATCATCAAACAAACCCTGACGCGCATTTCCCTGGACGGGATCAATCCCGCCAAGTTTCAGGAGATGGTTTCACGCACGACCGCCGTTGTCACCCCTCCCCTGACACCCGATATCATCCGTATTTCAGGCGCCGCACCGAAATTTCTGATTGAACTGAATCAGCAGCAAAAAGTTCTGAAAACAACCGATATCTACACGTCTGAAGACAATCTCCTGATGCACACCGACGCCTCCCAGTTCATCGAGGCCAGTCCGGGGTTCTGGTATCCCCGACAACTTGAGACCCGTTACTGGACCGACCAGGGATTCGTCAATACCACCACCCTCATCCGGGATATCAGCATCAACACCCCCTTGACCAACTCCCTCTTTGAATTCACTCCTCCTGCCCGCGTCACCCTGGAAACACGGCGGTGAAAGGTCTCACAATATTATCATGATTGTTGCCTTGACGTTTCCGCAGGAGCCGCGATAATGGCTCCTGTAAAACTTAGAGTGGACGTTGCCCCGACCAAAGTGGTTGCGGCATTGAAGCAAGGCAAGTTAAAAGGAGAACATGACAATGAAGAAAATTATGGCAGGGTTGGCAATTGGAATGATGTTGATGGGCGCGGCTCCCGCCGCGAAGGCCGCCGATGCGGGCGCCGCCACGATCCTTTCGGCCGTTCTTCCGGGTTGCGGCGAATGGTATAATCGCGGTTGGAAGGGCGGATTCCCCTTCGTGGAATGTATTGGCGGTCATATCTGTTTCTGCATTACGCTGAGCTCCATGATGGACGCGGCCAATGGCAATAGCGAGGATGCTCTGCGCATTGATTTCTGGTCGGCGCCGGTGAAGTAAGTCGGCTCGGAAATGACAAAAAAAGAAGGCCGGGAATATCCTGGCCTTCTTTTTTTTCACAACCAGACTAGAACTGAACCTTAAGCCCCACTCCGGGGAGCATGTTCCCGCTCTGGGCATCCTTCAGCAACCCGCAATTGACCTCGAGTTGATCGAAAACCGAAGCGCGTTTCCGGGCGTTATATTTATGAGCCCCCATCGAGGCATTGTAAATGTTACCGAAATACCAACTCGACTCCACCAGGCCGAACAAACATCCTACAACCTCTTCGTGATTATGAAAAGCCGCCAACATCCCGGCCAGGGTCACTCCGTTGATGAGAAAGGAGACCGTGGCATCCCTGGGTCTTTCGACGTAAAGTTGCCCGGCGCCGGGCAGTACTGCGGACAGACCGCCAGCCAGCCCCGGCGATTTCACCGGAGCGGTCTCAAGCCGCTCCGCCAACCCCAGCAGGACATCCCGATCCGCGAATCGCACGGAGTTCGTGGGAACGCCACGGAAGGACTCACGGGCCCACTCGGTGTTCCCAAACCGCGCCAGACAGATACCCTTCAGAATCTGCGCATCGCCCACACGCTCATCGGCCGGATAACTCCGGATAAACTCATCCACGACCTCCCCTGCCATCGTATATTTTTGTAGCCTGTAATAGACATGGGCCAACATCAACTGGGCATCACGTCCCTCGGGACTCGTGCGATCCCGTTCTTTCAGCGAGACAAACTGATCCCGGGCCGCCTCCCATTTCCCGCCCCGGACATAACACATCCCCACTTGAAATCGGGCGCGGGCGGCTTGCTTCACCTCGGGACTCAGAAAAATGAAGCGTTCATATTCGGTTATGGCCCGGTAATAGTCTCCGCGACGGTAAAGGTCGTCCGCAAAGGCCATGACTGGCGCCGACTCCTGTTGTGCCGCCGCCCCTGCCAACCGCACCCCAAACACAAATAGACACATCCACCTGAATTTTATCATAATATTTATTCCGCCACATTGGCCTCAACCGGATCATAACAAAGCGAACGCCCCCCCACTTGGACAACAGGCGCATCCCTCGCTTCGGTGGATTCATGAATCAACCGATCCGCCGTCATCATGATCCCCTTTAGGGAACCGTATCGACTGATGGCCATAAGACTATAGTTTGAACACGATGGATACAAGGGACAGTGTGAGGTCATGACCACTGAAAAAGTGTTCTGGTAAATCTTCAACCACACAAACGAACAGAGCCGCCCCATCTCTTCCGGCTTGTCTTGGCGCGACGCCTCCGACGCCGACGTCACAGAGACGTCCGGAACCGGGAATTGCTCATTCACCGACCACGGAAGATCCGGGTCTTCGGCCTGCGCCAAGCCGCCGCTCCCCTGGCAGAGAGCCCCGACGAATATCATAGTCAGGATTTGCATTCCTCTCTGTTTAAGCGACAATACCATAACGACATCTCCCAGGGTTCAGGCGCATAAAACTAGCAGAACCTCTAAACTTAGTGATATAAAAAAATAAGAGGACAAAATAAGTCCTGTTTTGTATAAGGTGTCGATATTCAGGAGGGATCACCATGGACGTTGTTAGTTTAAGCCGTTTGCAGTTCGCCTTGACGAGTGCGTTTCATTTCATTTTTGTGCCGCTGACCCTCGGTCTGTCGGTTCTGGTCGCCGCCATGGAAGTGCGCTATGTGCGTACACAGAATGAACTCTATCTCAGAATGACGAAGTTCTGGGGTAAACTGTTCCTTATCAACTTTTCCCTGGGCGTGGTAACCGGCATCACGCTGGAGTTTCAGTTCGGCATGAACTGGGCCGAGTATTCCCGTTATGTCGGCGACATCTTCGGGGCTCCACTCGCCATTGAAGCATCCGTGGCGTTCTTTCTGGAGTCGGTCTTTATCGGCGTCTGGATATTCGGATGGAACAAAATCTCAAAGAAGGCCCATGCCCTGGCCATCTGCCTTGTCGCCTTTGCCACCAATCTTTCCGGATTGTGGATCCTCCTCGCCAATGGCTGGATGCAGCATCCGGTCGGCTA
>JBAWZH010000028.1:0-19737 GCA_037143135.1 bacterium
TGGATGAGAAGACTCCGGTCATGGCGATGGTGAACGACGTGGCGGGCAAGGAAAAGATGCTGAGCAATGTCCAGGAATGCCGGGCGCGTCATGCGCCGGTGATCGGGATAGTGACCGAGGGCGATACCGAGACCGAGTCACATCTGGACGCCGTGATCCGCGTGCCCCGCTGTTCGCACCTCATTGCGCCTCTTCCAACGGTGGTCGCGCTTCAGATGTTCTCCTATCATGTCGCCCGTATCCGCCAGTGTGCCATTGACCAACCCCGCAACCTGGCCAAGAGCGTGACCGTGGAGTAGGTGGAGTCGGGACGAAAAAGATTGACGGGGCGGGTTGATAGCGTAAATTATCGCACCTTTTAACGGCCCTGTGCGGGCGTAATCCTAAGGAGACCAGACCATGATCGTATCGACAAAGCAGTTGTTCAAGCATGCCTACGGCAACTATGCCATTGGCGCCTACAATATCAACAACCTGGAGCAGACGATGGGCTTGTTCCAGGGCAACATTGACAGTAAGGCCCCCTTCATTATCCAGTTGTCCAAGGGCGCCCGCGACTATACCAACAAGAAGATGCTCGAAGCCATGATCCGGGCGGCGGATGAAATTTTCCCGGACGCGATTTTCGCTGTGCATTTGGATCACGGCGACGAGGCGACTTGTATGGACTGCATCAAGAGCGGGTTTTACAGCTCGGTCATGATTGATGCCAGCGCGGAGGTGTTTGAAAAGAACATCGAGATCACCAAGCGTGTGGTGGATGCGGCCCATGCCCGCCAGATCTCGGTAGAAGCCGAACTCGGGAAACTGGGCGGCGTGGAAGAACACGTCTCGGTGGCCGAGGCGGATGCCAAGTTGACGAATCCCGCCCAGGCGGAGGAGTTTGTCCGGAAGAGCGGTTGCGACAGTCTGGCCTGCGCCATTGGCACCAGTCACGGCGCCTTCAAGTTCAGCGGATCGCAGGGCTTGCACTTCGATGTGCTGTCCGAGATCCAGAAGCGCCTTCCCAACTTCCCGCTCGTTATGCACGGTTCCAGTTCGGTGCCGCAGGACGAAGTTGCCCGCATCAATGCCGCCGGCGGTCAGATTGCCGGAGCCAAGGGTGTCAACGCGGACGAGTTCAAGCGCGCCGCCCAACTTGGCGTGACGAAGATCAACATCGACACCGATGGCCGTCTGGTCTGGTGCCGTGTCCATCGCGAATCCTTCAAAACCGATCCCAAGAACTTCGACCTCCGTCCTCCAGGCAAGGTTTTCATGAAGGAATATGCCAAATTCATCGCCGCGAAGAATGAGAAACTCGGCAGTGCCGGGCAACTTGAGGCCATCCGTGCGCTGGTGAAAAAATAAGCCCGAAGCGGGGTTGATGGCTTGGCTTGTCCGGCTTGAGTGTGGATTCTGATGCGGCGGTTAGATCATAAGGCGTCATGATCCATGCTTATTATTGTTGAATCTCCGACCAAGGCCAAAAAAATCCAGTCCCTTCTTCGCGTGAAGGCCCTGTCCACAATCGGGCACTTCAAGGATCTTCCCAATGGCGTCATCGGGGTTGACCTGAAGACCTATGAGCCGACCTTTGTTTTTCACGACCGGAAGAAACATCTGCCGGATGAACTGAGGGCGGCGGCTAGGGGTGAGACCGTGATGCTCGCCGGCGACCCGGATCGGGAAGGCTACGCCATCAGCCGCCATATCTATGAGGAGGTCAAGTCCGTCGCCAAGGAATGCCTTCGCATGGAGATTTACGAGGTGACCGAAAAGGGACTCAAGGAATCCCTCGCCAAGGCGGTTCCCTTCGAGCAGACAAACGAGGGCCTCTATCACGCCTTCCTCGGGCGCAGGGTAGGGGATCGCCTGGTGGGGTATATCCTCTCGCCGATGGCCAGCAGGCGCCTTCACAGCATCTTCAGCGTCGGGCGGGTTCAGTCTCCGGCCGTCCGCCTGGTCGTGGATCGTGAGCGCGAAATCCAGGCGTTCAAGACTTCGTTGTATTGGATCCTGAACATCCAGTTGAACAAGGAGGGGACATCCTTTCTGGCGACCCATGTCAGGGGCAAGTTTGAGAAACAGCCGGATGCCCAGGCGATCATCGACGCCATCCGGGGAGAGACCCATGCCGTAGCCGAAAAGGTTGAGCAGAAAGAAACGCGGCAGTTCCCCAAGCCTCCCTTCACAACGGTGGATCTGCAGGCCGCTGCCGCCGCCCGCCTCAAGTTCACTCCGGAACAGACGATGAAACTTGCCCAGGCGCTGTTCGATCATGGTCTGACAACCTATCACCGGACCGATTCCGTCCGGATGGATGACGCTTTTGTGACCCAGATTCGCGAGTTTACCGAAACCACGTTTGGCGCGTCGTACGTTCCTCCCAAACCCAACCTGTTTAAGTCGAAGAACTCGCAGGCCGAGGCTCACGAGGGCATCCGCCCGACACATATGCATCCGGTGGCCGGGATTGCCGCCTTGGTGGACAAGGAACAACTTACCCCCGAGCACGCCCGGCTCTATGAGTTGATTTACCGGCGGGCGGTGGCGAGCCAGATGGCGCCGGCCCGCTACGACGCCACCCTGCTGCTCTTTGATGTGCTCGGAGAGAAGTTCAAAGCCAACGGCCGGGTGTTGAAATTTGACGGGTTCCTCAAGGTGTATGCCGAGGTCGATGAGGAAAAAGAACGCAAAGGGGATGAGGAAAAGGTACAGACACTTCCCCCCGTCAGTCCCGGGGAGCGGGTGCCGAAGGACAAGGAAACGCTCGAGGAGAAGAAAACCAAACCGCCGGGACGGTTTACCCTGGGTTCGCTGGTGAAGGAACTGGAACGATTGGGAATCGGGCGTCCCTCCACGTACGCCTCCATTACCAAGAACATTACCGACCGCGGTTATGTGAAGGAGGAAAAGGGGAAAGTCGTTCCCCTCCCGCCCGGTGAGACCCTGATTGACTACCTGCGGGAACATCATGCCTGGGTGATCGATTACGAGTTGACCAGCAAAATGGAAGCCATTTTGGATCAGGTGGTTGAAGGAAAGGAGACCTGGCAACGTTTCTGCAAGGCGGTTCACAATAAAATGGGTTATGCCTCCCCGCCGGTTCGGGGTGTCAATGGCGCCCCCAGCGAGGCCCAACTCAAGTATGCCGCCCATCTGGCATCCCGGGATCAGGCGACGATACCCGAGGACATCCTGAAGAATGGCAAGGCGCTTTCCGCCTGGATCTCGGCACGCGTCGGCAAGACGCCCGAGTCGAAAGATCACCCGTGATGAACAGGGCTGGACGACTTGTTGCGAGGGTCTGGATGCTCGGGTTACTGGGGTGCCTGGCGGCGTCATGTTCCCCGGCCGGATGGATTGAGGATCGTGCCGGGACGACGGTCATTCATGTCAAACTTTTCGACCTGCCCGACCCGACGAGTCCGGATGTGGCGAGCCGGGCCGGTGTCGCCGCCGTCGAGACTTTCAAGCGGGAATTTCCGGCGATTTTTAAGGCGAAGTATCGAGCCCGCTACGAGGCCGATCCCGCCCGCTATGGAGTCCATGACTGGAGCCGCGTTTCAATCGAACTCGAACGCTTTACCGGGATTTCCGTCAAGGGGGTTGAGGTCGATCTGCTGGCCATCGCCGGCGGTCTGGCCCCGGATGTGCTTTACGTGAACTTCCGCAAGTCGGAAACCTATATCCGCAATCAGTTTCTCTATCCACTGGATCGCCCGGAGGACGGATATCTCTCCGGCATGGATCAGGCGGCCCTCGATTTCCGGGTGAATCCAAAACTGTGGTCCGTGATCCGTCGCCCCGGTCCGGGTGGAACGCATGTGTGGGCCTTGCCCTATGGCGGTGCGCTGGGCAACGTCCTGATGTACCGGAAAGACCTGTTTGATGCCAAAAGAATGTCGTATCCCACCGCCGATTGGACGCTTGACGACATGATGAAGGCGGCGCGTAAACTGACAGACCCCAAAACCGGAACCTATGGATTCTTTCTGGTGAGGGGCAAGCACGAGGCGCATTACTGGCTGCCCATCCTGTGGTCCTACGGTGGGGAGGCTGTGGCGCAGGACGAAAAGACCGGGCAGTGGCGGTGCGCGTTTGACACCCCCGAGGCGGCGCAGGCGCTGGACTATTACCTCCGGCTCAGCGCCGAAAAATGGGTGGATTCGGACGGCGTGATCAGGCGCGGTTATTCATGCAAGGATGCGGGTGACTTCACCGCCCGGCAGGAGCGCGGCCAGATCGGCATGTGGTTTGCCTATGTGGACGAAAAACTCATCTCGACCATCAATCCCGATGTCACCGGAATGACGCCCATTCCCAAGGGACCGCGCGGAGATCGGGGAACCGAGTTGAACAGCATGATGATGGGCCTCTTTGCCGGAATCAAGGATCCCGCTGTCCGGGATGCCGCCTGGGAATATATGCGCTACTTTGATGGAGCCGAGGCTACGGCGATCAAGACCCGTGTTATGGTCGAGGGCGGATTAGGCCGTTTTATCCATCCCAAGTATTTGAAGATGTTCGGATACCCGGAGATCGAGAGGTTGTCGCCACCCGGATGGGCCAGAACCTTCGATATCGCGATGGAGACGGGTAAGCCGGAACCCTATGCCGGAAATAGCAACCTTGCCTATGACATGATGACGCTGCCTCTCCAGAAGGCGGAGGCGCTGGCCTTGAAGGATCATTTGCCGCCGGAGCGGAGCCGCCGACTGGATGTCCTGCAAGGGATGCTGAAGGATGGGGTGCGCCGGGCGAATGAACAGATGATGGGGGTGGTGTCGCCAGGGGAGCGTTCGTGGCGGCGCTGGTCAGCGGCGCTGGTCATGGCGGGATTACTGGCGGCTTTTGGACTTGGATTCCGGCAGGTGATGCGGGTGTTTACGCCCCGTGACGCCGATGGCCTCACCCCTGCGGACCGCTTCAAGAGACATCCCCGGCGAGGCCTCTGGATTGCCCTGTTGCTTCTGCCCGCCCTGCTCACCATTTTCTGCTGGCATTACCTTCCGCTGGCGAGGGGCTCGGTCATGGCGTTCCAGGACTATCGACTTCTGGGCGATTCGACCTGGGTCGGATTGGATAATTTCGGAGACCTGCTCTTTGATGGTTATTGGTGGCAGGCGGTGCTGAATTCCTTCCGCTACAGTGTCCTGGTGCTGGCCCTGACTTTTCTTCCGCCCCTTGTGCTGGCCGTATTGCTTCAGGAGATTCCGGGCGGAAAACTGTTTTTCCGCCTGGTCTATTACCTGCCGGCGGTGGTCACGGGGATTGTCACCATCCTGCTTTGGAAGGATTTCTTCGATCCCTCATCCCAAGGCGCTCTGAATGCCGTGGTCATGAGAATTCCGGCCCTGGGTTTTGTTTTGACGGGCGCGGTTCTGATGGCTGCGGCGAGTCTGTTTGCCCGGCGCCTCTGGTTGAATGAACGACGGTGGTCGGCCTGGGCTTTAGTTGGGGTGGGACTGGTTTTGCTGGGCACGGGACTCCGGCTGGCCTGGCCGATTCTGGTTCCCGGCGGGGAACCTTTCGCGAGAGTGCTGGGTCACTTGCCCGTCCGCCTGCTGGCGACAACCCCGGAGGCATTTCATTGGCTGGCGGATCCGGAAACGGCGATGTTGTCCTGCGTCATTCCCATGGTCTGGGCCGGAATGGGGCCGGGTTGTTTGATTTACCTGGCCGCGCTGAAGGGGATACCGGATGACTATTACGAGGCGGCGGATATCGATGGCGCGACGTTTATCGACAAACTCCTGTTCGTCGTCTTCCCCATGCTCAGGCCGCTGGTCATGATCAACTTTGTGGGCGCCTTCATCGGGTCGTTTTACGCCGCCACGGGAAACATTCTGGTGATGACCGGCGGGGCCTCCAACACGGAGGTGGCGGGGTTGCATATCTGGTACAAGGCCTTTACCTTTCTTCAGTTCGGTCCCGCCACCGCCGCCGCCTGGATGCTGGGAGTGATCCTGATCGGGTTTACCGTGCAACAGTTGAAGATGCTGGCCAAAGTCGAGTTTAAGACAACCCAGTAGCGGAACATGCCCATTCTATCACAAATCGGCCGTCGTCATTGGAAGACCCGGATCTTTATCGGGTCGATGTATGGGCTCCTTTTGGCCGGTGCCATCACCATGATCTACCCCTTCCTCCTCATGGTGGCGGGAAGCACGAAGTCGGCCGTGGATTCGGCGAATCAGAAAGTGATTCCGGCCTTCCTGGTGGATGAACAGGCGCTTTACCGGAAACACCTCGAGGGTTTGTTCAACGAGTCGCTGAACCAGATGCGGTGGGCCTATGGGGTTGACACGCCGATGTTTCAGGCGGTGGTCCTTCCGGAATCGGTGGATGCCGGACTGGTGTCGGAGTGGCGTGAATTCCTGACCTCAGGCGGGTTGCCCGGCGGCGCCTTTGAACTGGGTTATCTGGCGGCGCCGCAGTCGCGTGGAACGATTCCCTCGGCGCTCAGGTCGTTCAAGCGGGACATGGAACAGGTTTACGGGAATGATATGTCGGGTCTCAACCAGGCGCTGGGAACCACGTTCGTCGGGTGGAACGCTTTTTTTGTTCAGCCCCGGAATGAATTGGAACGAAGAGGGAAAGGCGGGGGATTCGCCTTCGACAAGGCGGTTTCGGATTATACCGCCCGGCAGCCTCTGGAGAACCGTTACTATTTCAGCGCCGAGGGGTATTACAAGATTGCCTTCCTCGAAAACCAGTATTCACGTGATATAACGGCCTATAATCGCGCCCATGGAACAACCCATCCCTCCTGGAGAGCCATTCATCTCGAACGTAGACTTCCCGACGCGGCCCTGTCCTCCGAATTGGAACGCGATGATTGGGAACGGTTTGTTCGCGAGATCCTGAGGCTGACCTGGATTCGCGCCGATCCGGAAGCCGCGCCGGGCTATCAGGCTTTCCTCCGCGCGAAATACGGTGATGTGGCGACCTATAACCTGCGGTACGGGACGGCCTTCTCCGGGTTCGATGAGGCGCCGTTCCCGACCCGGGCGCCTGCGGGCGGCGTGGCCCTGTCGGATTGGGAATCCTATCTCCAGGGCTGGCGCCATCCCGAAACCGGCGCGATTTTGAGGATATCCGCCGACCACCTGTCGCTTGATACGGTGGATTTTCGCTTTCGTGATTGGTTGCAGAAGAAATACGGTTCCCTGGACACGCTCAATGCTCATCTGAAGTCTGAAAGTTTAACTCCTCACTCGCCCCTTTCCTCCTGGCTCTCCATTGTCCCGCCCCAGCGTGATTTTCATTATTTGGCATTCCGGTCACAACAACGGGCGTTGCGGGTCGAGTTTGCCACGCGCAACATCCGGAGCGTGGTGGACTATGTCGTGTGGCATGGGCGGGCCGTCGTGAACACGGCCTTGTATTGTGGATTGTCGGTTTTATGCGCCCTGATTTTCAACCCGCTGGCGGCCTACGCGTTAAGCCGGTACCGGCCCCGGGCAACCTACAAGATCCTGTTGTTTATGATGATCACCATGGCCTTCCCGCCCATGGTGACGCAGATTCCGGTCTTTCTGATGCTGCGTCAGTTCAATTTGCTCAACACCTTTGCCGCCCTGATCCTGCCGGGGATCGCCAACGGCTACATGATATTCCTCCTGAAGGGATTTTTCGATTCCCTTCCGCAGGAGTTGTATGAATGCGCCCAATTGGACGGGGCGGGGGAGTTCCGGTTGTTCTGGCAGTTGACCCTTCGTCTGAGCACGCCGATCCTGGCGGTGACGGCGCTGGGCGCGTTCACCGCCGCCTACACCAATTTCATGATGGCGTTACTGGTGTGTCAGGACGAGCGGATGTGGACGATCATGCCATGGCTGTACCAACTCCAGTCGACCAGCGGACAGGGCGTGGTCTTTGCCTCCCTCCTGATCGCGTCCATCCCGACCCTGCTCGTCTTTGTCCTGTGCCAGAAGGTCATTATGCGCGGTATCGTGGTTCCGGTGGAGAAGTGATCTCACTTTTGATTGTTTTAGGACGGCGGTCGCACTATCATCGCCCACACTATGTCTGTTTCAGAATACGGTCAACACGGCGACTGGGCGAAGTATAAGCGCTTGCTGGGATATACCCGGCCTTACTGGGGACGGCTTGCCCTGGGGGTTCTCTTCGGCGCCATCTTCGCGGGGGCGAACACCGGCTTTCTGGCCTTTATCTATAAGGGCATCCCCAAGTATTTCGACTCCTCCACGCCGCGTGCGATTGTCATCGCCACGGCCTTGATCCTGCCGGTCGTGGCGATGGTTCGGGGACTTGCCGATTTCGGAACCAAGTACTTCATTCGCTGGGTCGGGTCGCGGGTGGTGATGGACTTGCGGAACAGCATATTCAGGAAACTGAACGAATTGTCGCTGTCCTATTTCGTTTCCAGCCGGACGGGTGAACTGATTGCCCGTACGACCAACGATCCCATGGCGGCGGAAAATGCGGTGTCCGTGGTGGTGGAGGATATTGCCAAGCAGCCGCTCACCCTGATCGGCGCGGTCGGGTATCTGGTTTACATTGACCCCTGGCTGGCCCTGATCAGTCTCGTTCTGTTTCCCGTGTGCATTCTTCCCGTGGCCGTATTCGGGCGCAAGGTCAGGCGATTCACGCGGGAGGCCCAGCAGCGGGTCGCGGATCTGGTGTCGGTCTTGCAGGAAATGATCACCGGCGTTCGGGTGGTCAAGGCGTTCGGGATGGAAGGGTATGAACAGTCCCGTTTTGAAGAACAGAACCTCGCTTTCTTCCGCCGCACGATGAGGGTGGCGAAGGCCAATGCGTCCGTTGAACCGATCATTGTGTTCATCTCCAGTATCGGCGTGGGTGCGGTTCTGATCTATGTCTGGGCGCGCGGTATGCAATTCAATGAGTTCATGACCTATGCGGCGGCGCTCTTCATGATGTACGAGCCGGTGAAGAAGATCAGCCGTATCCATCTTCAGGTGCAGCAGGCCTTGTCCTCCGCCGACCGGATATTTGAATTACTGGACACTCCCGTTGACGTGAAGGAGAAACCCGACGCGGTGGAATTCACCGGAACCGTGAACGCGATCACATTCGACCAGGTGGTGTTCTCCTACGGGGATCGAACCATTTTGGGCGGAGTGTCGCTCGACGTGAAGGCCGGCCAGCGCATTGCCCTCGTCGGCGGTTCCGGCGCCGGCAAGACCACCTTTGTCAGTTTGATTCCCCGCTTCTATGACGTCTCGGGCGGGTCGCTGAAGATTAACGGGCTGGATATCAGGGATATGACGATACCCTCGTTGCGCAGTCTGATGGGAATCGTGACGCAGGACACCATCCTTTTCAACGATACGGTGGCGAATAACATTGGCTACGGGTCACGCGGCGCCAGCAGGGCGGCGATTGTGGCTGCCGCCACGCGCGCCAACGCCCACCCCTTTATCATGGAGATGCCGCAACAGTACGAAACCAGGGTCGGCGACCTCGGGGTGCGGCTGTCCGGCGGCCAGAAACAGCGCCTGGCGATTGCCCGGGCGATGCTACGCAATCCCCCGATTATGATCCTGGACGAAGCCACCAGCGCCCTGGATACCGAATCCGAGCGTCTGGTTCAGGCCGCGCTCCATGAGTTGATGAACGGCCGGACGGTGTTTGCCATTGCGCACCGGTTGTCCACCATCGTTGACTGCGACAAGATCATCGTTCTGGATCAGGGCCGGATTGTTGAGTCCGGCACACACGATGAACTCCTGAAGGCCGCAGGCCACTATAAGCGCCTGTATGACCTGCAATTCGCGGGATGACGCCCCTACTTCGCCGGGAGGGGAAGAACCACGGATAGGGCCAGTTTGTTGGTGGAGAGGATGGAGGCGGCAGCCTGCCGGATTTGTTCCGGAGTCACCGCTTCCGTTCGGGCCCTGGTGGTGAACGAATAGTCGTATCCCAGGCCGTATAACTCATCCAGGGCGCATTCCATGGCGAGTTGGGCATTATCCTGAAGCCGCATCTCCTGTTCGGCGATAATCGTCGTCCGGGCCCGTGCGATTTCTTCATCCTCCAGCCCCCCGGTGGAGACTCGCGCAATTTCCGCGCGAATCAGGGTTTCCACCTCGGGTAGGGCGTCGATCCGGGTGCCGGCATAGAGCGTGAAACTGCCGCAGTCCATGCCGACGCGTTGCCGTGCGGTGGCGTAATAGGCGAGACCGCGCTTGTCGCGCACCGTCTCGAAGAGGCGGGAGGACATGCCGCTCATCGCGGCCTCAAGAAGGGAGAGGGCGTCCCGGCGCGAATCGGCGAGTCCGACGCCCGGGAACCCGAACATCACGATGCATTGCTCGCGCGGTTCCCGTTTTTCGACCCGGGCCGGAAGAACGGGCGAGGGTATCAACCCTGGTCGGGTCGGCGCCCGGCCGCGACGGATTTGCCGCATCATTTTGGAAGCCAGGGACTCCGCGTCTTTCGCGGTGATGTCGCCGAAAATCGCGAGCGTCATGTTCCCGGTCACCAACTGGCGCTGATAATAGTCCTTCAGACTGGCCGGGTTGAGTTTGGCCACGGACTCGGCCAGACCCTGCGGCGGGAAGCGGTAGGGGTGGTCGGCAAAGAGGATCCCGTTCAGGGCGTCGGTCGCGACGCTGAGCGGTTGCTCCGAGCGATTGTCAAGGGCGGCCAGTTGGACGGTCTTCTGTTTTTCGACTTCGTCGGCGGGAAACGTGGCATTTCCCAGACAGTCGAACATCACCTCCATCAGGTAGGGGGCGTCACCCGCCAGACTCTGGCCCTTCAGTCCGACACTGTTGTATCCGGAAAAGGGTGAGAGATCGGCGCCGAGTTTTTCAAGACTCCCGGCAATCTCGGCCGCAGACCGGTTGGCCGTGCCGCGAATGAGAAGATCGGACATCAGTTGGGTGATTCCGCTGGTCGTCTTGTCCTCGGTGATGACCCCGCCCTTGAAGGCCGCGCAGACAGTGACGAACGGGAGCCGGTGATCCTCCCGGACAATCAAGGGGACGCCATTGGGGAGGGTGAGTTTCGCGACCTGGGTTGCCGGGTTCAGAACGGCGCGGGTTGGGGTTGTGGATGGTGTCTGTTCCGGTCCCAGGATAACCGTCACCCGGTTTTCGGGTCGAAAATACGTGAGGGCCACGGCCTTGAGATCGGCGGGTGTCACGGCCTGAAGACGCGCGAGATAGGATTCGGCGTAACGGGGATCCCGCATGAAGAGTTCACCCTCGGCATAACTGGCCGCCTGGCCGTGCATGGTTTGGAGCGTGGCCAGTTGCCCAACCAGCATGAGGCGCCGGGCCTTTTCAATGTCCTCCTTCGAGAACGGCGTTCTTGCCCATGAGGCGATCGCGTCCGTGATGGCGCCGATGGCTTCGATCTCCCGGGCCGGATCGAGTTCGGCGCTCACGCAAAACAGGCCCGGATCACGCAGGGTAAAGGATGACGCGCTGATGCTGTGAACCAGTTTCCGGGTCTCCTTGATGTCCTGCACCAGATGCGAACTCTGGCCGCCCCCGACGATGGCCGCAAGAAGATCCAGGGTGGGCGCGTCGTTGTCGGACAAGGCGACCGTATGGAAGGCGATGGCGAGGCGTGACACTTTGTAGGGGCCGACCTGGCGGACGAAACGGGGCGCTGTCTGACGCGGTTCCACGGGGACGTAGACCGGGGGGTTGGGACGGCGGGTGAAGGCCGAGAAGGTTTGGGTGAGCGCCTGTTTTGCGTCGGCGGAATCAATATCGCCGACGACCACGGTCACCATGTTGTCCGGCACATACCGCTGATGATAGAAGGCGATCAGATCCTCCCGGGTCATGGCCTTAAACACATCGCGCAGGCCGATGACGGGAAGGCGGTAGGGATGTTCGGTGAAGGCGGTCTGAAACAGAAGTTCATTGAGTTGCCGATCGGGATTGTCCTGTCCCATGCTGAATTCACGCAGAATGACATCCTTTTCCCGGGCCCATTCGCTGTCGGGAAACGAGGCGTTGATCACGGCATCGGCCAGGGCAGCGAGCGCGTCCTTCCAGTGATGCGACGGCAGGTCAACATGGAAGACCGTGCGATCCAGACTGGTGTAGGCATTCAATTTGCCCCCCAGGCCGATAATGGTTTTGGCCATCTCACCCGGTTTGCGGGTGGGGGTTCCCTTGAACACCATGTGCTCAACATAGTGGGACAGGCCGGCGCCCAGCCAGTGGCCTTCGTGGACGGATCCGGATCCGACCCAGATCTGAATTGAGACGACCGGCGCGGAATGATCCTCCTTGAGCAGGCAGGTCATCCCGTTATCCAGGGGGAAACGGCTCACCCGGTCGTTCGATTGCTTAAGCGTCTTGAGGGCACCCGCGCCGGTTGCGTCGGCGGACGCGGAGATCTGGGTAAACCCGAAACCGAAAAAGGCAAGGGCGAGGAGAGTGATTGTTTTCATGGGGAGTCTTTCACGGCGGGTTTGCGGGCGGGTTGCCTGCGTTTGGCGGTAGGTTTTGTTTTTCGGATGGCGGCGGGAAGAAAAGGGGTGACAAAGGCCTCGTGGAAGGAATAGCAGTTGCTGAAATCTTCTTTCTTGTCCTGGTCGGTTTTCCCCAGGATGCCGTGACTGACCAGAGTAAAGACAATCTCCCCGAAATCCTCCGTTCGGGTAATGCCCCAGGCGGCGAGGACGGTCCGGGAGAGGGGGCCGAATTCCTGAACGGCGTATTGGCGGATGCCGTCCAGAAGTTCACGTCCGGTGATATGCCGGGCCGGACCCTGGTCGGGTTTGTTCAGGGATTTAATCGTGAAGTTAAGGGCGAGGCGAAGGAAGACATAGGCCTCCTTCGGGTACCGGGTGTCGGTCTGGAGGATCAGGGTGAGCGCTTCTTCAAAAGTTAGTCGTTGCATGATTGTGGAGGGAGGGGGTCGATGAGCGCCTGGCGGATTCGTTGGGCAAAGTCGTTCATCTCCTCGGGTGAATCATAGCGCTTGGCAATCCAGTCGCCGTGGAATCCGTCTGCGGCGAAACGGGGAATCACATGGAAATGAATGTGGGGGACGACCTGGCCGGCGGCGGTTCCGTTCGCCTGCGAGACATTGATCCCATCCGCCCGGAGCCCCTGCATTTGGGCGCGGGCAACCCTCTGAACCACGGTGATCAATTGATGGAGCGCCTCGGGCGGGGTTGCCATCAGGGGATTGTAATGCGCCTTGGGAATGACGAGGGTATGACCCTTCACGACCGGCCCGATGTCCATGAAGGCGAGAACATCGTTATCCTCATACACCTTGGTTGCGGGGATTTCTCCCTTGATAATCCTGCAAAAAATGCACGCCTGACTCATGGACGCCTGACTCCTGGCTGCGAGACTCCCTCCGACACCGTGAGATGGAACCGGGCGAGTTTGTCGACCACCGATTTGAGAACGTCGGTCGGGGGCAAGATGGTCATGCGGAAATGAAACGTGCCGGGAGCCTGGCCAAACCCGGAGCCGGGAACCACGCAGATTCCTGTCTCCTCCAGCAAACGCAGGCAGTATTCATCGTCGGTCATTCCGGCAGGCAGGGTGATTTGCGGGAATGCGTACATGGCTCCGGCAACCTGCTGGCAACTCATTCCCGGAACCCGGTTTAGACCATCGGCCACAATGCCGGCCCGGATTCGCAGGGACTCGAGAATGGCCGCACGTTCCCGGATGTAATTGTCAAACGAGGGATGGCCCGGCTTGGGCGGGGTGACCATCAGGAAGGTCAGTATCTGTCCGACGGTATTGGCGCACAACGATACGGACTGCAGTTTGGTGATCTCGGCCAGAACATCGTCAGGGATGTTCCGGCATTCGAAATACCCGCCCCGATGTCCGCATTCACCCAACAGGCCCTTTGAACAGGAATAGAAACTGAAGAGGGAAACATCCCGGATGTTAGACGTCTCCAATATTTTGGCAAACGAGATAAATCGATCAGAAGGTCTGTAAATATTGTCCTGGTAAACCTCGTCGGCCAGGAGGGTAAGCCGGTGTTTCACAGCGAACTCCATGACCATCCCGATCTCCCGTTCATCCAGCACCGCACCGGTGGGATTGCTCGGGTTGATCACGCAGAGGGCCCGCACCCGTATTCCCGCCTGGCCAGCCTTCTGGTAGGCGTCTTCAAGTTGATCCCGTGTCAATTTCCAGCCGGATTTTTCCTCAAGGAGGTAATCCACCCGTCTTCCGCCATACAGGGCAATGGTGGCCGAATAGAGGGGGTACTGCGGGATGGGAACCATGATCCCGTCGTGATCGGATGAAATGAGGACTTCCAGCGCGGTTTGGACGCCCTTGCTGGCGCCGTCAGTCAGAAATATCGTCTCAGGATCCGCCGTGATACCATCCCGTCTTTCAATAAAGTCCGCGACGGCTTCACGGACAAAACGCAACCCCTTGCTTTCGGTATAGGCGCCGAGACCGTATTTGCTCTTCTCGATAATCAACCGGGCGGTTTCAAGAACATCGGAGGGAAACAGGCCGCTTCCGCCCTCCAATAAGTCCGGGTATTCGGTAATGGCCAGAATCTGCCTGACCCAGGTCAGGGGTTTTTGGCCCAGGGACTGGGGATTCCCGATGTTGCAGTAAATGATGTCGCGTCCCTCACGTTCCAAGTCGGCCGCGCGGGAGACAATGGGACCCCGAACCGCATACCGGGTTTCCCTGACGGCCTTTCCAAGTTCATTAAGCGCTACAGACATGCACGTATCCTTGTTCAAATAATCAAAACTCGATGGCGAAAATATCGATCCGCCCGACACTCCCGCATCCGACGAAAAACGGAGGAGTGTACACAACCCGCCGCAGATCAGATACTTCTTTTTTTATTGTTAATCCGGGGGGAGGAATTGTTGTATCTTTGGGGGGAGATCCTGTAACATTAATATGTGCGCGAACAATATAGTTCGCACTGGCGCAAGTATGCAGGGCGTATTGGCGCATGAATTGACGCATTGTTTCCAGTTTTGTAACAAAAATAGCGGTTCTGGATGCGCCAATTGCATGTGCAACGAGATGCAGGCCTATCGACGCGGAGACCCTTCCCTTACGACGGAACAGCTGATTGATAGAGCTGTTGGGAGTTGTGAGCATTCCACTCCTCAACAGTGCGATGCTACTCAGGCTGCAGCGCAACGAGTGAACTTCATCAACAATCCTGCGGCGGCGGTGAGATGCTCGCTTCATGGTACTGGACCGTGAGAAATCGTATGTTGATGCGCTTTATAGAAGTGAGTCTCCTGTCAACCGTTATAATCCTGTGTTGCAACTGCAAAAGGGAGTTGGCCTCCGAGCATGAACAAAACATCGATTTGTTTGCTGATCAAGGCTGCACTCTCCGCGAAGCTGCAGTGATTGGCGCGTATGAAGGGATAACCGACCTAGGTTGCTATCTGCGGCTTAAGTTGCAAGGTAACGGTACCGGGGAGATCTTTGTGGTAGATCCCTACAGAGCTACTAGTAATGCAAGCGTATTGGTTTGGCATGTTAATAGGGATAGCGTGATCACCGTCAAGGCACTGCGTGATACCATTTCAAAGAAATTTGAATTGCGTCCCATTCCGCCGAGACCGGAACAGAAAACGAACCGCGTAGATCTTATATTGTTGAAGGCGTTTGGATACGACTACACTGTGAATGTCTATTTGATTCGCTCCGATCTGCTAACGTCACTGCGCATGGTCGAAATGACCTCTATCTCGACAAACTGGGCCGGGGCGAAAGAACGGCCGGGTGGGGTCGAGTCTCCATATTCTGCAAATGAAATGACCCGGTAATTGCGATCCTCCAGACGCTCTACTGACTCAACATTGACCGCTACGCCTCCAGCATGCCGGTTGCTGGAAAAGGCCAACCGGCCCGCTGTCGGCATGGTTATTAATCTGGGAGAATCTTGAAAGGCATGATTCTCGTGGATTCTGTCGGGGATTCTAGTATTATGGACATATGGTTGCTCGGAAAGACATCAAGACGTACGTGGAGGCGATGGTGCGATATTTTGCGCCTGAGCGAGTTGTGCTGTTCGGGTCCTATGCCAAGGGTAACCCGAATGAGGACAGTGACGTGGATATGCTGGTCATTATGGAGCATGACAAGCGAAAGGATGTCGAGCAGGCGGTTGCCATTGATGTTCAACTCCCGCGGAAGTTTCCCCTCGATCTCATCGTGCGGCGCCCGTCCGAAATCAGCAAACGGTTGGCAATGGGTGACGTTTTTCTGAGTAGCATCCTGGGGGAAGGGCAGGTTCTCCATGAGCGCCGCACTTAAGGAATGGCTGCAAAAGGCCGAGGAGGATTATGGTGTCGCCCTTCGGGAGGTCCGGGTGCGCAAGAATCCCGCCAATAACGCCGTCTGTTTCCATGCCCAACAGTGCCTTGAAAAGTACCTGAAGGCGGTGCTAGTCCAAAAGGGCAAACTGTTCACAAAGACACATGATCTTAACGTGTTGTTGAGCGATTGCCTGGATTGTTACCCCCTTTGGACCGCGATGCGTGATGACTTGAAGCGTTTGTCTCAATATGCTGTTCAGTTCCGATATCCAGGCGAGTCCGCTGACCGAATTGAAGCCGTTTTAGCGGTGAAAATCATGAAGCGTTGCCGCTTGGAAATTCGCTCCACGTTGGGATTGCACGACGCGGTCGGCAAATAATCATTGTCCTTATGGGATACTTTCTGACAACCGCAGATGCCATCGAGCCCCGGATTCCCGGGCATGGTGCCCGCACTGCCGAGAATCACCGTGTACATCGAAAACCGCATGGGGGCCCCAAAACCGACTGGGTACTTTCCACGAAATACACGGATTCAGAGACGGGACTTCAGGGTCGGTCGGGGTCAGGCTGTGAATTACTTGGTCGGTCGGGGTCAGGCTGTGAATTACTTGGTCGGTCGGGGTCAGGCTGTGAATTACAACTTTGCCGATAATGCCCTACGGCCTTTTGCATAATCATCACGCTTTCTCACGATGATCCTTCGGGCATTTTGTTGACTCCACACTGACCACTACGCCGCTGTCATGCGCCGTGCTGGAAAAGGTGTTACCGACCAAATTGCCATCGTATATCGTTCCCGAATTAAACCCGTCGAAAACGGCCCCGATTCCTGCGATGCAGTCATAACAAGTCCCCATTCCCGTCGCAACATTTCACCTTGTTAACCCCTGCCGTCGTAACGGATTGATGCTGTAACGACGGTTTTTGGCGGATTGTCGTTCTTTTCTTTCTTCCCAGCCGGCCATTGCCGTCATATTCACTTGTCGTCGCTATGATCGTCGGGAGGAGGACACGACATGAAGCCACCACGATGCCCGCATTGCCAGAAACCGTTCCTGCCTGAGATCCACAACGCCTGGCACCAGAAGTACTGCACCCAGGATGCCTGCCAGAAAGCCCGTAACCGGATCAGTTGCCGGCGATGGCGACTCAATCATCCGGAGGACTGTGATAACAACGACGATCATCGTGTTGAGGCCTGGCGGGCACAACATCCCGGGTACTGGCGGCGGGAGCGCCGTAAATTCCTGTCGGTTGACATCCTGTTGCCGACCTGCCGGAAGGTTGATTGCGGCGTGGGCATGAGGATCTGTGACCGGGAGGGGATTACGTTACAACACGTCGATCTCAAGTGGACCCCTGAATGGCCGGTAGTTTGCCGTGATATGGGTCTTACGTTACAAAACGTCGTGGGAAGATTGGGGCGCTGGGCCTACTGTAGAGGGCATGAAAAGGAATCTCGACATGCCACTACTGCCGCCGGAGACAGCGATCCACCTGCTTGAGCGTGTAGTCCATCTTTATGCCAGGACTTTTGAGGATGTGCCTGAGGGACGGACCTACCTTGAGCGCAGGGGTATTACCGATGCATCGTTATACAGCCGGTTCAGGTTCGGCTTCTCTGCCGACGCGCTTGTCAACCTGTTACCCCGGGATGGGCGACTGAGGGATGAACTTAAGGGTCTTGGCATTCTGCTGGAAGATGGACAAGAGCGCTTTGCTGGCTCTGTTGTATTTCCGGTCTGTGACGCAGAGGGGCTTCTCGCCACCCTTTGCGGCATACCTATTGGCAATGAAGGCGCAGACCCTCAACATACACATCATCAACGCCCGCGGGTTTCTTGACCACTTGGCCATGCGCGGGTTGGTGCCCGCGCCGCTGTCCTCGGCATTGGAATGCGTCAAGGCACCGAGTCTCCTGCCCCAGAGTGCGCTGACCCATGCACAGGTCCGCAAGTTCCTGGGGAGTATCCGGACCGTCACACCCGAGGGGTTCCGCAATCGCGCCATGATCGAACTGCTCTACTCCAGTGGACTGCGTGCCGCTGAACTTCTGGGACTCGATGTCGGGGACATCGATTTCGACCAGGCGACGGCCATCGTCACCGGCAAGGGCAGCAAGCAACGCGTCGTTCCCATCGGAAGGACCGCGCTAAGGTGCCTGGAAAACTACCTGAAGGCCGTGAGGCCTTTCATGACCCGCAATCCTTCCGAGACGGCGTTATTCCTCAACAAGCAGGGGGTGCGGTTGCACTACAACGCCTTCTGTCAGATAGTTACGGATTGTGCCCATGGAACCGGATTGGGGGTGGCACACATCACCGCGCACACCTTCCGGCGAAGTTGCGCCACGGAACTCTTGCGGGGTGGGGCGAACATGTACCACGTCAAGGACCTGCTCGGGCACGAGAGTCTCAACACCCTCAAGCACTACGCCAAACTGACCATTATCGACCTTAAGAAGACCCATGGGAAATGTCATCCAAGGGAGAAAGACAGTTGCGGGGAAACATGAATGCCGGTATATTGAGAATTGACATGAAGAGGGGTCAGCGCATTTATCTCGATGTGTGTTGCCTGAATCGGCCGTTCGACGATCTTTCGCAAGAACGTGTGAGGTTGGAGGCTGAAGCAGTCAAGTCGGTTCTTGTTTACCTCGGCAGGCGATATTGGCTTGGCATTGGAAGTGGAGCCATCGATTTTGAGGTCAGTCAAATGGCGAATCCTGATCGTCATTTGGAAGTGTCCCTGATTGTGGCTGATTTTCCTGAATATGTGTCGGTTGGTGAGCCGGAACTGTTGCGAGGTTTTGAACTTGAAAGGTATGGATTCGGGGCGTTGGACGCACTGCATCTGGCCTGTGCTGAAAAGGCGTGTGCGGATATATTTCTGACTACCGATGACGCGTTATTGAGACGGGCGCTGAAAACTGAGTCCAGTCTATCGGTTCGTGTGTCGAACCCGTGGGCATGGTTGGAGGAGGTGTTGAGACGATGAGTACCCAGATATTGGCAATCGACAGGATCCGTGAGAAGGGTTTCAAGGCGCTTACACGAGAACTCGGAACGGCTGGTATGGTGCAGTTTATACAGCAGTTTCAGGGTGGACGTGGCGATTACACCAAAGAACGGCACAAGACCATTGGCCACCTTACAATGGAGCAACTCGCGGCAGAATTCCGGCACCGCCGGGTGAAGGCATAGTTGTTTCTTCTCTAGGTATGGTTAACTGCTTACTCTCCGTCTGAACAACCCTCTGAAATGGGCCATGGGTGGGTGGGGGTGCTTGTGATGCCCGTAGAATCACACCCTATACGAGGAACTGGGTTCGGGCGTCCGGAACGTCACGAAATATCACCCGTTCTACGCGCCTGGGTCTGCTTCGCCGACATTTACTGATGAGAACATGTTCACGGTTGTTGTGCCGCTGGATACGGCGACGCAGCAGATTGCCCCACAAGTCACCCCACAAGTCACCCCACAAACCTTATCTATTTTGAAAAAAGT
>JBAWZH010000029.1:0-19688 GCA_037143135.1 bacterium
GGTTTATCCGTATGATTCGCCCCTTTTAGTAGTCCGGCAAGTGTCCGGACGGAAGCGAGTGCTGTGCCCCTCCGGTATAGCCAAAGCGGATTGTCTGCCTCAGGTGGACTAACAATAGGGAGGATGAGATGGATACTGTTCAAGTACCGGCGGAGATTACCGTCAAGGATCTGCTCGATGCAGGTCTGCATTTCGGTCACCAGACCAAGCGTTGGAATCCCAAGATGAAGCCGTTTGTCTTCGACAAGCGCAACGGGATTCACATTATCGACCTGACCAAAACCCTCGAGCAGCTTGAGAAAGCCAAGCAATTCGTCTATGAAACAGCAGCCCGTGGCCGTCCGATCCTGTTCGTCGGCACCAAGAAGCAGGCGCAGCAGATTACCAAGGAAAGCGCTATTGCCAGTGGTCAGCCCTATGTCTGTACCCGTTGGCTCGGGGGTACGCTGACGAATAGTGCGACCATCAAGAAACGCATCAAGTATCTTCATCAGGTCGAAAAGATGGAGAAGGATGGCGATTTCGAGAAGATGCCGAAGAAAGAAGTCGCGGTGTTGCGCCATGAACTCGAAAAACTGCGCAAGAATCTCTCCGGCCTGGCGCATATGGATGACAAGCCGGGCGCGATGTTCGTGATCGACATCAATCGTGAGGCGATTGCGATTGCCGAAGCGAACCGTCTGCATATCCCCGTGATTGCCATTGTCGATACCAATACGGATCCCGAGCCCGTGGATTATCCGATCCCCGGCAATGATGATGCCATCCGCGGCATCCGGCTGATCGTCGATGCCCTGACGGTGTCGATCATCAAGGGCGCGTCGGAATACTCGAAGATTGCCGTTGAGGAGAACAAGAAGCGCGAGGCCGAGCAGCAGGCTCAGGGTGGTGGAGAAGCCCGTCCTTCAGGTCCCCGCAAACCCAGGGGTGAGTCTCGCGGTCCTCGTCGTCGCGTGGCGAGCAAGCCGATTGAGGCGGAAGAAAGCAAAACCGAGGCGGCGCCGGTTCCCGCTGAATCCGCAACTCCCAGTGAATCCACAGCTCCCGCCCAAGCGTAAACAAGGAGATACCTCATGTCTGAAATTACAGCAACGATGGTTCAGGAACTGCGTGAGGCCACCAATGTCGGCATGATGGAATGCAAGCGGGCATTGGTCGAAGCCGGTGGCGACAGGGATAAAGCCATCCGCCTGCTTCGTGAGCGGGGTATGGCCATCGCCGCCAAGAAGGCGACGCGCGCGGCTAATCAGGGGTTGATCGCCGCCGCTGGCAACGGCAAGGCGGGCGCCCTGATAGAGATCAATTGCGAGACCGACTTCGTGGCCAAAAATGAGAGCTTCCAGAAGTTCGTCAAGTCGATGGCGGAAAAGGCGCTCGCGATGAATGACAACACCATCACCGAGACGACGAAAACGGAGATGGCGGCAAAGGTGGCGGAGATCGGTGAAAACCTGATTGCCAAGCGCAATATCCGCTATACGGTGCAGGGATCAGGTTTGGTTGCCTCCTATATTCATCTGAATGGCAAACTGGGTGTGTTGCTGGAACTTGGTTTCGGCAAGGATGCCACGGCGGCCAGTCCAGTGGTTCAGGATCTGGCAAAGGATCTGACGCTGCATATCGCGGCGTGCAGTCCGAAATACCTGGTTTCCGCTGATGTGCCGGCGGATGTCCTGCTGGCGGAGCGGGAGATTTATGCCAAGCAGGTGACCGGGAAACCCGCCAACATCGTGGAAAAGATCGTGGACGGCAAAGTCCGCAAGTTCTACGAGCAGGTCTGTCTGGTGGATCAGGGCTTCGTCAAGGAGCCTGATGTGTCCATCACAAAGTTGCTGGAGGCGAAAGGCAAGGAGGTCGGCGACGCGCTGACGATCCGTCGCTTTGTGCGCTGGCAACTTGGCGAGTAAGCCGTTTAGTTAGATCGTTGCCACGGGCAGGGGAAACCCTGCCCGTTTTATTTTGTTATCCCCCACCCCATACCGTTGGCTCGACAGGACCGACTGATAAACGGTATATCATGGGCATGTCAGCAGCAGTCTATAAATATGCACGGCAGGCGAAGCGGGAACCCGATTCCGTTTCGGATGGCGGAATGCCCATAGCGAAACTCATCGCGCCGTTATTAAAGGCCGTAAAACTGGACGAGCAATGCCGGATGGGCGTGCTTGAAGAGAAGTGGGAAGTGGCGGTTGGAAAAAGCATGGCGGCTCACACCCGTCCCGGCATTCTTGCCAATAAATTGCTGGTGATTTTTGTGGACAGTTCTCCCTGGCTTGCCGAACTCTATCGAATTCAGAAAGAGATTCTGCTGAAATTGCAGAAGACCTTCGGGCGTGACGTCATTCTTGCCGTGCGCCTCCAACTGGATCCTGGCAAGTCTTGACTTTTTCATCACCCCGTGGGGCCGCGCTTGATGATCACGGCGAGGATTGAGATGTCGGCCGGGTTGACCCCGGAGATACGCGATGCCTGCCCGAGGGATTCAGGTCGGATTCTCTTCAGCTTCTCACGACACTCAAAACGTAACACGTTAAGCTTGTCATAATCAATCCAGGCCGGAATACGCTGGTGCTCAAGCGTCCCGGCCTTTGCAATCTGCAGTTGCTCGCGTGCGATGTACCCTGCGTATTTCACGAGGATCTCGACCTGAGAAGTGACCAAACGGTCCGTTTCTTTTTTGAGCGGTAACGTATCGTACGTAACTTCCGTTCTGCGAAGTAGTTGCAGCAAAGACTGTCCCTGATGAAAAGTTGTTTCAAGCCGCTTGATTTCATTTTCTATCGTGGACTTCAGTGATTGGAAACGGACAATATCATCATCGGAAACAATTCCTATTTCTTTGGAATAAGGAAGCATCCGGAAGATGGAATTATCCTGTCGCAATAATAACCGGTGTTCCGCCCTGGAGGTAAACATTCGATAAGGTTCATTGGTGCCCTTGGTAACGAGGTCATCAATTAGAACGCCGATATAGGCGTCCCCTCGACCAAGGACGAACGACTTGTCCCCGCGAATTTTCAGGACAGCATTGACACCGGCAACGAACCCCTGCCCCGCTGCCTCCTCATATCCGGTCGTGCCATTGATCTGTCCGGCCAGATAGAGGTGCTCAACAAGCTTCGACTCCAGTGTGTGGGTCAATTGGGTTGGATCCGAGTAATCATATTCAATGGCATAGGCAAGGTTCGTGAAGACCGCGTGCTCCAAACCCGGGACCGAATGGATCATGGCCAGTTGCACGTCCTCTGGTAAACTGTTTGAGGTGCCGTTTGGATAGATCTCGTCCGTGGTTCTGCCCTCCGGCTCAAGGAAGATGTGATGAGAATCCTTGTCGGAGAACTTGACGACTTTATCTTCAATCGACGGACAATAGCGAGCGCCGGTTCCCGTGATAATTCCGCAATACATGGCGCTTTTATCAAGATTATCGCGGATAATCTGGTGTGTTTCGGGCGTTGTGTGCGTAATATGGCAAGGAAGTTGGTCAGTTCCCGGAAGCCACGGGCGCAAACCGGAATGTTCCACGTGGAACATATTCTCTTTGTCTGGTCTGACGCCTGGAGTCTGATGACTGCTGTCTGCCCTATGTTCCACGTGGAACAATTCACATTCCCTTCCGACTTGGTACGAGAAGAACGGCGGAGGTATATCGCCGGGTTGGGCCTCGGTCTTGTTCCAGTTTATGCTTTCTTTGTGGATCCGTGGCGGAGTTCCCGTTTTAAGTCGTCCCATCCTGAAGCCAAGGCCCGCAATCGAATCACTCATCTTCGGGGCGGAATGTTCTCCCTTGCGGCCTCCCGGGAATGAGAGCTTTCCAATGTGGATGGTGCCATTAAGGAAGGTTCCTGTTGTGATAACCACTGCTTTGGATGCAATTCTTGAACCATCTGACGTGATAATGCCGCGTAAGGCTCCGTTTTCGGTCCAGATATAGTCGACTGTAGCCTCGATGATACTCAGGTTCGGAGTGGCCTCGATAACAAGTCTCATCCGGTTTGCGTAGGCATGTTTATCGCACTGTGTCCTAAAAGCCTGAACGGCGGGTCCCTTTTTTGTGTTCAGGGTGCGGAACTGGATTCCAGTGTAATCGCTGTTCCTGGCCATCTCGCCACCTAGGGCGTCCAGTTCGCAAACGATGTGTGATTTTGCAATACCGCCTATGGAAGGGTTGCATGACATTCTGGCTATGGCATTCCTGTCCATGGTGATCAGGGCGGTCTTGGCGCCCATTCTGGCGGCGGCCAGGGCTGCCTCGCAGCCGGCGTGCCCTGCACCAATGACTATGACTTGAAAGGGATCCATCTACTTACCGATGCAGAATCGACTGAAGATGTTATTGAGCAGTTCGCTGTGGTAAACCCGACCAGTTGATTCGCCTAGTGTCTCAAGTGCTCCTCGCAGTCGGGATGCTGCCAGTTCCGGTTCAGGGGTTGGGCGCTTTAGGAGCAGGGTGGCCTCTACGATGTCCTTGTGTGCAGATATGAGCAGTCTGCGGTGACGCTCCGATATCAGTGCGTGATGCTCGGGAGTGTCAAAAATGCCCAACTTCGACACAATGACTCCTTTGAGGTCGTCAAGCCCTTGAAGGTGAGTCGCGCTAATCAACAAATGAGACCATTTAGTCTCAATTGACTGTATGGTCTTATTAATTGCCATATCGCATTTATTAATAACAATAATTGATTTCTTCCTATTCAATTTATTGAGTTGATCTGCATCATGATCATCGACCTCAACCGATCCGTCTATGACGTATAGAGTCAAGTCTGCTTGACTAATGTGATGTAGTGCGCGTCGGATCCCTTCTGATTCGATTTCACAGTCAGACTCACGAAGACCGGCTGTGTCAACCAAACGGACTATATAGCCATCTATGGAGAAGTGTTCCTCGATAATGTCGCGCGTGGTTCCTGCGATCGGTGTGACGATGGATCTTTCTCTCCCAAGAAGTGCGTTCATGAGGGTGGATTTACCAACATTGGGTCTGCCTGCGATTACTACCAGGGCGCCTTCACGAAGCAGATGACCTTCATGCCAGGTTGATAGAAGTGACATCAAATCAGTTTCAAGAGTTTGTAACTGGTTGATTACGTTTGTTGTAACTGATTCTGGCAGTTCATCTTCTGAGAAATCGAGCGTGGATTCAATATCCGCTGCAAGACCCAGTGTGGCGTCGTAGAGAGTGTTAAATGAGACACTCAGGGCGCCATCCAATTGCTCCAAGGCGGCGTTTGCCGCGCGATCTGTCCTTGCACGGATAAGGTCAAGGACTCCCTCGGCCTGAACCAGGTCAATCCGGCCGCTCAGGAAGGCGCGTTTGGTGAATTCCCCTGGATCAGCCAGTCGGGCGCCTTCATCCAGTACAATTCTTAGAATGTGCTTGGCTGCGGACGAGCCGCCGTGCCCCTGGATCTCAATGGAATCCTCTCGTGTATAACTATGAGGCGCCCTGTAAATCAGCAAAATGACTTCATCGGCAACGCCTTCCGCGCCTCGGATCATCCCGTGAAGAAAGGACTGGGCTGGTCTCCGGGAGGGTGGGGGGCCTTGTCCGACAAAGATCCGGTCTGCGATACTCAGGCTATCCGGGCCGGAAACGCGCACAATCGCAATGGCTCCCTCTCCCGGAGCCGTGGCAATGGCCGCAATGGTGTCTTCTGTGATCTCTTTGGTCATCAGCCCTTGGATTATTCCATAACAAACGGCTTTCACCATAAAATTATGCAGGTCCTATCCGTTGAGACGCCCTTGCCACAAAACGCTTTGTTGTTCCCAACGGAATGTGTAACCTGATCCCCGATGGTTTCAGATAGACCGAGAGGAATGACTGTCCCAACCAACAGCAGTATTTCACCACATGACATTCCGCCGTAGATACCACAAGGCCACGATGTTGTTCCTCTGGGTGATTCTACTGGGCGCGGTTTTTGCGAACGTGGAGATCCAGATCGAGGGGGGGGCGGGGTGGGCTGCAAACCTTCCGACATGGCGTCTCGAAAATTCCTGGTTGAACTGGTTTTGGGGCGGGAAGACGATCACCGGCTACCACGCCTGGGTATTTTCGTTCATGGCCCTGGTGTTTCATATTCCGTTGTTTGTGGGTGGAATTTTTTCTTGGCGTCTGGAGGCCCGTATTCTCGGATCCGTGATGGTTTTTTGGATTGTTGAGGACTTCCTCTGGTTCGTCTTCAATCCGGCTTTCGGTTTCGGCAAGTTTTCACCCCAGTTTATTCCCTGGCACAAGCACTGGTTGCTCGGCGTTCCGGTGGACTACCTTCTTACCATCACGGCCGGCCTGCTGTTGATCAGTTGGTCATGGAAGCGTAAGTCCCCCGTCACTTCAACGATTCTTCCTCGGCCGCCTCTTTAAGGATGATGGCTTCATCCTTCGGCTTGATGTCGCCCAGGGAACCCAGCGACAATATCTGCGGCCAACGTTTGGCGCATCCGATCACTGCGACCACGGCGCCGATGCCGCCGAAAATGACAGAGCCGACAGCGCCGGCAATACGGGAGGAGAGTCCCGACTCGGCCCAGCCGAAGCCTGATGCCAGGGCCCCGAATAATCGGGCGCTGGCCCCGGACTCGAACCCGCCGAGATCGTTGGATGAGACGATGAAGATGTTGTTCACCGCCGAGACCCGCCCGCGCATGGGGTCGGGGGTCAATACCTGAACCAGCGTGTGGCGGACAATGACACTGACATTGTCACATGCGCCGATGAGGAACATGGCTGCCATGGAGACCCAGAACCATTGGGAAAGACCGAACATTATTGTGGCGGCGCCGAATCCGGCCACCGCCCAAAGCATGGCCCGTCCGGCGTTCCTGATCGGCGGCATATGGGTGATGGTCATGGCCATGGTGATGGCCCCGATCGCCTCTGCGGAGCGAAGAAGTCCCAGTCCAAGCCCGCCCACATGGAGGATATCCTTCGCGTACAGGGGAAGCAGATACACCGCTCCGCCCAGTAGTATGGCAAACAAATCGAGTGTGATGGTGGCGAGGATGATTTTGTTATCCCGGACGAAACGAACCCCCGCCAGAACGCTACGGATGGAGACATCCTGGACTTTTCGCGCTGTGTCCCTGACCTGGAGAAGCGCGATGGCGGCGAGTGCACCCAGACGCAGGATCAGCGCAAGCACGAAGGCGGGCGGAGTGTAGTCGTGGGCGCCGAGGAGAAACCCTCCGATCGCGGGGCCGATCATGGTGCCGACCTGAAACAGGCTCGAGTTCCAGGCCATGGCATTACTGAAGAGGGAAATCGGCACTAATTGGGGAAGGATCGCGGATCGTGCGGGGGAGCCCAGCGCCTGACCGATGGCGCCAAGCAGGAGAAACACGTAGAACCAGCGGATATCGGCTTCATAAAAGGCAAGCACGGCCAGTCCGGCGACGGCTGCGAGCCCGAGCGTCTGGGTCAGGATCATGACCGTTTTCCGGTTGAACCGGTCGGCCAGTTGACCCCCGGCGATCGCCAGGAGAATCACCGGCGCCGCCCGCGCCAGACCGATCCAGCCGAGGGCGAGGGGGTCGGCCGTTTTGGCATACACATGGATTCCAACCGCAATGGCCTCGATTTGTCCGGCCATGACCAGGGCCAGCCACCCTGCGGAGAACAGTTTAAACTCCCGGCTACGCCAAACGGCATAGGGGTCATGCCGGTTCTTGTCTTTCTTCAGAAACATGGGGCAAACTGTACTGAAGTGCGCGACCTTGCGGAAGCAAGAAGTCGGGAATGGGTCGCATCCCATAGTATTTGCGAAATTATCCTGCATCCTTTAGTATGCCGCCCTGAATTGTGATGCAGAATAACTGAGGATACTATGGAATCATCGAATGACACCAAAGCCCCGCAGGCGCCGCCGTCTGTGGAGCCTGCCAAGAAGAAGCCGGATTTGCTGCCGCCGCCGAAGTTCAACCCGCGAGGGATGCTCCTGTGGTTTGCCGTTTTTGGACTGATGCTGGTGACTTACCAGTATTTCTACAAAGGCGAACAACAGATTGTTTCCGAAATGAAATACAATCCGGATTTTGTCCAACTCGTAGAGAAAGGTGAAATTCCCGAATGCGAGATTGTGGCCGAGATTTCCGGTAATCAGTATATCCAGGGCACCCAGAAGTCGATCGATCCGGTCACGGGCAAACCCAAGAAGTTCAAGGTGGATGTCATGGTCACGGATGACATGCCGAAGTGGTTGCGCGAGCATGGCGTGAAGTTCGGGTTCAAGCGCGACAGCCCGTATTTCTGGCAGATTGTCTCCAGCGCCCTGCCGGTGCTGTTGCTTCTCGGCTTGCTCTGGTTCATGTTCTCGCGCCAGATGAAGGGCATGGGGCAGGGGGCCCTGAGTTTTGGCAAGAGCCGCGCGAAGATGCTCAACCGCGACAAGAACAAGGTGACCTTCAAGGATGTGGCCGGCGTGGAGGAGGCCAAGGAGGAGGTTCAGGAAATCATCGACTTCCTGAAGGATCCGAAACGATTCCAGAAACTCGGCGGACGCATCCCGAAAGGCGTTCTCCTGATGGGGCCGCCCGGAACGGGCAAGACACTGATGGCCAAGGCGATTGCGGGGGAGGCGGATGTGCCCTTCTTCAGCATCAGCGGTTCGGATTTTGTGGAGATGTTCGTCGGTGTCGGCGCCTCGCGTGTCCGCGATATGTTCGAGCAGGGCAAGAAGAGCGCCCCGTGCATCATCTTTATCGATGAGATTGACGCCGTGGGTCGCAGTCGTTTCTCAGGGATCGGTGGCGGGCACGATGAACGCGAGCAGACGCTCAACGCGTTGCTGGTGGAGATGGATGGTTTTGACACTCAGGAGGGCGTCATCATTATTGCCGCCACGAACCGGCCCGACGTCCTGGATCCGGCGTTACAGCGGCCCGGCCGCTTTGACCGCCAGATTGTGATTGATTTGCCCACACTCGACGGGCGGGAGGCGATTCTTAAAATTCATGCCCGAAACATCAAGTTGTCACCGACCGTTGAACTCCGGCGTATTGCCCGCGGCACGCCGGGTTTTTCCGGCGCCGACCTGGCGAATCTGATGAATGAGGCGGCGTTGCTGGCGGCCCGTGGCGGAAAAGAATCCGTGACCCTCCCTGATCTCGAGGAGGCGCGTGACAAGGTGCGTTGGGGGCGTGAACGCCGCAGCCGCGTGCTGGATGAAAAGGAAAAGAAGATCACCGCCTACCACGAGACGGGCCATGCGCTGGTGACCCTGCTGGTCGAGGAGAGCGAGCCGCTCCATAAAATCACCATTATTCCCCGCGGGACGGCCTATCTCGGCGCCACCATGCAACTTCCTGAAAAGGATCGTTACATGGAAGGCAAACGGAAACTCAAGGGCATCCTTGCCACCATGATGGGGGGCCGCGTGGCGGAGGAGTTGATCTTCGGCGACATCACGTCCGGCGCCCGCAGCGATTTGAAGCAGGCGACCCGGCTGGCGCGGTTGATGGTGTGCGACTGGGGGATGAACGAGAACCTCGGACCGCAGACATTCGGCAATCACGAGGAACTGATGTTCCTGGGTCGCGAGATTTCCCGGTCTCAGGACTTTAGCGAGGATACAGCCCGGAAAATTGACGGAGAGATCAGTAATCTCCTGCGCGACAGTTACAGTCGCGCCAGGGAGATTATTGAGAAGAACCGGGACAAACTGGAGTTAATCACCAAGGCGCTGCTGGAGCGAGAAACGCTGGATGCCCGCGATGTCGAGGATTTGATGGCGCACGGAAGGATTTTGCCGGAAAACGAGCGAATCCCGGTTGTGGAACCCTCGGAGACCCCCGCCGTGGCGCCTGCGGCCGGATGAGGGCCGGGTCACTTTATTGATGAGCATGACGCCAACCATACTCTGGCGATGTCGGGATCGGACGTTTCACGTCGGCCGACGCCCGTTGGTCATGGGGATATTGAATGTGACCCCGGATTCGTTCTCGGATGGGGGCCGGTTTCATGATATTGAGGCGGCGGTTCGTCGTGGTATTGAAATGGCGGACGAAGGCGCGGATGGGGTGGATGTTGGCGGCGAGTCCTCGCGGCCGGGGGCGACGCCTGTTTCGCCTGAAGAGGAAGCCCTGCGTGTGATCCCGGTAATACGGGCGCTGGCTGAGGTTTTTGCGACACGGGCCGGGGCGCCGGTTATTTCGGTGGATACCCGGAAGGCGGACGTGGCGGCGGCGGCGCTGGGGGCCGGGGCTCGTATCATCAATGATGTGACGGCGTTGGAGGGCGATCCCGAGATGCCGGGAGTGGCCCGTCGTTTCGGGGCCGGGGTGGTGTTGATGCACAGGCGGGGCGAGCCGGCGACGATGCAGCAGAATCCGCAGTATGATGATGTGGTGAGAGAGGTTGCGGGCGCTCTGGAGGGACGGATTTCGGCATTGACACAAGCCGGTCTGGCGACGGACACCATGGCGCTTGATCCGGGCATCGGGTTCGGGAAGACATCGGAGCATAATGTGACGTTGCTGGCGAATCTCGGGGCCTTGACCGCGCTGGGCCGTCCGGTGCTGGTCGGCGTGTCGAGGAAACGGTTCATCGGAATCATTACCGGTCGTGATGTGGAGCATCGGGGGGCTGGCAGTCTGGCCTGCGCGGTGTGGGCGGCGGCGCACGGAGCCCATATTTGGCGTGTGCATGAGGTGAAAGAATCGGTGGATGCCGCGAGACTGGTCGCGGCGCTGAACGGGGAGACGGTGGAGTGGACTGGATCAATCAGATAAGTTGGCCCGGATTTGGCGGACTCGTCGAAATCCTGGTGCTGGCGTGCGGATTTTACTTCCTGATCCTGTTTTTCAGGGAGACCCGCAGTCTCAAGGTTTTCATCGGGCTTCTGATGGTGCTGCTGATTGCCATTGTGGTGACGCGTGTCTTCCACATCTATGCCCTCAATTGGCTGTTGCGCCGTCTGTCTGTCTATCTCGCGTTGGCGTTGCTGGTGATATTCCAGCCGGAGATTCGACGCGCGCTCGCCGAGATCGGGCGTCAGCCCTTCCTGGCGGCGCCGGTGGAATCCCGCGACTATGTGGACAGCATCATCGAGGCGGTCATGCTTTTGGCGGAACGCCGGATTGGCGCCCTGATTGCCATTGAGCGCACCGACTCCACCAAGGCGATCCAGGATACCGGCGTCAAACTCGACGCCCGGGTTAACGCGGATTTGCTGGCGACGGTTTTTTTCCCCCACACGCCGCTGCATGACGGCGGTGTGATCATCAGCGGAACCCGTATTGTCGCCGCCGGCTGCCTGTTTCCCCTCAGTCAGGAGCCGGAACTCAGCCGCGGACTGGGCACCCGCCACCGCGCGGCCATGGGGCTGACGGAGGAGACGGATGCCATCGCGATTGTTGTCTCGGAGGAAACCGGCATGGTTTCCATCAGCACGCGGGGCCGGATTAGTCGTGATTTTGATGAGGAGCGCCTTCGGAAATTCCTGGCGGGAGTGTTGACAAAGGAATCGGCATCAACGAACCGCTGGGCCCGCGCCAGACAGGAATTGAACCTCAGTCTCAATGGCATTGCCAAAACGGAGACGCGGGAGCGGGAGGAGGGGACCCATGCCGGGTAGTCTGGTCACCCTTCGCGAATTAGTGGGCCGCAACAAAAGGCTTAAGGGGCTGTCTTTGCTCCTCTCCCTCCTGACCTGGTATATCATTCAGGACACGATCAGTTTCGAGATCGAGATTCCCGACATTCACCTCCAGATTCGCGTTCAGGATGGGATGGCCATCCTGAATCAGTCCATCTCAACGGTGGACGTCACGCTGCGAGGATCCCAGGAGGATATTCAGTTGCTGGATCCCCGGCGACTCCAGGCCGTCGTGGAGCTCTCGGGAGATTCCAGTCCCTTGCCGCAGGAAATCCAACTGACTCCGGCGATGATCAAGGGAATCCGCGGCGTCCGTGCCATTGCGGTGCATCCGTCCAGTCTTCTGGTCACGTTGGACCGCCAGGACGAGCGGCGTGTTCCAGTCAAGGGCAGAACCACCGGGGCGCCCCTGTTCGGGCAGGTTGAGGCGGTGCTGTGCGATCCCTCAATCGTTCTCTTGCGCGGGCCCGCCGCGAAACTGAAGACCACCGATTGCGTGTATGCCCAACCGGTGGATGTGGATGGCCGGGTGGAATCCTTTGTGCGCCGCTGCATGGTGCAGGCCCCCGGCGACAACTGGGTCGCCAGTTTGGATCCCGCCGAAGTTCAGGTGAAGGTGGTCATTAGCGGGAAGAGCGCAGGCAAACAGTTGAAAAATGTTCCGGTAAACACCATCATGGAACCGGGGCACCTGATGGCTGTGGATGTCGAGCCGCCGTCGGTTGACGTAACCCTGACAAGTCGGCTGAATGAATCCATCTCCGCCGACACGGTACAGGTTCGCGTGTTTGCGGATTGTATTGGATTAAATACGCCGGGACTCTATACCGTTCCGGTACATGTTCAGAGTGCGGGAGGAGTTTCCGCCGTGGTATCTCCGAGCACCGTCAAGGTGACGGTTCGGATGCCGGGAGAAAAGCGTTTATGAGAATGACACGTTGTATGGTTGTGTGGATGGCGGGTTGCGTGGCGGTTCTCGCGGAGACGCCCGCGCCGTCTTCGGGAAAAGTCGCCATCGAGCCGGGTGTGGCGCAGTTCGATTCGGCGGGTGATGTCAGTGCGTTACTGACGAGCGGGCGTGAATGCCTTGCGGACGGAAAATGGACCCAGGCCATGGCGTTGTTTGAGAAGGCCCGATCCCTTCAGCCGTCCAACAACGAGGTTGCCTTCGGCCTTAGCGCGGCGTACATCGAGACGAAGCGTTATGCCGAGGCGCTGCCGCTCCTGGAGACCCTGACAAAGGCTGTTCCGGAGAGTCCCATGGTGAAGAATAATCTTGCCTGGGTGTTGCTCCATGTCAAGGATGCGGGGGGGACTAACGTCACTCGCGCGGTCAAACTGGCCCGCGCGGCGGTGCTGGATGTGCCGTCGGATTATGCCATCTGGAATACCTTGGGCGAAGCCTATTACGCGGCGGCGCGGTATGACAAGGCGCTTCAGGCCGCAGAAAGCGGTTTGCGATTGAGCCTGCTGGCCGGGGTCACCAACTCGCCCTGTCGCGAATTGGTGATCCGGTGCCGGAAGGCGGCGGGAGCCGGGGAGCGCGATGCGATGGAGTCGGATCATCCCTGAACAGTGTTGAATTCCATGGAAGAGACAAGAAACAAGGTAAGCAGCAGCGTCCGGGAGGCCTGGAGCATTGTCCTTCTCGCGGTCTGTGTGATCCTGTTCCTGAGCCTGACGTCGTATGATTGGCGCGATATTCCGTTGTTGTACCAGCCTGTTAATGCTCCGCCGGCGAATTTCATCGGACCCGGTGGCGCCTGGACGGCCTTTGTCTTGTTTGAACTATTTGGTTTGTGCGCCTATTTGATTCCGCTTTGGTTTCTGGGTTTCGGAATAGTCATGATCTTCCACGGCATTGAGCACATTCGGGCCAAGTTGATCTGGGCGGCGTTGATCATGGTGTCGTTATCCTGTCTTCTGGAACTCCACGCCAACTGGTTTGAGTCCTTCCTATTGGCCTGGAATGTCAGCGCCGTGGGCGGCATTCCCGCGCGGATGCTGGCCCAACTGTTGTCGGTTCAACTTCTGGGTGACGTTGGCGCCAATATCCTGATCATGGCCATTTTTCTGGCCGGTTTGGTTTTGTTTTTTGGTTGGGACGCGATTCTCAGGGTTACGGCGATGCTACACGATAAAGCCGGTCAACTGGCTTCCCGCCAGGATCGTGACATGCTGGATCCCCACAAGCGCAAACCGGAGGTGAAGTCCTGGAAGCGTGAGCGGCTTGAGCGTGTCGCGGCGCGGGAGGAAAAACGCCTCGAGGAGGGTTCGGAACAAGGCGAACTGATACCCCTTCCGAAACAGGAGAAGGAACCTGTGAAGTCAGCGCCCAAGATCAAAGAGAGACCCGTTCCCGTGGTGGAACCTGAGGAAAAGGAACCCGTACCGGTTCCTGTCCCGGCGCCCAAGCCCATTGCGCCCAAACTGGAGGTGAAGCCTGCTCCGCCACCGCCGCCGCCCGCCGTGGTTCCTGGCGCCTACCAGTTGCCGCCGTTGTCGCTTCTTTCCGAAATTCCCGCGAACCGGCCGGGCGCCATTCAGGCGGATACGGATGCGATTGGGCGCCTGATTGTCCAGACTTTGGACGAATTTGGGATCAAGACTGAACTCAAGACGGTGGAGTGCGGACCCACCGTGGCCCGCTATGAACTCATTCCCGCAGCCGGGGTTAAGATCGAGAAAATCGTGGGCCTCAGCAATAACCTGGCGCTCTCGCTCAAGGCCTCCAGTGTCCGGGTTCAGGCGCCCATCCCCGGGAAGGGGACCGTGGGGGTTGAGGTTCCCAATATTACGACGAGCATGGTCTATCTCCGTGAGCTGCTGCAAGGGCCGCATTGGCATCCGCACCGCATGGAAATTCCAATCATCCTCGGCAAGGATGTGGGCGGAAATGATCTGATTGCGGATCTGGCAACCATGCCGCACCTGCTGGTGGCCGGCGCCACCGGCTCGGGCAAAACAGTCTGCATGAATTCCATCCTCGCAGGCCTCTTCATGTCGCGGTCGCCGGAACAACTTCAACTGATGCTGATCGATCCGAAGATTGTTGAATTTTCCGTCTATAACCATCTTCCGCATCTTCTCGGAGCCCGCAATGAGGTCATTACGGATCCCAAACGCGTGGCGGGTGCGTTGCGCTGGGCGATCACCGAGATGGAGCGCCGCTACCAGATCATGGCCAAGGCGGGTGTTCGCAACATCAAGACCTTCAATGCCCGCCCGATCGAGAAACAGATGAACCTGCTCGGAGAGAGCGAGGAGGTGTCCCGCCTCCCGGCAAAACTTCCCTATATTGTGATCATTGTGGACGAACTGGCCGATCTGATGCTCACGGCCCAGGCGGAAATCGAAAACTATATCGCGCGAATTGCCCAACTCGCCCGAGCCGTTGGCATTCACATGATTCTGGCGACCCAGCGTCCTTCCGTCGATGTCATCACCGGCACCATCAAGGCCAACTTCCCGGCGCGTATTGCCTTCCAGGTGGCGCAGAAAAATGACAGCCGGACGATCCTTGATGCGAATGGAGCCGACAAACTTCTCGGACGGGGCGACATGCTTTTTCTGCCGCCCGGCGCCAGCAAGTTGATCCGTGCGCAGGGCGCCCTCATCTCGGATGAGGACATTCACAAGATCGTGGACTTCATCAAGAAGCAATGTCCTCCGACCGTGGTCGCGCCATCGAACGAATCCGGTTCTGCGGCGAGGAAGACGGACATCGCGAGAGTCGCCCCGCCGCCCGCCACGGATGGCAGGCCGACGCCCAGTTTTGACGACATGTTGGCCAAGGGCGGGGATGATACCGAGGATGATCAACTGATCGAAATGTCCGTTCAGATCATCCGGGAAACGCACCGCGCCTCGACCTCGTCCCTCCAGCGGCGGCTCCGGATTGGCTACACGCGGGCGGCCCGGATTATGGATGTACTGGAGGAACGCGGAATTGTCGGGCCCGCGCGCGGGTCCGATCCCCGTGAAATTCTGATTGATATGGACGGGGAAATTCCCGTTAATTCTTCCGAAGAACAGGATGAGAAACCATGAATGAACTTCTTGCACCCCGGACGCCCGGCGCCGCCCTCAGGCAGGCGCGTGAGAAACACGGCTTAAGCATTGCGGATGTGGTTGAAGCCACCCGTATCAAGTCGCACATCATCGAGGCGCTGGAAAGCGATGACTACAGCGCGATGGCCGCGCCCCTTTATGGCAAGGGCTTCATCAAGCTCTACGCCGAACAGGTGGGATTGGATCCCGCGCCCCTGATCCATCACTACCTGAGCAACTATGCGCGGACAACCCGGCCCACCCTGAAAACAGAAATTCCACCCCCTTCGGCCATCAACGACGGGCTTCCCCAGCCCACTCCTCTGGCCCGCTTCAAGGAATCCAGCGGAACGAGCATGCCCCTGATCGCAAAGTCCATGGTCATGGCTACACAGGATGTCCTCCGCTCTCTTTCCGGGGCGCTGACGCGGCTCCAGTCATCCGGTGGCGAGTTGTCCCGTGACAGCGAGCCGATGCCGGACAGCGAGCCGATGCCGGTGGGGCGCTATGCCGCCATTGGATTTGCCGTTCTGGTCGTGATCATCCTGATCATCGGCGCGGCCTCTTTGTTGATGGGCGGTAAGGATGCCCCGCTTCCCCAGGCTGCCTCCCTGTCCAAGGGAGTGGAACGGAAGATCGACCCCACCACCCGCCCCCTGCGTCTGGCGATGCCTCCCCCCGCGCCCTATATCAAACTGAAATGAGGGTGGGCTTCATCAGTCTTGGGTGCGCCAAGAACCTAGTGGATTCCGAGCATATGGCCGCCGTGCTCCGCGCGGAGGGTATTTCCCTGGCGCCGTCACCCGAGGAAGCCGATATTATCCTGGTCAACACCTGTGGCTTCATAGGTGACGCCAAGGAGGAGTCGGTGGATGCCATTCTTCGGGCCTGTGCCCGGAAACAGTCCGGTGAGTGCCGTGCGGTCATTGTGGCGGGTTGCCTGATTCAGCGTTATAAGGCCGAACTTCAGCGCGCCATTCCCGAGGTGGATGCCTTCATCGGGCTTGATCAACTGCCCGAAATCGGGCGCATCGTCAGGCGACTGGAGAAAGGGGAGCATGGCATCCTGAACGTCTCGGCCGTGTCGCGGAAAGTGTTCAGTCCGTTGCCGTCGCGCATCATTCTCACCGGGGGTCCCTTTGCCTACGTAAAGATCGCCGAGGGGTGCAATCACCGGTGCGCCTTCTGCGCGATTCCGGGAATCCGCGGACGCTACCGGTCCAGGATGATCGATGGTATTGTCCGTGAGGCGGAATCCCTGCTGGGACGCGGTATCCGCGAACTGAACCTGATTTCGCAGGACACCACGCGTTTCGGTCATGACTTGAAGGATGGATCCGATTTGCCGGCCTTGCTACGGCAACTCGGGAAACTGGGCGGTCGGTTCTGGATACGGTTGCTTTACGGGCACCCCGCCTATCTGAGCGACGCGTTGTTGGAGGCCATGGGCGAGGTGTCGCAGGTGTGCCGTTATCTTGATATTCCAATCCAGCACGCCCATGGAGCGGTATTGAGCGCCATGCGCCGACCCGGCGGACGTGAGGCCGTTCTGAAATTTCCCGAACTTGCCCGATCCAGACTTCCCGGTGTTGTGTTACGGACAACGTGTCTCGTCGGGTTTCCGGGTGAGACTGTGGCGCAGTTTAACGAACTGGTTCGGTTTGTCCAAGACACCGAGTTTGACCACCTGGGAGTGTTCGCGTATTCGCCCGAGGAGACGACGGCGGCGGCCACAATGCCAAGTCCTGTTTCGTCGGAAACCGGACAGCGACGTCGAAACAGACTGATGGAGGTTCAGCAGGATATTGCCTTCGCCAAAGCCAAAGCCCGTCGGGGTCAGTGGGACGAAGTGCTGCTTTTGCGTTTGGCGAAGAAGGGACTGTGGTTCGCCCGTTCGCGGGGCCAGGCTCCGGACGTGGATGGAATGACGTTTGTGCGCGGTCTTGCCTCCGATACGAAACCGGGCGATCTGATGAGCGTTCGCTATACTGGGTCGGCGGGGTATGACTTGAAGGCCGATGCGGCAGGGCAGGGGTAGGGGCAGGGGTGAGTCTTACTTGCCTTTGGGTCTGAACCGGGGCGCCCGCTCGGCCGCTTTTAAATCGGCGTAACTGGCATTGGCGTAGGCCGACTTGCTGGTGATGATCAGATTCAACCCTTGATGGGGATCCAATCCAAGGGCAAAACAGAGATCGACAAATTCATTCATATCCAGGCGACGTTCGCCATTTTCAGTCTTGGCTACCCACGAGTGCGACACCCCGAGTTGCCCCGCCACCGTGCGCATGGTCACATGACGCGCCTCCCGGTTCGCCCTCAACCAGTTTGTCAACGCCCGTTGTGATTCAGAATGAAGAGTCTTTCCCGTCATTTGAGGGGAAAGATACCTCAATGGTGGTCATGGAGCAAAATCAGGAACATAAAATTACGCTGTATCATATTGATTAACAACATGATGCAAAAACTGTTGTTGAAAAACGTGTTCCTGATACAGGAACTGAAATGAGTGGCGTCCGCAGGTTGGACGGGGTTATCCCCACGCCTTATCAGGCGCGGCTACGAGGAAGTGGAATGCACCATGGGGACGAACATCACGGCCAAATCCCGGGTTGTTTTGATCGTGCCATCAATTTTTCTGACTATGACCAGGCGTTGGCGTGAGGAGGAACCCGCTGGTACGATCATGAGCCCACCTTCCCGGAGTTGGTCAACCAGAGTCTTGGGAACAGTTTCCGGCCCGCAGGTCACGATCACGGCATCGAACGGGGCCTCCTCGGGCCATCCCTCATAACCGTCGCTTTGTCGGCAATGCACGAGATTGGAATACTCAGGCCCGGTCAGTATGGCCTGAGCATGGTTCACGAGTGAGGACAGGATCTCCATGGAATAGACCCGGGCACCCAAGCCTGCCAGAACGGCGGCCTGATAGCCGGAGCCGGTACCGATCTCCAGCACCTTGTCGCCGGGTTTGATTCCAAGTTTCTCGGTCATGTAGGCCACAATATAGGGTTGGGAGATGGTTTGGCGGTCGCCAATCGGGCAGGGATGGTCTGCATAGGCCGTTTCATGGGAACGATAGGCTTCGGGAATGAAGAGGTGTCGGGGGATCCGCCCCATCACGGATAACAGGCGTTCATCGCGGATATCGTAATCGCGAAGAGTCTCGACCATCTCCGCGCGTTCCGCGTCCCACAGTTCATCTGTTGAATCCATGAGGGGAGGGCTAATAGGTCCGCCCGAGTTTGGTTCGGATTTTATAGAGCATGATGCCCCATAGGTAAACGAAGAAGCCGATTTCGCCGCTGCTCATCTTGAGGCGGAAAATGTGGGTGTAGCCCTTGAATCCGCGATAGATAAGGTCGAATAGCAAATTGCCCGGCCACTTGATCAGGCGGCGGGAAAGCGGGATCAGGGAAGGGAATTCAATGCACAGGGAAAAGAACTTATGCAGGTTCTCGAACTCACGCTTTGTTTTTCCCTTGTTGATGGGGGACTCCACCTGATAGGAGGCGTGTTGCTTGTGCGAGGGATCGAGGTATCCCTTCTCCACGCAGTAGTGGTAAAGTTCCGTCCTCGGATAGGGCTGGAAGATCGAGGCCCAGGCATAGGCGGGCTTGACCTTGGTGTTGACCAGGATGGTCTCGTAGGCGTTTTCAATGGTCTCGTCCGGCAGGCCGACCATGTTCTGGGTCATGATCGAGATGCCGTACTTGTGGAACAGATCCGCCGCCTCAATGATCTTGGCGTTGGTCATATCGCGTTTCAGGACTAACTTCCGCAACTCTTCATTTCCGCTCTCGACGCCCATGGCGATGGTGATGCAGTTGGCCTTCTTAAGGGCCTTTACCACATCCTCGTTCACCAGGTTGGCACGGACATAGCAAATCATGGGCAGACCCACGCGTTCGCTGTACACGTCCGCGAATTTCTTGAGCCACACCCGGTTCATGATGAACAGGTCATCATGGAAGTAGACGATTTTGAGGGGGAAGTTCTTGCGGACATCCTCAAGTTCCTGGACCACATTCTCCACGCTGCGCA
>JBAWZH010000030.1:0-19615 GCA_037143135.1 bacterium
ATCCCCACGATCCTCCTCTTCGCGTGCAGCCTTAACTTAGCGCCATTCAGGACTGCCCCCTTTGATAGTGCCATTCCACACTGACCCCCAATTTCCCTGCTGAGTATGTTTTCTAATTTCTTTGAAATCGTTAGGAAGGTTTATTTTTTAGCCCGACCATACGGGCTGAGGAAACCGCTGTTATTGATCGCTGTGGTTTTTGTGCAAGGCCTGTTTCAAGTCATCGGTGTGGCTTCGATCTTTCCATTTCTATCCATTGCGGCAAACCCTACCGGTTTCCGCGCCTCTGCGATCGGCATGCGAATCTTGGCTTTTGCACCGGACATATCCGATTCCAGACTGCTCCTTTTCGCCGGGATATTTTCGATATTCAGCCTCTGCGCGTCCAACGCAGTGAATCTTTTTAGTGATTATTCACGTGGGCGATACGGTGAAGGCCTTGGCCATTGGCTTAGGATTCAACTCATGACGGAGATTGTTTCCCAGCCTTGGAGTTATTTTTTGCGCATCAATACGGGCATTCTACTCAAGAAAGCAAATACTGACGTCATGCAGATGATCAATCAAGTATTGCTGGCACTTATGGAGGGATTCTCCCGTCTCGTCACGGTGGTGTTCCTCGTCATCACCCTGATCATCGTTAATCCGTTTGTCGCAATTGGTTCGGCCCTGCTCCTTGCGGTTTACTACACTGTTATTTTCAGATTTTTAATATCACGACGAGTGAATGCGTCAAAAACACTCAAGGATGCATACCGGGGAACAATGATAGAGGCACAGCAGTTTTTGGGCGGCATCAAACCCATTAAGGTTCAGCGGGCCGAGCAATACTTCCTTTCACGCTACGGGGAGCATTCCGCCGCGCTCGCCCGGATTAATTCTGTGCTTCCTCTCTATTACAGCGCCCCCAAATATTTGCTCGAGCCCCTTGCATTCGGGGGAATTATCGTCGTGGTAATTTCGTTAGCCAGCTTGGGGCAGGGATTAGATCAAATTCTGCCTGTGATGGGCGTCATCGGATTTGCTGCGTTGCGGTTGTTGCCGGCGGCGCAAATCCTTTACGCGCAACTTTCGCAGATTTCCACTAGTCGGCATAATGTTGAAGAAATCTATGAAGAATTTAAGAAAACATCATGCGATAACACTCGAATTGTTCGCCGAAAGCAAATCACGGCTCCAACTGATATTCCCATGACCTGGAACCGGGAAGTCAGGCTTGAGAATGTGACATTCGAATATCATGGGGGCCATAAGCCGGTAATCAATAACATTAACCTTACTGTAGAAAAAAATATTTCAATCGGCATCATTGGGCCGACAGGTTCTGGAAAATCCACACTCGTTGATCTGATTCTGGGACTCCATTCTCCGACTTCAGGGCGGATTTTTATTGATGAGATCCCCCTTGCGGACGAAAATATCCGGGCTTGGCAGGCGGGGATCGGGTATGTGCCCCAGGACGTTTTTCTGCTCGATGACACAATCGCACGAAATATCGCATTTGGGGTCACCGACGATGAAATCAACTGGATCCGTCTCCGGGAGGTGGCCGCAGCGGCGCAAATCCTCGAATTTATCGAAAAGGGCCTTTCGGATGGTTTCAATACTCTTGTAGGTGAAAGGGGCATTCGCATGTCAGGTGGCCAGCGGCAGCGCATCGCTATGGCCCGTGCACTCTACCACAGACCCCATATTTTACTGCTGGACGAGGCCACCAGTTCTCTCGATACCGCGACGGAGAAGGAGGTGACCAATGCCATTCGCTCCCTTCATGGCACGATCACCATGATCATCGTGGCTCACCGGACTGTCACGATTGAGCATTGCGACAAGATCGTCCAGTTAAAAAGCGAACGACATGCGACTTGAAATTCCTTCATAGAAAGGTGCTGCCATGAGTTTTGAAACAAACCTATTATGCCTGACTCGTAAAGCGTAAGGTCCAGCATCTTGCGCCGCGAGAAACGGGAGTGCGCGATGGGTCTCTACTTTGGACTGAATCCGTGAGGTTATGGCGGGATTTCTGATGATGAATGCTCCGCCCTCGTATTCGATTCCTCACGGGACAATTCGACCCTCGCACAAAAGATCTGCCCTATTTTATGGAGAGCTTCTGCACCGCTCCTCATGGCACGGTCACCGGGTACAGGTTTCATGAAGGGCGATACATTCCCGAGTTCCGGCAGGGACATCCTCCCCACGCCTTCATAGAATGGAGCGGAGGTGCTCGCGGGCTGACACGTCTGTTCGTCAGAACCGCGATCAACACAGCATGTGCTTTCGGCCTGGTAAAGGCACAACAGGCTGAAGCCATCAAAAACGGGGCCAGTTCTCTTTTTCAGCGATCCTGAGTTTGTTGAGAAATGAGCACCCCTTTTTTCCATAATTTCCTGCGTTTGATGCTCAGAGGGGCGGATGCTCTCCAAGAAGGATCCGCAACTGAAAACAGATGAACCAAACTTCAGTGGTTAATAGTTGATCTATTCATGACAGGTTACCAATCACATCAAAACAAGCCCGATCTTCCCTTGGCAGTTTCTATTTCCAGATATGATAGGATATCTCGATATCTGGGATCTTTGATACCATCACTTCGTCAGTTCAGCGGGAGGTTCATCCCGTTTGGTAGTTGTGATGCTGGAATGCGTTACCTTGCCTACGAGAAGCCGGGGGAAACGGGACACATCACAGAACCGAAAAATCTCTTTGGAAACCCAATGCATCCCGCCCATCTGGACTTTTTCCCGGACTACTTCAGCCATCCAACACGGCTTTACCGAATTCCTCACGGGATTTATCACTGCAAAGACCATGTGGCATTTACCCCTGACTACGAGGTCGTGGATTGGCATTTGCCATTTTGGGCTGTAAAACGAAACCTTCCACCCACGCTCTGTCGGCGACGTTTGCGACGCCCCAAGCCGCTCAAAGGCCGGGTGCTTGTGATCAGTGCTGCTGGCACTTCAAATAATATATGGCACACTCTCTTTGATTCGATCCCAAAAATCGCCGTCGCACGCGAGGCGGGGTATCAAGTGAAGAGTTTTTCCGCTATCGCCATCAACCAGGCGAACCACAGCTTCCAGAAAGAATCATTAGTAGCCTGCGGAGTCAAAGAAGAACAAATCTTTGTTACTGATGATTGCAATTTCATTCAAGCAGAGGAACTGGTTTATGTGAATCTCGGCTACCTCAATGTACCGCAACGCTGGGCGGTTGATTTTCTCAGAGAAATATTCAGTGATGAGTTACGGGATAGAATCGGTCGCAGGCGCATTATGATCAGCCGCGAGAGCGCGCGCCACAGAAGGCTCGTGGGAGAGAAGCAACTTCTGGAGCTTCTGCGAGGTGATAGTTTTGAGTTGTTGCGACTTGAGAACCTCACCCTTCGTGAGCAAATTCGTTCCATCGCTGACTCAGAGGCGATCCTCTCACCCCACGGCGCCGGACTCGCAAACATCATTTGGGCGCGCCCCGGCGCATCGTGCATCGAACTGCTCCCCCCCGAATTCATGAACATCTGCTACTGGCTTCTGTCGGAAGTGTGCGGTTTAAGCTACAACTACGCAATTGGTGAACAAACGCTTGGCAAATCATTTAATCATCGGAGTGTGAACGACATGAGCCGGGGTGGTGCCAATATCGTTTTTGCAAATCTGCCTGCGTTAGCCGAGACCATTCGCAAAACCTGGCATTGACGAATCTCAGTGAGCGCCAACTCAAATACCTCTGTGGCGACTACGACTCGCCGCACACAACTCGATGGACTCCGCTGGTTCGCCGTGCTCGCGGTAATGGTGTCGCACTTTCTCGATCCACAGCACCAGTTCGGAAGATTTGGCGGTTGGGGGGTGCAGACATTTTTTGTTCTCAGCGGGTTTCTCATCGGAGGCATCTTGCTGTCGGCAAGGGAACGGATGCAGGCGGGGCATGTGACACTTCGAAACGAGCTGATAAATTTCTATGCACGACGAACCCTTCGGATTTTCCCTGCATTCTACGCCCTACTACTGGCCTGCTTTTTGCTTGGAAATTGGAATGACGGGCCAATCCTGTGGGTGGCAACCTACACGGTTAATGTCTGGGAAGTCATCCATTGCCAAATCGCAGGCATCTTCGGACATATCTATACCCTCTGTATCGAGGAACATTTTTATCTTTTTTTTCCTCTATTTGTGCTACTCGTCCCCCGGAATCGGATTTCGCTTTTATTCGCAGGCATGATCCTTTCGGGCTTTATCTACCGATTGATATTCGCCGATTGGTTTGACGTTTGCAACGCCTCGCGGCTCGTCTTTTATCAAATGGATGCGCTTGCGGCAGGAGCTGTAATGGCGAGGTTGATCCAGACCGGCGCGCTTCGGCCCGGAAATTCGGCCGACTGCATCTTTCGACGCTGGGGCGCATGGATCGGGATTATTTATTTTGTAAACTTCTACTTCCTGAAATTCGGGATTGGAGGGCTCCGATCGCCTGTGTTGGAACCGTTTTTTTTCACAATCTTCGCTTGCTGGCTGATCTATGGGGCAGCAAGAGGATTCGAGGGAACTTTGGGCGCGGTTTTGAGTTTTCGCCCGTTTATTTATCTTGGCTCGATCTCTTACGGGATATACCTCTACCACAATTTTGCAAGCTGGTTCACGACAAATGCACTCCGCAAACTGGGCATTTTCGAGCCATTGACGCCTGTTTTTTCCTTTCCCCTTCAAGTGGCGTGGAGCATTGCGGTTGCCGCACTTAGCTGGCATCTCCTCGAAGCCCCCTGCAACCGTGCCAAACGTTTCTTCGAACCCAACAGGCATGGTTTGTTGAGCAAATGAGCGTCCCCGTTTTTCATAGCTTTCCGAGTTGGATGCTGAGCGGGGTGTGCACATGGAGCACCGATCTGATCCGCGGACTTCCCGACTGGGACCAACGTATCCTGCTCACCGGTCTGCTGCCTCCCGAGGGAAGTCCAGACGAGTCAGTTCCCGACTTGCCCTGCGTGGACATCCGGCTCGCTTGGGGCACAAGCCGCCACCGGCAATGGCAGATCTTTGCGAATACCCTCGCGGAGAGAGCCCCGTGCATCTACATCCCGAATTGTGATTTCGACCGGGCGTGTGCAGTCGGTCTGCTCCCTCAAAACGCGGCTGTTTGCGCCATCCTTCACAGCGACGAACATTGCTACTACAATGAGGCCCTGCGTTTGGGCGCCAATTGGGATGCCGCGGTTGCGGTAAGTGGCGAGATCTTTGAGAAAACCAAAACTTTTGCGCCCTCACTCTCAGATCGTCTGGTCAACATCCCGCACGGTATTCCACTTCCCTCCGCAGGACGTCCCTCGATTCACACGGGGCCTGTTCGCCTTCTCTATGCAAGCCGCCTCTCACAGTATCAAAAGCGGGTATTTGACCTCCCCGTGCTCGCGAAAACCCTTGCAGATACAGGGGTGGACTTCGTGCTAACCATCGCCGGGGATGGGCCGGATGAAATGGAACTTAAAGCCCGCTTTACAGAAGCAGGCTGCGGCGATCGCGTACGCTTCCTTGGCAGAGTTTCCAGGGAAAAGGCACGCGATCTCGGACTGGAAGCAGATGTTTTTCTCCTGACCTCGGACTTTGAGGGGCTGCCGATCAGCCTTTTGGAAGCGATGACCTGCGGTGCTGTCCCCGTGGCGTATCGCATTCGGAGCGGCTTGGGAGAGGCTATCACCGATGGACACAATGGGTTTCTCGTGCCTCATGCCGACGTTGGGGCACTTGCGGGAGCCATCGCCATGCTTGCGAACAACCGGGGGGTGCTCAATTCCCTATCCGTGTGCGCCATCGAAACGGTTCGCGAGAAATTTAGCCTCGACTGCATGTGCGCGGATTATGCAGCCCTCTTCACCCAACTCGCGGATAAAGCCGGGCGTGGGGAGTGCTTGAAACGCGACGGCAAAGTGCGAAAGTTGCCCCACATGCGGTTCTCGAACAGATTGGTCGCCCGACTGCGGCGCGCGTTCTCCCGCATGAAATGAAATGTTTGAGGGAGCCAATTCCACGTCGCATTCAAAAAGCGACATTCACGCGAACGGGTTAAACGCCGAACCGTGACTTTCATGGGAAAAGAACGTCTAAGTGTTGCTGCGTTGACAACTGGGCGGCATGACCCTTCGGCTCGATTCCGAATTCGTCAACATATTGACCCCCTTTATGAATTAGGGATTGAGGTCAAAGAACACATTCCCTTTGTTGATAAATATGCCGGGGTGCCGCACGGGATCAAACATTATGTAAAACACTTCCCGAAATTAGCTGTTGATCTGGGATTGCAGGGGGTTAAGTTATCAAGTCGCATTTCTGGATTAATTAATAGTATTCATTCTGATTTTGTCTGGTTAAATCGAGAGCTATTGCCCGGACAATACACTCTTGAGAGATTAGTGAAACGGCCTTTTGTTCTTGATGTTGACGATGCTATTTGGTGCCACGGAGCCAACGGTTTCGAGGCCATCCGGCGATTAGGAAGTGAAGCTGTGGCAGTGACGGCTGGAAACCAATACCTTGCGGATTGGTTTTCACAGTGGAACAGCAATATTCATATAGTGCCAACTGCGATTGATACTGATCGTTTTACCCCGGGAATATGCGATAATATTCCGTATCGAAAACAGAATTATACCGTTGGTTGGACCGGCACATTCTGGAATTTGAGTTGCCTCTACGGTATTGAAAAACCGTTGAATCTTTTTCTGGAAAAATCCAACAGCAAGCTTATGGTCGTCGCGGATAAACAACCGGAATTTCAGCTTATCAAGCATGAGAGAGTGGATTTTAGACGCTGGAGTCCAGAAGTCGAGGCGTCGTCGCTGCAGGAAATGGATGTAGGGTTGATGCCTCTCCCGGATTCTGAATGGACACGAGGAAAGTGCAGTTTCAAAATGCTACAGTATATGAGCGCCGCAATACCGGTTGTGGTATCCCCTGTTGGAATGAACATTGAGGTGCTTGGCCATGGTCTGGCCGGATATCCAGCAGTGTCGGATGATGACTGGTTTGACGCGTTGAATACAATTTTTCAGGATCGGCAGCTTGCGATAGAAATGGGGAAAACCGGTCGCGGCATAATAATTGAAAAATACAGCCGTCGTCTTGTCTCGGAGATAATTGCAAACGTTTTTCATTCCTTAGCTTAGTTTTTATAAGAGTTTTCGGCAAACAGCTGCCGGCTCATGGAACACGATATGCCCGTCTCATCTGGGCGTTTATCAAAACGACATTAATAACCAATGGACAAACGCACCCTTTTCGGTATACTGCGACGTAAACTTCTCTATCATGGGGGATGGCGTTGGATGCAGTATGACTATCATCCTCCGGGTTTGGAAGATCTTCCACCAAAAACCGAAAGTTGGTTTCCTCACGTTGTCAAGTGTCGGTCATGGAACCCCTATGTGCCGCACTGGGGCAGAAAAGATCGCAGATGGCCGTTTATTGGAGTTCTCACGTGGGAGGAATCGATTTTAGTATACAATTATGCTAAGTCACTTCGCAAGATGCCGTTTCTTGAAATTGGCGCCTGGATCGGATGGTCCACCGCCTTGTTGGCTTATGCAGGCACTCGACTTACGAGCATTGATCCTATCCATGGAGAAACCCTGCAAGGGAAGTCCTGCACGGATTCCCTTGCTCGAGTTAATGTTGCTGGAGAGTTTTGCTTGATTAACGGTTTTTCACCGGCAGCGGTTAAGGAAATCGCTTCCAATGGGAAACAGTTTAGCGGTTTTCTTATTGATGGAGAACACGCAGGGGATGCACCATTGAAAGATGCACAACAATGCGCCCAGTGTGCGTCCACGGAGTGCGTTATTATCTTGCATGACGCCGCTCAACCCGGCGTCGGCAATGCCCTTCGATGGCTCCAATCTAACGGATGGGACTGCGGAGTCCACCTCACGGCACAATGCCTCGGTGTGGCAACGCGGGGTGGCGTTAAGCTCCTTCATCACACTGCCGATCCTCAGGTGGACTGGAAACGATACGTGGAGCGGCAGGCACCCCACTTGCGAGATTTTCTTTGATATATCCCGGCCTGATATACTTCGTACCAACCACACTTATATGAGCAAACCCTACCGCGGTGTTCTATATGTCGCGCTCGGAAATCATTTCCTTCGTGAAGCCTACCGCTCAGCCAGGAGCCTGCACCGTCACCACCCGGAAATCCCTGTGCAGCTATTTACAGACATCGAAGACCTGCCAGAGGCTTACCGGAGCCAATTCAAATTTGTTGTCACCCTTCCATCCGAAACCTACCTTGCCGAAGGGCAACCTGTTTTAGCTCGGGTTCTTCGCGCCCGAGTGAACTGTCTTCGGGAATCTTGCTTCCAACAAACACTTCATCTCGACAGTGATACTCTAATTCTCCGACCGATCGACGCCTTGTGGAGTCACCTCGATAACGTTGATTTTTCCATCGCCAACGAACCGTTGAACGATCATCCGAACAACATCAATCTTCTGCTGGATTACAAAAATCTACGCTATTATAATGCCGGGGTATTCGCATTCCGCGACTCCGTTCCGTGGAAACAGTTCTTGCAGGAATGGTGTAAGCGCCTGGATTCCATACCTGACGCGGACCTGGTTCACATGACAGGAGGTGACCAGCGGCCTTTGAATCAAATGATTTGGGACGATGGCTTCCCTCAGGCGATCGGTATGAGGATCGCCGAATTGGACAACCTGAAGTTCAACGCCCGCGGGATCATGTTCAAGAGGTTGCGAGCTGAAGGAAAATGGAATGATGTTTGTATCGCCCACTCCCATGTATTGCATGTAAGTGCAGCGCAGATTTTGCGGTGGAAAGCGATCGGATTTCTAAGGCGATTGCGCCTGCTCGGCCGCTAAACTATACCATACCGCCGAAGGGTTAGCCCAATCATATAGTCCATGTTGAAGCGAACCACGGGTGGTGGTGATTCAGTTAATTCCTACAAGGAGATTTTTTAACCGCTATGCGAGTCGCGATCATGCAGCCGTATTTTCTGCCCTATTTGGGTTACTGGCAACTTATAGCAGCCGCGGACAAGTTTGTACTGCTGGATGATGTGAATTTCATTAAAGGGGGCTGGATCAACCGCAACAGAATACTCGTCGATGGCAAGCCAACATGGATCACGCTCCCCCTATCGGGAGCCAGTCCCAACCGCCTGATCAGGGACATCGAAATCGCATCCGATAATGGTTGGAAGCGAAAAATGTTTCTCAGCATCAAACAAAGTTACTCATCTTCAGATTGCTTGGGCGATATGCTCGCGTTTTTTGAAAAATGGATCAACGGTGATGCCGTCGGCAGTCTCTCGCCGTTTCTTTGTCGCACAATCAACGACTTGCGCGCGTACTTGGGGTTAACTACGGAAATCATCCCCAGCAGCAGCATATTTCCCAAGGGCAACCTCACTGGGGTAGACCGGGTCTTGGATATCTGCGCCAGGCTGAGCGCAACCTCCTACGTCAATGCACCCGGTGGCCGCCATCTTTATGAGAAAGAGACCTTCGCGCGGAACGGCCAGAAATTGCTTTTCGTCCAACCTGCATCCCAGACAGCAACGATATCGGATGACGGACTCGCTTTGTCGATCGCTCACCAGCTAATGTCAAAACCGATGGATGCAGTGAAAACCCGGGTGAATGATTACAAGTTGACGGAATAACTGACTAACATTATATATATTTAAATGAATTTCAAAAAAGGCAGCATTGTAGTCTTTGGTGCTACTGGCACACTGGGCACATATTTAATCGACGAACTGACGGGAGCGGGTTATGATGTCTTCGCATGCGCTAGAAGGAACATCGAAAACTCATACGACAAGACAAAAAAGGTTCGGTGTGCTTCGGTTGACATCGTAACCAAGTCTGGTTTTGAAAAATTACCTCAAACAAACGTATGCGCAGTGATTCAAATTGCCGGAGCCATGCCATCTCGAATGGTGGGATACAAGCCTCAGACTTACATTGATGTCAATATCACGGGAACTCTGAATGTGCTCGATTACTGTATAGCAGCCAGTGCCGGACGTTTCATATATATGCAGTCGCATTCCGATGTAGCCATTCATTGGAACTCACAGAAACCAATATCTGCAAATTCAACACGAGGGATCAATTACAAGGGCGATCATGCGGTTTATATCATAACCAAGAATGCGGCCGTTGATCTAACTGAACATTACCATCAGGAATTTGGCTTGCGCACGGTTATATTGCGTCTGCCAACAATCTATTGTTACACGCCAATCAATGAGATGTATGTTAATGGCGAAAAACGGCCTATCGCTTATCTATATATGATTCAGCGAGCCATTGAGGGCAAACCGCTTGAAATTTGGGGCGATCCCAATATTGTGAAAGATATGCCGTATGTGAAAGATTACACGCAGATTGTTAGGGGCGCTGTTGAATCTGATAATGCGCAAGGCTTGTATAATGTTGGGACTGGGATAGGAACTTCGTTGGAGCAACAAGTCAGAGGCATCATTGAAATCTTCTCTACAAAAAGCAAACCCTCTACGGTGAGTTATTGCCCAGAGAAACCGAGTCAGACTGGATTTGTCTATGATATTAGCAAAACTTGTGTAGATTTAGGTTACAATCCCCAGTTTTCATATCTTGATATGTTAAAAGACATGAAGGGGGAATTGAATACTCGTCGTTTTCCAGAACTGCAGACAGCGGATTTGGCAATATAATTGTTTGCCAACTATCACATGAACACCCAAAGCCTATACTTATAACTATGTCAAATGTTCAGGCAACTGCCAATAAACTCTACGAAAATCTGTATGTTGGTCGTCCCAACATAGGAAATCGTGATCGTTTGCTTAAGCGAATCAACGAGATGCTAGACCGCCGTTGGTTTTCGAACGACGGGCCGTTTGTGAAGGAATTCGAGGCCCGCATCGCGGAGTTCCTCGGCGTCAAGAACTGCATCGCCCTTTGCAATGCCACGGTCGCCCTGGAGATTGCCTCCCGGGCGCTTGATCTCCACGCAGAGGTCATCGTCCCGTCCTACACATTTATCGCCACCGCCCATGCCCTCCAGTGGCAGGAGATCACCCCGGTTTTCTGCGATATGGATCCCGCTACGCACAACATGGATCCGGAAAAAATTGAACGCCTGATCACCCCCAAGACAACCGGAATCATCGGGGTTCATGTTTGGGGGCGCGGGTGTGACACGGATGCCATCGAGCAAATCGCTGCAAAGCACAACCTGAAGGTCATGTATGATGCCTCGCACGGGTTCGGATGCACACGCAACAGACAGATGATCGGCACCGCCGGCTCCTGCGAGGTCTTCAGCTTCCATGCCACCAAGTTCATCAACTGCTTCGAGGGCGGAGCCGTCGTCACCAACGACGACACGCTCGCCGAAAAGATGCGCCTCATGCGCAACTTTGGGTTTAAGGGATTCGACAATGTCGATTACCTCGGCGTGAACGGAAAAATGAACGAGGCCTGTGCAGCGATGGGCCTCACCTCGCTCGAAGCCATGGACGAGATCATCGCCGTGAACCGCAGGAACTACGATGCCTACATGGCTGGGCTCGCCGAGCTTCCCGGCATCAACCTGATTTATTACGACCCGGACGAACGGAACAACTACCAGTATATCGTCATCGAGGTGGATCCGGACTCCTGCCCGCGCACCCGTGATGAGATCGTCGCGACCCTACACGCAAACAACGTGATCGCCAGAAAATATTTCTGGCCCGGCTGCCACCGCATGGAACCCTACCGCTCCCTCCAACCCAACGCCAACCTCCTCCTCCGCGAAACCGAACGCACAGCCGCAAAGGTCATCGTCCTCCCCACCGGCCAGGAAGTCAGCGAAGAGACGGTGCAGCGAGTGTGCAGCATTATCAAAGATGCGGTCGCTGCACGAAAATGCTGAAATGCTGAGATTCTGAAAAACTGAAATCTGGCAAGATGAGGTCGCTGGCACGAAAAGCTGAAACGATGAAAAACTAAAACGCTGAAACGAAATCACGAAATCCGAATAAATCTCAGCATTTCAGTGTTTCAGCTTTTCAGTATTTCAGATTTCTTTGGACATCAGCGTCCGACATTGCTTCCTTGCTTCCCGTTGCAGTAAATTACCAAACCTCTGATATGCCTAAAATTCTGAATGAAGCTCCGTCGCTATCTACATCAACACACGAGGAGAGCATAACTCACCGCATTTTCATGCAGTCTGCGGGGAGTGGGATGCAGCGATTCGGATCAGCGATTTTGCTTTGATTGCGGGTAAGTTGCCTCCTTGCATTTTGGGTCAAGTTATCGAGTGGGCGGCCCTCCATCAGGGTGAACTTATGTAGGAGCGGGATAACATACGATCCGGACTCCAACTCAACAGAATCACACCGTTACAATGAAAATCACAGACATCCAGTATCTCGGGGAATACACCGTGCAGCTCACCTTCGGCGACGGCTACGTTGGCACGCTCGACCTTGCCCCAGCACTTTCCGAAAACGATCCGCTTCGTACTCCTGCGACATTTTTGCAGGGCTCTTCCAACGGGTTGACCATCGAGTGGCCTGGCGCGATTGATTTTTGCCCCGATGTTTTGCGCTTGTGGTGTGAGAAAGGGTAGGTGCTTCCACCGAAGGAGACAGATCTTCATCTCGCGGCATCTTTGCCATACCATCTGGCCGCTTGAAATTCAATCGGCGACCGTCGTCGAGCAAAGAAGGCTAAGCTGAAAAAATAAAATTCTCAAGAGTTGCGGCAAAGGACGAAGCGGTATGCGTCGGGGATTGTCCGGCTTTTCAATGACCTGCCCCAGAGAAACAAAGCGGCCCAGGTTTTGGGACTTCTGTTGCTGCGCTCCGGGACTTCTGTTGCATCACACACGAGAGAAGCCTCACGGGCGCGGTCGGATGCTGAGTTTTGCTCGAAGTTGGACGGGCTGCTACAGGAGGCGGATGAGGCGGGACTCTGGATCGAATTGCTCATAGATGATTGCAGCTTCTCAGGCGAACACATCAACTCTCTTTTCGCCGAAACCAACGAACTTCTTGCTATATTCACGACGATAGTCGCTAAGGTGCGCCGTGGCCTTTGAGATATTTTCCCGCAGCATTCAGCCCTTCAACTTTTTAGAATTTCAGCATATCAGACTTTCAGCTTTTGAGCTTGCCATCCGTCACCAGCAATCCGCCAATAACTTGCATGTCTAATTCGCCATCTGCCATCAGCAATACGCCATTGCTTGCCCAACCGCCGGGACTGGATCACCCCGTACAGATAACAGACCAATTCTGGCCCGAGGGCACGGTGCCGATCGTGAGCATCTGCTGCATCACATACAACCACGAGAAGTTTATCCGGGAGGCCATCGAGGGGTTCCTCATGCAGGAAACGACATTCCCGGTTGAAATCATCATTCACGACGACGCCTCGACGGATGGGACCCGGGATATTATCCGAGAATATGAAACGAAGCACCCGCAACTCTTTCGTCTGATACTCCAAAAAGAAAACCAGCATTCCAAAGGAAAAAAAATTACTCCCAGCGTCTTGGCCGTAGCCCATGGCGAATTCATCGCCATGTGCGAAGGTGATGATTTTTGGTTTGATCCAAATAAATTGCAAAAACAGGTTGAATTTCTGGAAGAAAATCAAAGTTACTCTCTTTGCGGGCATAACAGTAGCATTATGAGTGGCGGGCAAGTCGAGAAAGGGGTTCTGCCTGCACGTTCGTTAACCACGTTAGAGATGCTTGGTGCAAATCCATTTCGTACGGCAACCGTTATGTTGCGGAATGTTTTCTCCATTAATCAAGGCGCTTTCGCCAGATTTATATTTTGCGATTGGCCTATTGTGTTGATGGCGTCAAAATACGGCGATGCATTTTTCATGTCGGATTGCATGTCTTGTTATCGCGTGCATGATGGTGGAATGTGGTTTCGAATGCCAGCTGTGAAAGCAGCGGAGGGAACGGTTAAAATGTATTATTTTCTCAGCAAGTTTTTTGAGGGGAAACATGCAAATGAAATCAATAGGCTGATATTACTGCAGATTAATCAAAATGTATCAGACAAAATGTTCCGACATGAAGTCCCATTTTCAATTCCGTTTTATATATTCAAAAGTTTTGTCAAACAACCTATTATCTGCTGCAAAATTCTTTTGAAGAGACTCATTTCGATCTTCAAATAGGAATCTCACGTTCCCAAACAGCCCGAATAGCGGATGGAACGAGCGGTTATTCAAACTGAAACCAGTTGGCATGTCTCAAATAGTTAAATCTTATCGTGGATATAAAGCGGTCATCCTCGGGGCGGATTTTTTCACGCAAGGAGGAGCATGGCGCTCGATCTACGCGTATTGCCGCCAACAGGAACTCGCGGGCGAGCCGATTCACATGGTCAACCTCAGGGGGTCGCGAAATGTCCGGCAGTTTCTTGCCGCAGCGGCATTCGCGCCAAGAGTCATCGTCAACGCGTTTTCCGCGATGGGTCAGTGGCGGGTGATTCTCATGTGCCTGCTGCGTCCGGATGTTTTTATTTATCTTCACGAAACGCAGCATTTTTTGGATTTCTTCCAGAGAACAAATCCCCTCAAATATCGCCTGATCCGAAGAATTTTCCGGCGCAATCCCATCCTATGCGTCTCCGAGCAGGCCGCTGAGCATTATCGGAGCCGATTCCAGGCGCGCCGCACGATTGTTGTTTACGAGTGTCCCGGCGAACAGTCCCGCCCGGAGTTTGACCATTCGAATAAGCACATTGTCATGGTGGGGAGCATCGACGAGCGGAAGGGAGCGGAGCTGTTCTCGCGTGTTGCCGATCTTGCGGCTGCAAACCATCTCGCTTGGCAGTTTCATTGGGTCGGAGGAGTTTCTACACTCAACAAGCTCGCCTTGTCGGAACGCGTCCAATGGCACGGATGGCAGTGGGAGCCTCGCGAATTCGTCCGTCGGGCCGATCTGTTTTTTCTTTCCTCAGTTGACGACCCATGCCCGCTGGCTGCGCTCGAGGCACTGTTCGAGCAACGACGCTGCGTGGCTTATCGCCGAACTGGGATTGCCGAGTTGATCGAAGGGATCGGCGGCTGCGCCGTTTTCGAAGACTACACGCCCGAGGCCTCGCTCGCCGGGTTGGCAAAGGCCTTGGCCGCCGATCTCGACACCGCGGCACTAAAGTGCCTCGCCGAGCAAAAGATCGGGCTGCAGGCGTTCTGTGCTCAGATAGACAAAGCACTCGGCGGCGCACTTCGTGCGTGATTATGAATTTGGAATTTTGAATTCTGAATTTGCCGCCGAAGGCGGCGAGAGCGACGCTCCGCCCGGTATTTTGATTTTCTATTCGCGCAAAATGCCAGCTGCCTTCTGTTACTGCCAACTTCTACGATTATTGTTTCTTTAGTGTGTATTAGTGGATAAATTTCCTAATCGGAGTTCAAGTTTAAGTTGCTGGTTCGATTTCCCTCTCTGGGCCTTCGCGCCTTCGCGGGAGTCCTCTTTCCTTCACATCTGCGGTAATCCTTTAAATCTGCGGCTAAACCTCCCTTCTTTATTTCGCTTTCTATCGTTCCCATCCGTCGTTAAAAATACAAAGTTATGAACTCATTTTTCAAAGATAAATCCGTGACCGTCACCGGTGGTCTTGGTCTCATTGGCAGTTTCCTGTGCGAGGATCTTGTCGCAGCGGGGGCCAGAGTCATTCTTGCCGACGACGAATCGAAGGGAACATGGAAATATGTTCCCGCGCTGCGCGATCAGGTTTGTTTTCGCAAGGCCGACCTGACCGATCCGGCAGCGGCACGAGAAGCGATCGCGGATGCCGAATACGTTTTCCACCTGGCATCCCGCGCCTACGGGGTCGGCTTCAGCCAGAAGAACAATTTTGAGATGTTCCGGTTCAACGACCTCGTCAATACGAACGCGCTGGATGCCATAGCCGCCGTGAAGCCCGCCCATGCCCTGGTTGTCAGCTCAAGTTGCGTCTATTCCGACGAAGGCCCGACCCCCATGTCCGACAATCATGCGGTGGACGGGGAACCCGAGCGCGTGAACTGGGGCTACGGGTGGGCCAAGCGGATCCTCGAACAGAAAGCCGTCATCTATGGCAAAGAGACAGGAATCCCGATCACCGTGGTCCGCCCATTCAATATTTACGGGGAGCACTACAACTGGGTGGGGGAGAGTTCCCAAGCGATCCCGATGCTGACCAAGCGGCTGCTTGATCGCCAGGAAAACCCGATGGTGATCTGGGGCACCGGCAACCAGCGTCGCAACTACATTCACGCCGCCGATTGTGCCTGTGTCATGATGCGGTTGGTTGAAAACGGTTATTACGAGCGGCCGGTCAACATCGGACGCGAGGAGACGGTTTCCGTGAAGGATCTCGTCCACAGGCTCGCCTCAGCGGCAAACATGGAAGTCGAGATCATCTGCGACCGGTCAAAACCCGAAGGCCGCTTCATCAAGAGCGGCGACAGCAGCCTGCTCAAGGCGGCGCTCGGCGACGATTTCGAATGGAAGGTTTCCTTGAACGAAGGTCTCCAGCGGATGATCGAATGGTATCAAACGACATTTCCTCTTTAATCAAATGAACCTCGCAGGGAAAAATCTCCTTATTTTTGAGGAGGCGTTATGCGGGTATGACGGCCATTACTACGAATGGATCAAGTCTGTCCGCGAGATGCACCTTGCGAGAGGCGCGCAGGTTCACATCTTTGCGAATTCGACGGTGCTTCCCGCGATCCAGAAAGAAATCGGGGCCGTGCCGCTCTTTACACACAACTGCTGGGATGGTTCCTATTTTCACTCGAATCCATTGAGGCGCTACCAAGCCATCCCGTTGCATAATTTGAGAACCTACTGGGCTATCGCCCCGGTGCTCCGCCGTTTCTCCCAAATTGACTGTATCCTTCTTCCGAAGGTGAAGATCCACCAACTTGTGGCGTGGCGCATTCTGCTCGGCATTCACATGCCGCAACGCATCCAACGCTTTGCGGCACAACTCAACCATTCGGAAGGAACATACCGCCCCGGCAACCCGCAACCGGTTTTCAAGGGCACATCCCACCTCAATGCCCGGATCCTGCGTTCGATCTACACGCGGGGAGGGGCAACCCGCATTTGCTTCGGCTCCGACAGCGACCAGACTTCGGCGGAGTATTTCCAACTCTCCGGCGTGCCGTTCGCGGAGTTCACCACGCCGCGAACTGCAACACGGATCGCCCGGAGAAAAGACGCGGCTCACCCTGGCAAACTCCACTTCCTCAGCCCGGGTTCGGCGCGGCACGAGAAGGGATCGGATCTTTTGCAGTCCGCGATTCTCCGCCATTTCGAGAAGTATCCCGACTCGCAGGTTCGCTTCACTCTCCAGTGGCCTGTCGATCTGAAAACCGTCGATGGAGCGATAATCCGTCTGGACAGGCGGCTGCTCGATGACCCGCGAGTAACGGTCATCCAACGCAGCACCAGCACCGAGGAATATTCTGCACTTCTGGGCTCCGCCGACTGCATTCTTGCGCCATACCGTTGGGTTCCCTACTTCAGCCGGATCAGCGGAGCTGTCGTGGAAGCAGCGACCGCCGGGATTCCACTTATCTACACGAAGGGCACATGGCTGGCACGCGCTACCGAGCGCTATGGTGCCGGGTTGGCGGTTCATGACGGCAATGTGGATTCACTCGCCGCTGCAATTCATGAAATGGAACTCGAGATCGGGGATTTCACCCGCCTCGCTGCGGAACGCATGGAAATGGCGCGAAAAATCCATTCCCCAGATGCCTTCCTGGAAACACTTTGGGGTGAGGCAGCCCAGTCCTGACTCAAAACATGGCGGAAGTTTCCATTGCTTTGTGAAAATTCAATGGCCGAGGTTGAAATACACACATTGTCTCCATGCACGATGAAACGCACATGACTTTCTCCGTTATGATCACGACGCGGAATCGCGCGAACGAGTTAAGGCGTACCTGTCGGATCCTCAGGCAGTTGAATCCCGCACCACAAGAAATCCTGATTACTGCCGATGGCTGCACAGATGACACCGTCGAGACGGTTAAGTCCGAATTGCCAGATGCAAAGGTAATAGTGAACGAAACCAGTCGTGGTTCGGTGGCATCACGGGATCGGATGATTCGCGAAGCGCGCGGCGATCTTGTGCTATCCTTGGATGATGACAGTTACCCGGAACAACCCGATTGCCTTGCTCGCATCTCTAAGCTTTTCGTTCAACGACCCTCGCTGGCCGTCTTAGGTTTTCCCCAGCACACGGATGAGTATCCGGAAACGCTCGACAAGACCGATTTCGGCCCGGATCGGCTGATCCGCTCTTCCACCAATTCCGGTTCCGTGCTGCGCCGTTCCATTTACCTGAAATTAGCGGGTTTCGAACCGGCGTTTTTTCATATGTATGAGGAACCGGATTACGGGCTCCAATGCGCCGGATCGGGCTATGAGATTTTATTTACGTCGAGCGTAACAATCCGCCACCATTACACTCCCACGGCACGGAGTGAGTTGCGCAATCATCTCCGTCATTCCAGAAACGAGTGTTGGAGCGCGGTGATGCGTTGCCCTTTGCCACAAATGCCCCTGCTTGTTTTTTATCGCGTTTTTGTGCAGTTGCGATACGCATGCAAACGTGGAAGAGACTGGGTTTTGCGGGAACCGTTATGGTGGTGGCAGGCATTAAGGGGGATTCCATACTGCTTGAAAAAACGCAGGCCGATCTCGTGGAGTAATTACAAGAGATGGCTTGCGTTAAAATGAACGCGCTCTGCATTGAGAGCATCCATTTTATTACCCTTTTTCCCGCTCCATGCGGCAGCTCATTATCAACGCCGATGACTTCGGGCTCAACGAACCTGCGACCAAGGAAACCGCTCGCCTGATTTCCCTCGGATGCGTCACCTCCGCCACTATCCTCGCGAACGGCTCCCATCTGGAAGAAGCGATTGATTTTGCAAAGTCCCACCCGGAGGCAAGTTTCGGCGTTCACCTGAACTTCTCGGAAGGCCGATGCTCCGGGCGCTGCAAGGACGCCCCCGGCTTGATCTCTGATGGGAAATTCGTGGGACGTCCCCCGGCGAATTCCCTCCGCCCGCACGAGTGGCAAATCGTGTTCGACGAATGGCGGGCGCAGATCGACCGGTTGCTTCAGCTCGGCCTGAAACCCTCCCATATTGACGGACACCACCACGTCCACACGATCCCCAAGTATTTTCCGGTGCTCAAACGACTCCAAAAGTTCTATGGGATCGAATGCGTCCGAATCTCCAAGAACCTGTATGCAAAGGGAGCATCCCCCTTCACCCGATTTGCCAAGGTGCTCTGGAACTCCGCGCTGCGCGCCACGCCGCCGGCCACACGGACCACCGACTTTTTTACCTCCTTCGACGATTACAGAAGCTCGGTGCACTTGAGCGACGGCACCTACGAACTCATGTGTCACCCCGGAAACCCTGCATACGAAGAGGAAGCCCGCGCATTGGCCGGGATGCGCCCCGATCCAGCCCGCGAACGCCTCATCTCGTATCACGCGCTCGTTCAGGATTGAGGGTGCCATACGGGATAGAGGATATGGGATAGAGGATATGGGATAGAGGATATGGGATAGAGGATA
>JBAWZH010000031.1:0-19395 GCA_037143135.1 bacterium
CAGGGAATTATGAAGAACATGGCGTTAGTGTTTTGTTTACTGATGGGTCTCGTGATCGGGTGTCATGCGGGGTGGTTGAATCCCTCCCAGCCGGGTTTTGTTATCCAGACTTACACCACCTACCAGCCAATCAGCGGCAATAACAGCGGGACAATTGTCACCAATGGCAACTCCTACCAGTTCGCCGGGGACAATATAGGGTGGCTGTCGATCGGCGGGCCTGGATCTCAGTTTCGGGGCAAGAATGAGGGGCAAATGGTCCTGAACGGCGAAGGGACAGTTGCCCTTGGTGCGTTCGGGCCTCTGGCTACCGTGACGAATCTAGGGAAAGGATCCCTGCTTCTGGGGAACCTCTCGGGTGGCCAGAAGGCGGTGATAACCGATGTCGCCCATGCCTCGATCCTACTGGGGGCCGGGACGGTCAGCAATAGCCAGTCCATCGTGGTAGGTGATGATAATGCCTCGCATGGTACAAAATCGGTGACGGCAGGATCGGTCTGGGCGACCGGGGCAGGCTTTTTTGGGAACGGCACCGGACTGACCAATCTAAGGGAGTTCGACACGAACGCGTTGGCGGCGATCGAGATCCCTGCTTCCCGGGTGTCGGGGGTACATGGAGCGAAAAACAACCGGTATGTCGCACTGGCGGGGACGCACACGAGTCCGTTCACGAGCTGGGCAACAGCCGCGACCAATATCCAGGCGGCGGTTGATGTGGCGCTGGAGGGGGAAACGGTATGGGTATCCAACGGGGTATATGGGGCCGGAAGACCGGACACGGCGGGTGGGAAGCAAACGCCCGGTTCTACCGGAGCCAGCGGGTTTACCGGATGTCGGCCCTGCAGGCCGGCACGCGGTTCGTCGGCGTGACGGCCGCGTGGTATGCCTGGTTCAAGTGGTGGCGGTAGGCATTTGGGATCCGCCCCCATTATCACTTCATCGTGAATCTGCCCCCGAGTTCCCGTTATTGGTTCAGATCGGTATTCGGGGAATATGCCCACCACCGCGCGAACGGAAAAGGCTTTAGCGAGCACTTTGGTATCAATAAGGGCCCACTGATTTTGACACCAACAAAAGTCTTTTTATTCGAGGTGTCAATAAGGTGTCAATATTGATCGCTATTTTCGGGCTAGAACGGTACTTTATGGGACTTTATGGTTTTTGCGGAAAACGCCAATAATACTATATAAAACCCAATGTTTACGGCATTTTTAGTGGAGCCAGCTGTGGGACTCGAACCCGCGACCTGCTGATTACAAATCAGCTGCTCTACCAACTGAGCTAAGCTGGCCATTGGATGGAACGGCGGGACAATGCAAAAAATTGGCACAGGACGCAAGTCCTTATCTTATTTGCGCGACTCAGTGCTTGAAGCAACGCTGCCCGGTGAAGACCATGGCCGAACCGGCCTCGTTACAGGCTTCGATGACTTCAAAGTCCCGATCCGAACCGCCGGGCTGGATCACCGCCGTGATCCCTTCTCGAAGTCCCACCTCAACGCCATCCCGGAAAGGAAAGAACGCGTCAGACACCATGCTCGATCCCATCAGCCCCCCTTTGAGCGCCACAGTCTCCTCATCAATCACCCTGCGCTTCGCTTCATCCGCCAGAGTGTTGTAAGGGATGCCGTGGCGATCCCAGCAAAGTCTGTCGGCCATATTGCGATAGGCCTTGTCCCGCGCATACTGGGCCATCCCGACTCGATCCTGACCGCCGGCGCCAATACTGACCGTCACGCCATCCTTGACATAGAGAACCGAGTTGCTGATGACACCGCACTCCACCAACCATCCGAAAAGCATATCCGAAACTTCCCGGTCCGTTGGCATGCGGTTGATCCGGTATTCCGTTCCCTTATATACAGTTTGAGCTGGCAGGAGGTCAGCCTTGGACTTCGTCCGGGCCACAAAGGAGGTCTGGCAAATGAGCCCTCCGTCCATCAGGGACTTCATATCCACAACGACGTCTCCGGCAAACCCGGCCAACCGCGCCATGTCGCCGATACGCATGACCCGCAGGTTTTTCTTTTTGGCAAATAGATCGAGAACACCCGGGGCGAACTCCGGCGCCACCACAACCTCGGCGTAGTTCTCGAGGATCAGGGTGGCGGTGTCGCGATCCACCTCGCGATTCAAAGCAATAGCCCCGCCAAACGCGGCCACCCGATCAGCCCGATTGGCTTTTTGATAAGCGTCCGCCAAAGAAGAGGCCCTGGCCGCACCGCAGGGATTGTTGTGCTTGACGATCACCACGCAGGGATCGTCCATGAGATAACGCAGGATATTGAGCGCGTTATCCGCATCGGTTATATTCGTCTTCCCGGGATGTTTGCCCGACTGGAGCAATTCGACATCCGAGGCCAGATGGCGCCCCGCCTGGATGCACGTCACATCGCCCAGTTTCAGGTTTCCGCCCACCAGTTTGTAGAGCGCGGCCTCCTGTCCCGGATTCTCGCCATATCGCAGCCCCTTTCGGACTCCGTCAATCAACCACGCCTGCTTCTCATAACTCAAGGTCTGCCGCCGACCATTCTCCTCGATAAAACTGATTTCCATACGAGGTGAAAAATGATCGTCCATAATGGTTTTATAGGCCGCCTTGAAATCTGGAGATGCCATGTGAGCTATACCCTTTCTTATGTTGTGAAATAGATGGGTTCACATTATCGCACTCAACGCCTGAACTCAAAGCATTTTGACACACCCGTCGGTATTATGATTATATATGAATTGTGACTCCGGCCATTGATATTCAGGGAATAAGCGTCTCTTTCCCCTCGCGGAGGGGAACTGTTCACGCCTTGCAGGATTTGTCTTTAACTGTCGAACCGGGCATTGTTTACGGATTTTTGGGGCCCAATGGAGCGGGAAAAACAACCACCATCCACATCCTGCTGGGTTTCCAGGAATCCACACGGGGCCTGGCGCGCCTCTTCGGCGTTCCCGTCACCGAGTCCATCGCCCGGGATCGGATCGGATACCTGTCCGAGAATCCCGAAGCCTATGATTTTCTGACCGGGCGTGAGTGGCTAACCATGGCGGGACGGCTTTTCGACCTGACTTCCGGAGAAGTCAAAAGTCGAACCGAGACCGTGCTTTCTGAAACCGGCATGCTCGCGGCGGCTGATCGCCGGATCGCCTCATACTCCAGGGGTATGAGGCAGAGGATCTGCCTGGCCCAGGCCCTGATCAACGACCCGGACTTGTTGATCCTCGACGAACCGACAGGTGGACTTGACCCGCTCGGGCGCCGCGACATCCGCCGTCTCATTGCGAACCGCAAAAAGGCCGGGAAAACGGTTTTTTTCTCCTCCCATGAACTTTCCGAGGTTGAACTGGTCTGCGACCGCATCGCGATCCTGGCGAAAGGCCGCCTTCTGGCTGAGGGAGTCATCGCCGACCTGGTTCCGCGTGGCGAGAGTCTTGAACGTTACTTTATCAACACGGTGGCGCCATGAAACGCATCCTGACACTGGCGACCATCGTCTGGCTGGAAATGGTGAGGCGCAAGGAACTCTATGTCCTGCTCATTCTCCTGGCCGCACTGCTGGCCGGGTTGCTGTCCGTCGATGTTTTCGGGCTCTCGGGTATAACCGGCTACGCCAAGGATGTGGGACTTCTGGGGGTCTGGCTTCTTTCCTGGATCCTCGCCGTCAACATTTCAGTGCGCCAACTCCCCCAAGAGGCGCAACGTGGCACCCTTTTTCCTCTCCTCGCCATGCCGGTATCGCGACTCACCCTCATCCTCGGAAAATGGTTGGGCGCTTGGTCGGGTGTTGGATTTGCCCTGATCTGCTTTTACCTGACCCTCCTCGTGGGTGTCTGGCTCAAGGGCGGGGGATTCGATGCCAACACCCTGGTTCAGGCGATACTGCTCCATGGCGGCGCCCTGGCCGTGGTATGCGCTTTGGGAATCGCTCTCTCAACACGTTTGAACCGGGATGCCGCCCTGGTCACCGCCTACATCACCACGGGCTCGGCCTTTCTTCTCATGCCACGGATTCCCGCCATGCTCGCAGGAACACGGGGCCTGGAATCCGTTTCCTTATTCGGCGCATACTATCTGCTCCCTCATTTTGAAGTGTTTGATTTGCGCCGCCGACTGATTCATGACTGGGGTCGCGTCGGGTGGCTTCTTATCGGGGAAATCCTTCTTTACGCCTTCCTGATGACCGTGGTCTTCCTGACTCTGGCCTGGCTGGGCTACAGGAAACGCCGGTTTTCCCGGGGAGATGTCCTGTGACGTCCCTGTCGCCAGCCAGCGTTGCCGGCGCCACCCTTCTCCTTGCCTGGGGACTTGCCTTCACGGTGGTTTGCCACCTGATCCCGGCCTCTCAAGGTACAACAGCGGATCCGGGCATCACCGCCCTGATGTTCGGCGAAGGTCGTCAGGCCTTGAGCCTCAATTTTTTCAACGAAGCCGACCTCTATTTCCACAAAGGAGTCGCGCATCTCCAGCCCCGCATCTCCACCCACAGTTTCTTTCAACGGTGGCAGGACACCCTCACCCCGGAGCGCCACGCCCATGCCGAGGGCGTGAGCAGCGCCGAAATTCTGCCCTGGCTGAAACTGGCCACCCAAACTGATCCCCGGAATGTGGACGCCTTTCTCGTGGCCGCCTTCTGGGCCGAAACCGGTCTCCGCCGGGATGATCTTGCAAGGGAAATCCTGAACGAGGCCCAGCGATCCAATCCCGGTGATTACCGAATCCCCCTCGAGAAAGGCCGACTGTTCATTCGTACCGGTCGTTTCACTATGGCCCGCGACTCCCTCAGTTCGGCGTTGCAGTTCCAGTCACGCCAGCCCGCCACCACCCCTGACTCCCAGTTCACACTCGATCAGGCTGAGATCCTCTCCTTTCTTGGCTTTCTATACGAAATGAAGGGCATGCGCACCGACGCCATCCGCTGTTTTAACAACGCTCTCGCCATTTTCCCGAAACGCACTTACATTAAGGAACGTGTCGTCCTCCTTGAGGAGGGACGGGAGCCACCTGATACGGCCCGAAGCCTGCTCGAAAAGTTGACCCGGCAGACGGCTCATGACGCCTGCCATGACGAGCATGACCATGACGAGTAATCAGAGGAGAAGGAGAGCACCGTGAGTCTGATCGAAGAAGCCCTGCGTAAACAGAAGGAAGAGTCGGAACGCGCGGAAAAAACTCCCGCCGTGCCCCCCCCCCTGCCTGAACCCGACTCTTCTGCAACGGAACAGACAAACGCCGCGACCACGACCCGTCCCTGGAGACTTCTGGCAGGACTGCTCCTCGGCGGGATCGTCATCGTTGTCGTGATCTTGTTGCTCTTCGTCTACGGGGTTTTTCTCTGGCAATCCCCGGAAAAGCCAGCCATGGGCTCAAAGAACCTTTCCACAACAACGACCCCCATTTTGGCTACCGTAAAAACAGCCCTCGTCGAGAGGGCATCAACCCCGACAAACCACTCCTCGGCTACGGGGGTTCAAGTCAGCGCTACGGAAACCCAGTCAGCCATCACCGTGACGTCAACGCCACCGCCCACCAATCCCCCACCGACCCCCGCCATTACCCGGCCTCTGCCTGCCCCGGAAAAAGCGATTCTCACGGTGATATGGCCTCGCCTGTTGATCTCGGGAATTATCGGAGGCGGAAAAACAGGACATAGCGCGGTTATCATCAACGGAAAAATGCTGAGTCCGGGTGACAGCATCGAGAACGTCAAGGTCGTGACCATCGAAAAACAGCGCGTCAAACTGGTTTACGAGGGTGAGGATCGGGTTCTCAGCGCGGGCTCCTCTACGGAGTGACGGCCGACGACTTTTCCGACGGTTTGGGGGCTTCCTCTTTTACCGCATGCCGATCCAGCGTTGTGTCAAACTCGGAGGGCAGGGTGATGCAGTAATGACATCGGCGGCCAATAATCGCCTCGACTCGATTCCGTAATACCTTGTCGTAGGGATTCAGCATAACAACCAGAACATCATTTCCCATGACCTCAAACGCCATCACGCCATAACGCACCATGAAGTCCCGGGGAAGCAACTGAAAAACGGATTCCTGAACGTCAAACAAAGAGAGTGGAATAACCGGCACGTCCGCATCCCTCGCCACATACCCCACGATACGATCCAGCGAGCGATTCTCCCGGTCATGGAGGGCGTGCAAGACGGAAACCGTGACATGCGCCGATTTACCGGACGTGGTTCCCAGATCCTGGGCAACCGTGGCGTACTCCTCCTGAGTCAATTCACCCGCCTGAAACAGATTCCACGCAAAAGCCAGTTCGGCCGACACATGGGCGTTTCTCTGCTCTGCATCATCCACTTTGAACGCTCCCGGAAGACGGGATTCGGGCGGCAACTCGAGGGACTTAACGGGCACATCACCGAGGGCAAGAAAGGCCTCCAGTCTGGCCTCGATTTCCCTTGAAATAGGATCCGACGCCGCAAACTGCATAACTCGTTCCTGAAGCAACCCGGCGGCGGGTCGATCCTTCGCGTTGATCACCACGCTGACGAGTCGACTCAAATGTTCACGAGCCCGCGACAGATCGCCAACCTGTTCGTAGGCATGAGACAGGGCTTCCAGTGAAACGCGGTCGTCCGGCATCATTTCAACGATCTGCTCAAACGCCGCAATGGCATTCCAGACCTGATTTTCCAGATCTCCCTGCTGGTTGCTTTCATCAATAATGGCCATAAGCATCACTACTCCACCCACAGAGGGGGTTGAACTGTCATGAAGTGTAGGGAAGACGCGAACAAAAGTCGAGTGTCGGATATAATCCTTTGGCCTTTGATCTTGATCCGAATTCAGGGGTAGGATATTAGTGGAAGCTCATGAAAGGCTATGTACAGGTCTATACGGGTGACGGCAAAGGCAAGACCACCGCCGCTCTCGGTCTCACCATGCGAGCTGCGGGCGCCGGCCTGCGCGTCTTTCTCGGCCAGTTTATCAAGGGTCGCGAGTACAGCGAGATCCGCCTGTTAAGAACGCGCTTCCCGGAAGTGATGGTTGAACAGTACGGCACAGGAAAATTCATCCGCGGCATCCCCTCGCCGGGCGAGGTTGCTGCCGGCCAGGCGGGACTGGCCTCTCTCTCCAAGGCCCTGTGTTCAGGACTGTATGACGTGATCATCGCGGATGAAGCCTGCACCGCCGTTTCGGCGGGACTCTTCACCGAAACCGATCTTCTCGCGCTGATCCGGGCAAAACCGGACTCGGTGGAACTGGTCTTCACCGGCAGGGGAGCGGGTCAGGCGCTCCAGGATCGCGCCGATCTTGTGACCGAGATGCGATGCGCGAAACACTACTTCCATGCCGGGGTCAGGGGCCGCCGGGGTATCGAATCGTAACACGGAGAATCACCATGGCCAACACCATCACGCTCACCTTTGAAGACGGACACAGGGTGGAGTGTCCCGTCCGCTCCACACTTCGCGATATCATCCCCTCGGCCACCGACGCGTCAGGGCTCCCCTACATCGCCGCCCTGAACAACAATGACATCGGCTCCCTTGACCATCCTCTGGAGATGGATGGCGACATCAGGCTCCTTACCATGGCCTCACCGGAAGGGTGGCATGTTTTCCAGCGCTCAGTCGCCTTTGTCCTCGCCAAAACCGTCAAGGAACTCTTTCCCGCCGCCAGTTTTTCCGTCGATTACGCGGTCGGCAATGGACTCTACTGCACCTTCAATCCGGTGGCAGGAAAGCCGGACAACGGCATCACCCTCGATCAACTCGACGCGATCCGGGAACACATGAAAGCGCTGATCGCCCGCAACATTCCCATCGAGCGCAAAAAGATTTCTTTCGCCGAAGTCTCCCGCCGACTGACCGAGGCGGGCCAGACGGATAAGTTGAACCTGCTTCGTTTCCGCAACCCACCCCGCGTGGTGCTCCATGTCTGCGAGGGCTTCTACGATCTGGCCCAGGGACCTCTCGCCCCCTCAACGGGCGCGATCCACCTGTTCGATCTCATCCACTACCCTCCCGGGTTCGTCCTTCAACTGCCTGAACCGGTTACAGGCGCCGCCATCGCGCCGTTCACGGATATTCCCATTCTCTTCAAAGTATTTCAGGAACGGAAAAACTGGTGCCGCGCCATGGGGGTCAGTACCGTCGGCCGCCTGAACGAAATCATCGTCAACGGCGATATCAGCGACTTTATCAAGGTGGCGGAGGCGCTTCATGAGAAAAACGTCGCGCGTATCGCCGACGAAATCCAGCGGCGAAGCAACACGGCTCGAATCGTTCTCGTGGCCGGGCCGTCCTCCTCCGGCAAAACCACTTTCGCCAAACGCCTCGCCATCCAACTGCGGGTAAACGGGTTCAAGATTTCCACCATGTCACTCGATAACTATTTTCTGGAACTGGCCAAAACACCGCGGGACGAAAACGGGGATCCCGATTTCGAGAATCTGGATGCGCTCGACCTCGACTTGTTCAACCGGCACATGGGCCAACTCACCCGCGGTGAGGAGATTGAACTTCCCCAGTTTGATTTTGAAACGAAAAAACAGATTTTCAGGGGACAAAAACTCCGTTTGGGAAAGGACGATATCCTGATTATCGAAGGGATTCACGGCCTGAACCCTGAACTGACGCGCATGATTCCCGATTCCGCAAAGTTCAAAATCTACGTCAGCGCCTTGACTCAACTCAGTCTCGATGCGAACAACCGGATCGCCACCACGGACAACCGACTCATCCGCCGCATGGTTCGTGACCACAAGTACCGGGGCCACTCGGCTCTCAAAACGCTCCGCATGTGGTCGTCCGTCCGGCGCGGGGAGCAGCGTTGGATCTTTCCCTTCCAATCCCAGGCTGACGCGATCTTCAATTCCGCACTCGATTACGAACTGGCCGTCCTGAAACCCGTCGCCGAACCGCTATTAATGGAGGTTAAACCCTACGACCGGGAATATGCCGAGGCCCGCCGACTCACCGCCTTCCTGGCGAATCTGATTGGCATCGCCGACCGCGAGGTTCCCAGCACCTCGATGCTGCGAGAGTATATCGGGCGCAGCAGTTTTAAGTACTGAGTATTATATTGTATTAATACTAAATATAGACAATACTTATCGCATGTCTTCTTACGGCAGCGATCTTTTCCCGGGTTCATGCGCCTATCGGGCCATGCGTCTCCCCGGTGTATGCGGCGTGCGGGACTCGACGCCCGATCCCTCTTTCCCCTGGTCTGAACGGCATCTGCGATGCGTATGGGCCGATCCCGCGTACCGCCCCTCGCCGCTCTCTACGGCGGATGGACGCCGGGTCGTGGTCGAGAATCCCGGGCGCTGGAACCTGGAAGCCGGACCTGATTTCCTGGACGCCGTCCTCCGCACGGCGCCCGATGAGGCTGTTGTAAGGGGTGACATCGAACTCCATATCCGTCCCGCCGACTGGCGCCACCATGGTCATGCCGCCGACCGGCGATACCGCCAGGTTATCGCCCACGTCACCTATTTCGATGGAACCGTTCCCGAACCGGATCTCCCACCATCGGTTCTTCAAATCGCCCTGCGCCAACCGTTGCGACAAATCCCGTCTTTCTCTTTCGACAGCCTTGACCTTCCGGCCTATCCATTCGCGACACTCTCTCCAGCCCCGCCATGCGCCACTCTCCTCAAATCGTGGACCCCGGAACAGCGAACCGATGTGCTGGAGTCGGCAGGCGAGGAACGGCTCCGTCTGAAGACCTCTCGCCTCACGGACGCCATGAGTCACGATGATCCGGAGCAAGTGCTCTACTCCGAGATTCTGGGCGCGCTCGGGTATAAGCATAACCGAATCCCTTTCCGGGAATTGGCCCGGCGCCTCCCTATCGCCCGGCTTCGCCAGGAATCCGACCGAGACCCTCTCAAAGCCTACGCGCTCCTGGCCGGCATGTCCGGACTGCTCCCGGTTCGAACGAGCCCCCTGTGGGATGATGAAACCCGCTCTTTTGTGCGGGCGCTCTGGGATATCTGGTGGAAACACCAGTCAACCTGGATGGCCACATCCCTTCAAAGGAGCGACTGGGTTCTCTCTAATGTCAGACCGGTCAATACCCCTCTTCGCCGACTGATGGCTGCCTCTGAACTGTTCAGCGGAATCCATAGTCCCCTGGATATGATCATCGCCTCCTGCCGGGCGAATCCTCCCTCATTCAAAAGCGTTATGACCATCCTGCAGTCGGTGGGAAACACGAGTTACTGGACCTGGCGAAACAGTCTGGCGGGGTCACGCCAAACTTCCCCAGTCGCGCTGATTGGATCCAGCCGGGCAGCCACGATCCTCACCAATGTGCTGGTTCCCTGGATGGCCGCCACAACCCTTCTCAAACCCGGGCGGACGATTCTGAAAACGCTTCCTGCAGAGGATGACAACCGCTTTGCCCGTCATACGGCCCACGCCCTGTTCGGGCATGACCATAATCCCGACCTCTATCATTCAGGATTGCCACAACAGGGGTTGCTTCAGATCTTTCATGATTTCTGTCTGAATAGTCGGAATGGATGCCGGGACTGCGCCTTCCCCGACGCCCTCACCAGAACGCGTACGCCCCCGTGAAAAGAACATAAAGTCCCAGGAGTAGATTCGTTGTGACATGGGCGGTGATGGCGGCTCCGAGATCGCGGGTGCGACTGTAGAGAAGACCATAGGCAAGACCGGCGGCGATACCCGCCGCCCAGCGGGAATGTTCCAATCCGAAGACGATGGAACAGACCAGTATGACACCCCACCCCACATGACCGGGATTGATGGCCGTGAAGGGGCGGCCTTGCATCCACCTCATCAAAAATCCGCGCCAGAAATACTCCTCCGCCAAGGAAATCACAAAGGCAGAGCCGGTGAGTCTCACTGCCGTAAGCCACCACCCGCATTGCCCGGGAGCATACGGGTTCACCCCCCCGGGGGAAACGGCATCCCCGCCCCTGACTGCGAGACGATAATACAGTTCCTGGAGTCCCGTGTGAAATCGTATCCAGGGGGATTCCGGCAGTACCCAAATCGCAAAAACCAGGGCGCCAACGAGAACCGCCCATGGCTGGAAGCGCAATGATACAGCCGTGTAATAGCGCCAGGGCCGAACCCAGGCAAGAACGATGACCGCCGCCCCTGCCTGGATCGCATACCGGATTGCCAGGTCGGTCACCGGCAAACTCATGACCACAACCCAGACCAAAAACGGCGCCACATGCCGCCATGCCGCCATTCGCTCATCCCCGGTCATCTCCCCGTGATATCCCATGGCGGAAGTGATAGGATAATCTACCACCGTCGGCAAGAGTGAATGAGACTATCGATGAAACACATTACCCAAAACCCGGATTTCTGATAGGCTTCGCGCCATGAAACGTTATACAGAAACAGACTGGCCCGCCTTGGCTGCCTCCCTGCGCCGTCCTTTTCAGGATGCCTATTTCGCCATGTACTCCAGCCTCTACGGCGGAATTGTGACCGACCCCGCGCTCATGCTTCTCCCCCTTGACGATCATATGGTGCACCGGGGTGATGGCATCTTTGAGGCGCTCAAGACACTCAAGGGGTCACTCTACAACCTGGCAGGCCATCTTGACCGGCTGGAACAGTCGGCGCAGGCGCTCACCCTCTCCCTTCCCGTCTCACGGGCCGCACTTCAGGAGATCCTCTTCGAAACCATACGGGCTGCGGGAAAACGCGACAACATGGTTCGCATCTTTGTCTCACGGGGATCGGGCAGTTTCGGAGTCAACCCCTACGACTGCCCCGCCCCGCAACTTTACGTCGTGGTCACCTCACTGGGCACGCCCTTCATGACCCTTCACCCGGAAGGCGGTCGCATCCGCACCAGCCGGATCGCGGCCAAACCGGCCGCCATGAGCCTTATCAAAAACTGCAACTATGCGCCGAATGTCCTCATGAAAAAGGAGGCGGTGGATGCGGGTGTGAATTTTGTCGCAGGATTTGACGAGACGGGATTCCTCACCGAAGGCGCGATTGAGAATATGGGCATCGTGACCACAGACCGGCGCCTCTTGTTCCCGAAACTTGACCGCATCCTCGCCGGAACCACCATGTTGCGCGTCATGGAATTGGCCCGTTCACTGATTCCGGCAGGAACAGTGAAGTCAGTGGAATTTGCCAATATTTCACGGACGGACATCCTGTCTGCCGCTGAATTCATCATCACAGGCACAACGATCAATGTCGTCGCCGGTGTGGAATTTGACGGGCATGCCATCGGATCAGGCAAACCCGGCCCGGTCTATCAAGTTTTGTCAACCTGTCTTCAAGAGGACATGACGAATAATAAGACCCTGCTTACAAAGGTGTTGTAACAAGGCGAGCGCTAGTCAAGCGTCGTTCCCCATCGCGGGGTTATCGTTTCGTTCTTGATCCAGGCCGGGATCAACGTCCGTAATGGCGAGGGCTCAAGATGATGCCTGCCCAGGGAGGAAAGAGGAATCCATTTGAATGAAATCCACTCCTCGCAGGAAACGGTATCCCGGTCAGGCGACAAGGCGGGAATCTCCATCCTGAACATCAGGTTGATTTCGCAATGCCGGCGGCCCTTCTGCACAAATGTGTGCTCAACCGAACCCAGGAATTCCTTCACGGCGGACTGAACCCCGAGTTCCTCCTCAATCTCCCGCTTCAGTGCATCCTCCGCCTTTTCCCTCCATTCAACATGCCCCCCGGGAAGATAGGTATTCCCGGAACCCCGGCTCTGGCAAACCAGTAAACGCCCCTCCTTGACACAGACTCCGCGCGTCAGCAACTCAATCTTCTTTTCGTGTTTCATAGGCTAATACTTCTCCTGCGAGATACAGTGAGCCGGCGATGCACACGGCGCCGCCATTCTCAAGAGCCCATGCGCGGGCTTCTTTCAGGGCAAGGGGAAGGGATGTCGAGGAAACCTCCCACCCCTCCGTTTTTGCAATCTGCACCCGTTGCATCTCCGTCATACTCCGCTCTGTATCAATCGGCACAGTCCAGCACCGCTTTACCACACGCCCCAGCGCCTTCACAAACCCGAGTGCATCCTTGTCATCACACATCCCCCACACCAGCGCAATCTTCCTGTTCTTCACTAACTCCTTCAGCGCCACCGCCAGAGTCTGTGCGCCGTCCGGGTTATGGGCTCCATCCAGAATGGTCGGCGGATCCAGGGAAAGAACCTGAAGTCGACCGGGCCACACAGCCTCGGCCAACCCCGTCCGAATAGCCTCTGGAGAAATAGCGGGAAGACCGCACAGGGCCAGGATCTCCAGAGCGGCCACGGCCGTGGCGCAGTTTTCAAGTTGGTGTCGCCCCAACAGCGTCAAGGTCACGGGTCCGTAATTGACGTCGCCCCCCGTGATCGATACTTTCTGCCCCTTCAAGTCCTGGGCGACGCGCCGCACCGCAATGGAATCCGCAACACTGATCCACGGTGCTTTCATGGACTCGGCCGTCTTACGGATAACCGACACCGCCTCATCAGGCATGGCCCCGCAGACGACGGGACGACCGGGTTTGATGATCCCGGCTTTCTCGCCGGCGATCAACTCAAGCGAGGCTCCAAGATGGGCGGTATGGTCGAGTCCGATACGGGTGATCACAGAGATCAACGGCGTCAGCACATTGGTTGAGTCCAGTCGCCCGCCCATCCCCGTCTCCACAACAGCCACCTGGATCTTTCGACGTCGAAAATGCTCGAAGGCGAGAGCCGTGGTGAACTCAAAAAAGGTAGCCTCGCGCCCGTCCGCCGACACGGCGGCGGCATGAGGCTCCATATCATTGAACAACGCCGCCAGTTCCTCGTCGCTGATCTCCAGGCCATTCACGCGAATCCGCTCATTGAATCGGATCAAGTGCGGAGAGGTGTAAAGTCCGACCCGCAGTCCCGCCTTGAGCAGCACGGACTCCAGGATCGCGCACACGGATCCCTTGCCATTCGTGCCCGCCACATGAATGGCAGCAAAAGACTGCTCGGGATTACCCAGGCGTTTCAGCAACGCACGGGTCGTATCCAATCCCGGCTTGATTCCAAAGGTTCTCAAGGCGTAAAGCCGTTCCAGGGATTCGCGAAGGTCTTTCATGGGTTGATCCGAGACAAAATGCTGGGTGTACCGTAATCCGGCGAGAATCAGAAAACAAGTCGAAAACCCGGCGCCTGAACGTCCGAAACCGCACAGGCACACGGATCGGATTGCCCCCTCAATGAAGCCTTTCAAGAGCCTGCGTCTTGATTCCGTAAAAAGCCTTGAGCGCCTGAATATTCGCGATGATGGGTTGCGGATCCACGGGGTTGGAGCGCTTCACAGCAAGGATCATCTTGTTTTTGCTCGTATGCTCCAGTGAGATGAACTCAAACACTTGCGCCTCATACCCCGAGGCCTCGAGCCAGAGAGCCCGGAGCGAATCCGTCACCATCTCCGCCTCCTGTCCCAAATGAACCCCGATTTGGAGCATCGGCTGGAGTACGGGAGGAACCACCAGTTGGGATCGGAGTTCCTTGTGACAACACGGCGCACACATGATGATCTCCGCTCCACCTCGAATCCCCGCATGGATCGCCAGATCGGTGGCTGTATCGCAGGCATGCAAGGCAATCATCACCTGCATGGGTTCGAGCGAATAACTCGTGATATCGCCCTGCCGGAACGACAATCCGGACAGTCCTAAACGACCGGCGACATCCGAGCAGAATTGCACAAGATCGTCACGCAACTCAATCCCCGTCACCTGCGCTTCCACGCCCAGCGCAACCCTGAGGTGATCATGCACTGCGAATGTCAAATACCCCTTGCCCGAACCGAAATCAACGACGCTTACGGGATCCGCCCCTGACGCCCGTGAGGATTCCCAAGCCCGGTGAAACAGTTCAAGAAACACGTTGATCTGCTTCCATTTTCTGAACATGGAGGGAAACACCTGATGTCGGTCATTGGTGATTCCCAATGCGGCCAGGAACGGGCGGGCGGGATCGATCAGTCGGTTCTTGACATGGTCATGAGCATGAGACGGAAGGGCCTCGCAGACCGGTTCACTGAGACTTATCCTGCAACGCCCCTTTTTATTAAATTCAATTTGAACGGTCTCCTTCACGGAAAAGAGATGGGCGCTTTTAAACTCAGCGCCCAGCCGATCCCGAATCTCCATCAAACCTTCAGTCATGGAGGCATTTCGAGTGACCTCCTTGGTTTGATGGCGGTAAACGAAAGACAGACAGTCCCGCCCCTTCACGACTTTGATCTGGATCACGACCGACTTGAGGCTCGGATCCGAACCCCGGTATTTTCCCAGAACCAGTTTTACAAAGGAACAGCCGGTCAGGGCCTCTGAGACGCGATCCATGAATGTCCGGGCATCATCTCCTGCCTCCTGCGTTTCTCCGGGGGGAAGAACCCCTGCCCGACCCGCGATTATTGGTCTATTCATGGAAAACTACTTCAGTGGAACCATATCCTTCTCTGCCTGCTTGGCCGCCTGCTTCTCATTCCAGACCTTCACAATCTCCTCCAGATTCTGCTTTTCGAACTCGTTGATTCGCTGCTGCCCTTCCTGGTTAAGAGCCTTTCTGGTATATTGGCGTTCCCGTTCGTCTTGAGACATAAAGACAGCTGTGTACTGGTTGAATTTCACGAGTGTGGCGGTAATCGCGGTTCCATTCGATAAGACCCAGCCGGTCGTATTGGTCGCCATTTCAGGGATCATGATCCACTCGTAAGGATCCACTTTGGGTGGTTTTGCCTGAATAGGGAGTGATTTAACTCCTTTAACACTGGGCGGGGTGTCTCCCAGTTTCACCATCGGCAAAGTTCGTATTCTTTTAACGGTATTGGTTCTTGTCTGGGCGTCAACCGTTGCGGCCACCAGCAACATCAACAGGCAACTGATCAAACGGATCATCTTAGACTCCTCTCCTCCGGTGCAATTCATCCCCTTCAAACAAAAAACAACCCTGAAACCAAGACATATATTGGATCGGGAACATCGGCGCTACAGATCATGGGTTTCCGGGGCAACGCACATGCATAAGCGCCATTCCACTCTAGACCGCAAATTTCCCGGGATTTCTCGCATGCGCCTTGGCCACGTCAAAATCGACCACTCCCGACGTCACCAATTTGAGCAGGGAACCATCCAGGATATGCATTCCCGACATGGAGCCAGACTGGATACAGTTTGGGATTTGTTCAGTTTGTCCCTGACGGATCAGGTTCCGGATGGCCGGGGTGCCAATCAGCACTTCTGTCGCAACGGCCATTCCAGCCCCATCCTTGCGCGGCAGAAGAACCTGGCCGATCACAGCCTGAAGACACTCGGCCAGTTGGTTTCGGACCTGGTGTTGCTGGCTGGACGGGTATACATCGATAATGCGATTAATGCATTCCGTCGCACTGGGCGTATGCAATGAGGTCAGAACCAGATGTCCTGTCTCCGCCGCCGTGATCGACATCGAGATGGAGTCCAGATCGCGCATTTCCCCGACCAGGATCACATTCGGATCCTGCCTGAGCACATGCTTGAGGGCATTTGTAAAAGAGTGCGTATCGAGCCCCACTTCGCGCTGCTTGACGATGCTACGTTGTGTGGAATGGACATACTCGATGGGATCCTCCACGCTGATGATCATACAACTGCGCTGCCTGTTGATCAGATCCACCATGGCTGCCAGCGTGGTGCTTTTCCCGGTTCCTGCGGAACCGGTCACGATGATCATGCCTTTTTGAAGGGTCGCCAGTTGCTCGATCACCGGAGGCAATCCCAGTTCCTTGAGGCTTCTAATCGTGGTCGAAATCACTCGCAATGCGGCGGCAATATTTCCCATTTCCATGTGGACATTGACACGGAAGCGCACCCCTTCGGGCAATACATAAGCAAAATCCAGTTCCAACTCCCGGTCGAATTCCTCCTTCTGCATGTCCGTCATCATGGTCAAAATCATGCGCTCAAGTTCAGCGGGATGCAGTATCGGCATATCCAAAGGCGTCAGGGCTCCCGATATTCTGCACATGGGAGGGCGATTCGCCACCAGGTGGACATCCGAGGCACTGAGTTCCACGGCCTTTCGCAGGATACGATTCGCATCTCCGCTTTGAACGTAATTTTCAATGGTCCGCTCATTCGACTTGGAGATTGACTCAAAGACAACGCCGACCAGATAACACGTGCCTTCCTCAATTTCCTGCAAACGGGTAACCCGCGCGTCCGCCTTGATACTCTGCTCCACCGAAGGAACGTCGAGCAATATTTCGAGCCGGGCCCCGATGGGCAACCAGGCGGGTGCCATGAAAGCGAGACCGTTTGAACTGATGTCCGTGGTTTCCACGGTCTGTGCGGCGAAGTCAGCCTCGTCACGCAACCGGTAACGCACCGAAAAACGCGAGCGGATTCGTTTGCGTGCTCGAGATTCCTTGATGGGTTCGAAATCCGTCTTCATGGTGCAGACTCCATTGCCAATACGCGTGGACATAAATTTCAACACACTTGTACTTCAACTTCTTGATGATCGACAGTAACGAGAGAGATACGCCCGGTCAAACTTATAACAAATAGGGAGAAGCGGAGTAAACCACTGAATATCCTTGATTATTGCTCACTTTCCCCTACTGTGAACCCTTTACAGAAATAGTCGATCAAGAGAACTGAAAGCATGAAGACGAAAACATCGAAACCTGTCAAGGGCGCCATCAAAAGCGTTGTGAAAACGAAACCCGTCAAACTGACATTTAAAACCGCAAGGAAAGCGGCCGTTCAATCCACCGCGACAAAAACAGGCAAGCCTGTGATCCAATCCAAGGCTGCTCTGGCAACCCCGGTGGCGGCCACCGTTGCGTCCGTCGAGTCGCTACGCCAGGAAATCTCCGCGTTACGCACCCATCTGGCGAAGGTCTTGTCCCCTGTTGCCTCGGGAACCATCGAGGAAGTCGATGCCCTGCGACGCGTCCTTGGCGACCTGATGGAAACCCGCATGAATGATGTCATCCGGGAACTGGTGGTCATCCGGAACACGGCCGCCGCGTCCGGTCCGGAGGCCCGGCGCGTCTCCGAACAGATGGATGCCCTGCTGACGGATCTCGGGGCTATGAAGTTTGAAGCGGATCGTCTGGAATATGTGGATCCCCTGATCCACACCGTGACCCGCGAGGTCTCCGACGCATCGCTTCCCGACGGGGTGATTGTCGAAACCATTCGCCCCGGCTTTCACACCGGCCGCGGCCTCGTGGTGGCCAAGGCTCTGGTGGCCATGAACCGGAGGATCTGACAATGGCCCGCCTCGGGATTGACTACGGCACCACCAATACCGTCGTGGTTTGCGCAGATCGGGGTCGCTACCCGTTGGTTCCCCATGTGACGGATACCTCGATCGGCCGTGTGGCGCGCGAGGTATTCCCCTCCTTTTTCGTCTACGATACAGCAACGGCGGGGCTGCGTTTTGGAGCGGAGGCGGAACGGTCGCTGGCTGAACCCGGCGCCGACCAGCGCTATATCCCCATCCGTTCCATCAAGCGACGCTTTCGCGATTACGGGGATGGTATGCGTTTTGCCTGCGACGCCATTCCCGGCGGATTGGATCTTCGCGACACGTTCCGGCAGTTTGCCAAAGCCGTGTACTCCTCGGTACGGGCCTCCGGCAGTGTCGGCGTTGACGAACCTCTCGAGGCCATTCTTACCTGGCCGGCCAATGCCAATGGCGCCCAACGCTATTTTACCCGTAATGCCTTCAAAGAGGCCGGGTTCACCGTGATGGGAACACTGAATGAGCCTTCCTCTGCGGCCATTGAACTGGCCGACAGGATTGTGCATGGAAATCGCATCAAGGCACGGCAACTCAAAATGACGCTCGCCGTCTTTGACCTGGGCGGCGGAACCTTCGATGCCTCCGTCGTCCGGATCAACAATACCGACTATACCGTGCTCAGCTCGTCCGGCATTGAAAACCTGGGCGGCGATGACTTTGATGAGGCGCTCGCCCGTCTTTTCTGCGAGAAACTGAAACTTGATTTCGACTCACTCTCCCCTTTTCATCGCACCCTCCTGCTACTTCAGTCATGCCGGGAAAAAGAGCGGCTGAGCGTGGGTCAGTCGAAAAACCTGACCTTGGATCCCGAGGAGATCGGTTTGCCGGGAACACCCGTGAAAGTCACGGCGGCGGCTTTCGAAAAATGCCTGACTGAACTGATTGAACCCGCCATTGATAAACTCGCCGAGGTGGTAGAAACCGCCGATGCCGATGATCTGGAAACCATCTACCTGGTGGGGGGTTCGTCTCGTCTCCCTGTGGTCAGTAAACTGATTGCCCGCCGTTTTCCCAAGATCAGACTGTTCACGACGGACAAGCCGTTCAGTGCGACCGCGATGGGCGCCGCCATTCACAGTTCCGAAGCCGTCCGAGTCCACGAGGTATTTGCCCGGCATTTCGGCGTCATCCGATTGGCCGATTTCGGAACGCGTGAGATTT
>JBAWZH010000032.1:0-19313 GCA_037143135.1 bacterium
ACTCTGTCGCAATACGATGACAGTCTCACACATTCGGCTGGAACTAGCGCCTGCTGTACTGGGATGTTTTGAGTGGCGGTTATGGCTGCATGTCAATCATGGGATCACCCGCATGGGACGGGTCTTGTCTGTTGAGGCTATATTTGATTAATTCCAACCCGGTCAGGCGTGAATGGCAGGCCAAAATGGCTTGAACGCCGCCGGTGGTTTTAATGGGGAATCGAGGTTGTATATGGATAATGGAAAAAAGGAGAGTGGCCATGTTTGATTCGAAGAGAGTGTCCCGTCGGCGCCTATGGTGTCCCGCGTTCCTGTTGACCGTTATCCTGGAGGCTGCAACCCTGTATGGCGCCGACGCCGTGCCCGCGCCGGAATTGCCCGAGTGGCCCATCGCTTTCGCGACGGCCAGCGTGCCGGCGCCCAAACCGGACGCGAAGGGCGTTGTGAAGGCGCCTCTGATGGCGTGGCTTCCGCCGCAGGCCAAACACATCCGCGCCCTCATCATCATTCCCAACAACACCGACCTGAAGGGGATCGGCGAACACGCCAGGATCCGCGACGTCGCGGCCAAACACGAGATGGCCGTCGTGTATTTGCGCCAGGGCGACGTCCCGCAGGTTCAGGAGATCCTCGACGCCCTGGCGGAGAAGACCGGCATACCCGACATCCGGCACGCGCCGTGGATCCCGCTGGGCAAATCGTCCCGAGGCCTGTTCCCGGCGCTCATGGAGTGGAAGGATCCCAAGCGCACGATCGCCAGCATCGTCTATCACGGGGAAACGCCGACCTGGCCCGTGCCGGCCACGGCAAAATTGGGTGGCGAGTCCATCATCCACGTGAATGTCAACGGAGAAAGCGAGTGGGGCGGGACGTGGTTCCTGGTTGTCCGTCCGTCGCTGTTGAACTACCGTGCGCAGGCGAACTGGTTGCCGCATCAAGTCATTGTCAGGGGGGTTGGTCACGGCGACTACCCGGATGGGCAGGGGAGCGCCGGTTGGGGCAAGCCGGTTGCTTCCGGCCAGATCAGTTGTCTGCGGGTCTGGGACTACCTCGCCGTTTTCATCGACAAGGCCGTCGCCCTGCGGGTTCCCAAGGACAAGTACCCGACGGACACGCCCCTGGAGTTGAACCGGGTCAATGACGAGGGCGGGTACCTGATCGATCCCTTTGCCGTCGAAGACCTGTACCGGCAACCCCACTACCCGTTGAACGCCACACCCGCCGGATACGCCGTCGTTGAAAGCACCCCCAGCCTATTCGTGAAAATCGCGCCGGCCGCGAATTTCACGCCGCCTGACGGCGTCCCGGTCGTGCCGCCACCCGTCGGCCGCAGTCCCGACGCCTGGCTCGTCACCGAGACGATGAAGTTCGTCATGAAGAACGACCCCATGACCGATCTGGCCGGACTCGACAAGCTGCGGCCCAAACCTGGCGACAAGGTCAGGATCGACGACTATGAAGCGACGTTCCATCCGATTGACCCGAAGGCCGTCGCGGGGAACGGCGGCATCGCCCTGAGCGGACGGGACTTCACGTTGCTCGGTTACACCGTCATCCACGTGCCGGAAACAATGCGCCTGCGTCTGAAAGCGCCCTTTTCCGTGATTGGGCGCCTGCAGATTGTGCTCAACGGCGTGCCCGTCGAACACCAGTCCATCGTCGAACTGCGGGAGGGGATGTATCCCCTGCTTCTGGTTCTGCGCAAGAAATATGTCCTTGGCGCCTCGTGGGGATCCGTCAGTCCGTATTTCGAGCCGGTCACCGGGGTCGAGGCGCAAAAAGCAATTGAGTACACGGCTGAGAAGGCCAGGCGTGATTCCGAGCAGACGAAGATTCTCGCCGAAGGCATCCGGAACGCCATCCCGCCCATTCGCAAGGCCGCTGATGTGCCCAGGGAGGATCGCAAGACGATGTTCTGGGTTGCCGACCGCGAACAAGCCGAGGCCTGGTTCAAGCTCCACGCCATCCATGGGCAGAAGTTCGACATTCCGTAGCCTGTTTAGCCTTGTTCCTGCAGGTGTTTTCGGTCATTGTTCCCGACTTGTGATCGGCGGGGCGACTTGGGATGTTAGGATCATCCGGATGAGGCCGGAATGAGGCAAAGCGTTTCTGGGAGGCTTGACATGCGGTGGATTGATTGGGTTGTGGTGGTTCCGCTTCTCGGCGTTTTGGGTTTGGCGTACTACACCCAGCGATTTGTGAGAGGGGTGGCGGACTATATCTCGGCCGGTCGTTGCGCAGGCCGGTATCTGCTGACCAGCGCCAGCGGCGAAGCCGGGGCAGGTGTGACCAATACGGTTGGAAATGTTGAAAAATACATGTTGACCGGGTTCGTGGCGTTGTTCTGGGACAGCCTGGTCACCCCCATCATCCTGATCCTTGCGATCACCGGGTTCGTCACCTACCGGTACCGGCAGACCCGCGTTCTGACATTGGCGCAGTTTTTCAATATCATGGCCGTCCGTATTCGGGATGAACATGACGATGGCACCGTAAGATAACGCGGCCTGGTTTTGATCGATGTAATGGAGGTTGAAAGGATCCTATGATAAAATTTTCCCTGAATGGCGCCTGGACGGTTGGCAAGACCCCGGGCGGTAAACGTTTGCGAGCCACCGTGCCGGGGTGCGTTCACCTTGACCTTCTGGCAAAGGGCGATCTACCCGACCTGAATTGGCGCGACAACGAAACCTTGCATCAGGCGCCCCTTGCCCACGACTGGGTGTACGAGCGAACCTTCTCGGTTCCGCCAGACCTGCTGGAGCAGGATCGCGTGGTGCTGCGTTGCGAAGGACTCGATACCCTGGCCACGGTGGTTGTCAACGGCGCCGTTGTGATCGACGCCGATAACATGTACCGAATCTGGGAAGCCGATGTGAAGGCCTTATTGTCGGCAGGAAACAATCACATCCGCATTACCTTTCCCTCGATTCTTCCGGTGATGGCCGCCAAGGAGCGCGCCTTCAGTCTGCCCGGTTGGAATCGCTATGATCCCCGGTTTTCAGGCAAGAGTTGGCTTCGGAAAATGGCCTGTTCCTTCGGCTGGGATTGGGGCCCCAAGGTTGCCACCTGCGGCATCTGGCGGCCCATTTCCCTGGTGGGTATCAGCCGGGCCCGTCTATCGGATATGAAGATTCTTCAGCATCACCGGCGGGGGAAGACGGTGACTGTGGATCTTGAAATCGCTCTGGAGGCCGAACAGACGGGGGGCGCTAAGGTCGGTCTCACGGTGGATTTGGATCTGTCCATCGACGGGAAATCGGCCGGCGCCATCGCCGTGGATCTGGATGCGAACGGATCCGGCAGGGGCGTGATGGGGGTGCCCAAGCCGCGCCTGTGGTGGCCCCGCGGCATGGGCGGCCAACCCCTGTATCATGTGACGGCCGTGTTGCGTGATGAAGCGGGGCGCGAGTTGGATCGATGGACGCGGAGGGTGGGTTTGCGCGACCTGGTTCTCGACCGGCACGCCGATGAATGGGGCGAGAGTTTCCAGTTCGAGATCAACGGCCGCCCCTTTTTCGCGAAGGGCGCCAACTGGGTTCCGGCCGATTACTACTTACCGCGCGTGACCCGGGCCCACTATGCCGATCTCCTGGGTTCGGCCGCGGAGGCCAATATGAATTTTATCCGTTTGTGGGGCGGCGGGATATATGAGCAGGAGGATTTCTACGACTTGTGCGACGAATTGGGTTTGTGCATCTGGCATGATTTCATGTTTGCCTGTTCAACCTATCCATCCTTCGACCGCGACTTCATGGCCAACGTGGCGGTCGAGGTCAGGCAGAATATCGCCAGGATCCGCCACCATCCCTCGATTGCCCTGTGGTGCGGTAACAACGAGATCGAGCAGGGTCTGGTCAGCATCAAGGGATGGAACGAGTCCAGCATGAGTTGGGCCGACTACAGCCGCCTGTTCGATGTCATGCTCCCGGATTTGTGCCGTGAACTGGATCCGCAACGTCCCTACTGGCCGTGCAGTCCGCACACCCCCAGGGGCGACCGCGCCAACTTCAACGATGCCGCCTCCGGTGATGCCCATTGTTGGGATGTCTGGTTCGGGGGTAAGTCTTTCGAACATCAGCGTAACTGGAACCATCGATTCATGAGCGAATTCGGGTTCCAGAGTTTCCCCGAGCCGCGCACGGTCGAGGCGTACACCGAGCCCGGGGACCGCAACCTGACCAGCAGGATCATGGATTGGCATCAGCGTTCCGGCGGGGGCCTGGGAAACAAGACCATCTTCGCCTACCTGCTGGATTGGTTCCGTTTCCCAAAAGACTTTGCGAACACACTCTGGATGAGCCAGCTCACCCAAGCCCTGTGTGTCCAATATGCAACGGAACATGGCAGACGTATACAGCCGCGCATGATGGGGATCATCTACTGGCAGATCAACGACATCTGGCCCTGCGCTTCATGGTCCAGTATCGACGTTTTCGGCCGTTGGAAGGCCCTGCATTATCTGGCCAAACGGTTCTTCGCGCCTGTCATGGCAAGCCTCCTGGAGGATGCCCATGCCAAAACCATGACCTTGCATGTGTCCAACCACGAACCCGTCGGACGCAAGTTGGTCTGGCAGTTACGGGCCACGGATACACGCGGGAAAGTGTTGGCGATGGCGAGGGGGACCGCGAGCGTTGCCAGTCAGACCAATAGGGCGGTTCATACACTTGACTGTTCCGCGATCCTGACCGGGGTACCCGAACACGGCCTGCTGGTATGGGGTGAAGTGCTTGACGGCAAGAGGGTGATCAGTCGGAGTCTCAATACCTTCTGCAAGCCCAAGCATCTCGATTTGCTGGCGCCCGGCATGACGTGGGCCGTGACCGGACAGGATGATGCCTTCCTGATCACCCTGCATGCCCGGCATCCGGCCCTGTGGGTACGGTTGGAACTGGATGGCGCCGACTGCCGTTTCTCGGACAATTTTTTCCACTGCGCAGGCAAAGAAGCCGTGACGGTGACCGCCCTGCCCAAAGACCGGATGACCGTGGCCGAGGTTAAACGTCGCCTCCGGGTAACCAGTTTGATCGACACCTGACGGGGACGCCGACCCGACCTGGCTCGCGAACCGCCGATCCACCACCGTGCCGTTTGTTGAAAATGGATCAGCGGGGCATTGAAAATGGATGAGTGATTGACGGGTCGGCTGTTTCTCCCCATAATGGGCCTGTTGTTTTTTCGGACTCACATTGAAAGGACTGGCGTTTTGTGCATCCCAAGATAAATCATTTGATACAGTTGCAGGAACTTTCGTTGATACGCGCCGAACAAAAAGCCTACAGGCACGGCCATCGCCTTGATGAGCTGGACGCCTCTGTGGCGGATCTGACCTCCCAACTTCCGTCGGATGTTCAGGCCTTGATGGTGCGGATGCAAAAGCGGGACTCCATCATCATCGTGCCGATGACGAACGGGATTTGCACCGGGTGTGGAATGCGCCTGCCGACCAGTCATGTTCAGCAGGTCAAGGTTTCAGACCAACTTCAAGTTTGCCCCATCTGCACGCGACTGCTTTATTTTGAGGATGGGTTGCCCCGCAATGTCGGAAAAGCCCCCCGTCGGTCGGAACCCCGCAAGGTGGGGATCGCCCGGTTCTCGGCATCCTCGCTGATGATTCCGCGGTTGGCGTCCACAACACGCGAGGAGGCGATCCGGGAACTGGCCGCGAAGATGCAGGAGGCGTGTTTTGTGGATGACGCCGGAAAACTGGTCGAGGCGGCCCTGAAGCGCGAGGCGATTGTCAGTACGGCGCTGGATCATGGACTTGCGTTTCCGCATGTTCGCGGTGTCGAGGGGGGCGGATTGACCCTCGGGCTGGGGATCAGTCCCAAGGGCATCAAGTTCGACGGACACGACAAGGGTCTGACTAAAATCATTTTCTTCATGGTTATCCCGACGGCGGCCAGTGCGTTTTATTTAAAACTGCTCGCGGGGTTGGCGGAGACCTTTTCCGACGCCGAGGCGCGCAAGACGCTGATGGCGGAGGATAGCCCGGAGAAACTCTGGAAGGTTCTGATCAAACTGACCAAGAAGACGATTCTGTGACGCGGGCCGGCTTTCGGCGATGACTTTGCGAAACGTCAGGATTGTCCTCGTGGGTCCGCTCTACGGCGGGAACGTGGGATCCGTTTGCCGGGCCATGGCAAACATGGGGTTGTCGGAGTTGACCCTGGTGTCGCCCGCTGAAACCCTGAATTATGCCGAGGCGCGGATGATGGCCGTCGCGGCGGATGCCATTCTGGAAAATCGACGCGTGGTGGCCACCTTGGATGAGGCGGTGGGGGATTGCGGATTGGTCATGGGAACCACCGTTCGCCCCGGCTTGTACCGCCAGCATGTCAAAACACCCCGGGAGTGGGCTCCTGCGGTTCTGGAGTCTGCCTCCGCCAACACGGTGGCTCTGGTTTTCGGCCGCGAGAACAGCGGGCTGACCAACGAGGAACTGGCCGTCTGTACGAACCTCATCCAGATTCCCTCGTCACTGGAGTACCCCTCCCTCAACCTGGCGCAGGCGGTCATGGTGTGCTGTTACGAACTGTTTGTCGCCTCAGGGACATTTGAGCCGACGCTTGAAAAATCACCCGAATGCCCCACAAAGACCCGCGAGCATATGTTCAAGATGTGGCGGGAGATGCTTCTGGAAATCGGATTCATGAATGACCAGCAGGCGGATCACATGATGCTGGGAATACGCCGTATTTTTTCCAGGACTCCCCTCACAACAGACGACGTCAACATCCTCATGGGCGTGGCCCGGCAGATGGAATGGAAGTCGAAACACGTTTCGGGCTCGGCGGCACCGGCGGATCCGGTATGAGCGCGCCCTCCTCGAATGTGCAACGGCTGACAACCGGCTCGATCTGGAAAGGACTGATGAGTCTGGCGGGCCCGATGTTCATCAGCACCACCCTGCAGAACCTCCAGAGCGTGATCGGTCTTTTCTGGGTGGGCCGACTGGGCTCCGATTCGGTCGCGGCGCTAGCCATGAGCGGAACGGTTTTGATGATGCTGTTCCCGGTGGTCATGGGGCTGGCGACGGGAACCGTGGCCGTGGTGTCGCGCAGCATGGGAGCCGGGCTTCCAGCCGAGGCGGCCGAGGCGGGCGGGCAGTCGCTGGTGGTGTCGTTGATGTGCGGCATCGTGGCCGGGATTGCCGGCTGGTATTGGGCGGGCGACATCTGCCGCCTGCAGGGGGCAACCGGAGAGGTTGCGCGGCTGGGGACGCAGTACCTGGGCATTTCCTTCCTCGGTTGCTTCACGGTGTTTCTGATGTTTATCGGGAACAGTATTCTTCAGGCGTCGGGAAACACGGTCATCCCGATGTACGCCATGGTTCTGACCACGGTGCTCAATTTGATTCTCGATCCCGTTTTCATCTTTGGGTTGCTGGGGATGCCCCGCATGGGTGTTGAGGGGGCGGCCCTGGCGATGGTGCTGGCGCAGATGGTGGGTGTGGTGATTGTCTTAAATGCGCTGGCCAAGGGTAAAAGCGGGGTGCGGGTCACGCTGGCGGCTTGGAAGTTCAGGTTGGAACCGGCCTGGCGATTGATGAAGATTGGTATTCCCAGTTCCGGCCAGATGCTCTCGCGCAGTCTGATGAGTGTGGTGTTGATGCGGATTGTGGCCGGGTGCGGCACGGCGGCGGTGGCGGCCTATGGGATTGGCGTGCGGTTTCACATGATGGCGATGATGCCGGCCTTTGTGCTGGGCAACGCCGCCGGGGCGATTGTGGGACAGAACCTCGGCGCCGAAAGGCCGGATCGGGCCCAGCGGGTGGCGTGGCTGGCAACGGGGCTGGGGGCCGTGATCCTGCTGGTCAGCGCCATTGTGCTAACGGTGTTTGCCGCGCCGCTCATCCGGGTGTTTGATGCCAATCCCGAGGTGGTGCGTATCGGGCGCGACTATCTCTGGATCGCCTCGTTCCCCCACGTCTTTGTCTCACTCTCCATCATTTTGGGACGGGCCCTTCAAGGCGCCGGAGACACGGTAGCCCCGATGGTCACGACCATCATTGGGCTGTGGGGGCTTCAGGTTCCGCTGGCCATCATCATGGCCCGTCATGTTGTCCCCGCCACCCATGGCATCTGGTGGTCGATAGCCATCACCATGGTCGCCAACGGCGTGATGGTCGGCGGCTGGTTCCTGACCGGACGCTGGAAGCACAAGAAGGTGTGATCTAACCCGATAGAACAGGTATTCCTTCAACGTGTCAGAGAAGCCAGAAATCAGTAATGGCCTTATGATCTCAGGACAGCACAACCGCGCTATCTGTCGTTCCGCTGACTATCGAGGTCAAGATGATGGCGGATGCATTTCAGAATGGGGATTGTTTCGGGATGTGAAATTCTCATCAAGGGCTCACATCAAACTAACAGAGTTCGGTGATGATTCTGCCAGATGCAAGCAGGATCCTTAGATCTCAAGGCCATGAAGGCGGATCTTCATGTGCATAGCAAACATTCCAACCGGCCGACGGAGTGGTTCCTGCGCCGGATTGGAGCGCCGGAGTGTTTTACCGAACCGGCGGACGTGTATCGTGTCTGCCGGGAGAAGGGGATGGATTTCGTTACCATCTCGGATCACAACTGCATCGATGGGGCGCTTGAAATTGCCCATCTGCCGGGCGCCTTTGTCTCAGCCGAACTGACCACCTATTTCCCCGAAGATGGCTGCAAGATCCATTGTCTGGTTCAGGACATCTCCGAGAGGCAGTTTGCGGAGATGCAAACGATCCGGCAGAATATTTACGACCTGAGAAAATACCTGGCCGACGAGTCGATCCTGCATGTCATTGCGCACCCCCTTTTCAGGGTCAATGATGAGCTGACGGTTGATCATGTCGAAAAACTGCTCCTGTTGTTCGAGCGTTTCGAGGCCATCAACGGATCCCGCCACCCCAGGGCGGGGGATTTGACCGTGGCGCTGTTTTCCCGGCTGACCCAGGATAGCATCTGGGAGATGTCCGACCGGCACGGACTCCAGCCCCATGGCAAGGAGCCGTGGGTGAAGCGGTTTACGGGAGGCAGCGATGATCACAGCGGTCTGTACGCGGCCAGCGCCTTCACGGTCACCCCGCCCGCCGACACGGTTCAGGAATTCCTGGGGCACATCCGGGCGGGGCGTCATGAGCCCGGGGGGGTCTCTGGAACCAGTCTGCGGCTGGCCCACAGTCTCTACAATATTGCCTACCAGTATTATCGAAGCCGCATCATGAATCAGGCGGCTGGCGCCTCGGTGCTGGGTGAATTATTCAAGCGTCTTCTGAGCGGGTATGAGGAACCCGAGACTACGTCCGGACCGGTTCGGGCCTGGGCTGAACGGGTGGTGAAGAAATACCGCGTCCGCAAACTGAGTGTGGGGGAGCGTTTGCTGGTGGAGTCGTTTTCCAAATTGCGCGGGAAAGCCTCGCGTCCGGATGACCGGGCGAGCCGGCGGATTGGCCCCGATGTGGAAAGTTTCGCCACGGCCAGTCGGATCAGTCAAGAACTCGGGTATGCCTTTCTTCAGCAATTCCTTCGGCATGTGGAGGGAGGGCGTGTGGTGGACGGTTTTCAGACACTGGCCTCGATGGGCACCGTGATGCTGGGTATCGCCCCGTATTTGACGGCGTTTGGAGTTCAGCACAAGGATGAACGGTTTCTCCAGGCGGCCGCAACCCGTCTTGGGGGATGTCTGTTCACCCCCGAGCGCAGCAATCGTCGCGCCTGGGTTACCGATACCTTCAGCGATGTGAACGGAGTCTCCAACACCATCCGCATGCTCTCGGCCAAGGCCCGGGATCGCGGCTGGCCGATGACGGTGATGACGTCCATGGAATCCCCGCCCGACACGGGAACCGAGACCATCAATTTCCCGCCCTTGGGAACCTTTGCCCTGCCGGAGTATGAGTCCCAAAAAATGGTCTTTCCCCCTTTCCTCGATATTATCGAAGCGTTGGAACGGGGTAACTACCATGAGGTGATTATTTCGACACCCGGTCCGATGGGGTTGACGGCCCTGGCGGCGACGCGGTTGCTGGGATTGCGGCCTGTGGGAATCTACCACACGGACTTCCCGAAGTACGTTAAGTGTCTTACCCAGGACGAGGTGCTTGAACAACTGGCCTGGCGGTACATGCAATGGTTTTACGGGCAGATGGAACGGATTCACGTTCCCAGCGAATATTACAGGAAACTCCTGATTGAAAACGGATTCGACAAATCCCGGCTGAAAGTGCTGCCGAGAGGAGTCGATCTCGTCCGCTTCAATCCCGGCAAGCGGGATGTGAAATTCTGGAAGCGCTATGGCTTGAACGGAAACCTCAAACTGCTTTATGTGGGGCGCGTCTCCCGTGAAAAGAATATCCAGACATTGATTGAGGCCTTCAAGAATGCGCGGACGACCCTGCCCAACCTGGATCTGGTTGTGGTGGGAGACGGCCCGGAACTCGCTGCATTCCGGAAACAGTCCGGGGACAGTAACATCTGCTGGACCGGGTTTCTGCAGGGGAACGATCTGGCCACCGCCTATGCCAGCGCGGATTTATTCGTATTTCCGAGCGCGAGCGACACCTTCGGCAATGTGGTTTTGGAAGCGCATGCGTCGGGATTGCCGGCCCTCGTCTCAACCCAGGGGGGACCGGCCGAGATCGTCGCGCGGAACGGCTCCGGACTGGCGGTGGATGTGCGCACGCCGACGCCCCTGTGCGCCGGCATCAGGGAATTGATCGGGGATGAAAAACGTCGCGTTGAGATGGGCCGAAACGCCCTGAAAACGGCTCAGGAAATGAGTTGGGATCGGGCTCTTGACCAGTTTAACTGACATGGACTTGTTCATGATTGACGGGATCGGGCCCTTCTTTCTCGGGCATCCCAAGCGGACGGTAAATTGGTCGAAAATTCCCTTTTCATTCCTGGAGCAAGAGGGTCGTGTCCGGCAGGATGTGTTCAAGGAAATCCGACAGGCCTTCTCCCGATTCGCCGGCACGGCCGCCTCGCTCGGGTTCAACGCGGTCTCGCTGGACGACCTGGCGCACCTGACAAACCATCCGTCCTATCCCAGGCCGCTTCGCGAACGGATCGCCTCGTACCGCGAGGAATTCGGCCGTCTCTTTGATATCGCGCAGGCGGCGGGACTCCAGGTTTACCTGACCACGGACATCTCTTTTTTTAATCGTGAACTGGACGAGACCCTGGGGTTGGATGACGGGAAAATCATCCGCTTCCTAACGGATGCCACGGACTCCCTGTTCCGGGACTTCCCGGCGGTTCAGGGACTCATTACCCGCTTCGGAGAGTGCGACGGCGTGGATGTCCGGGGTGACTTCCTGAGTCGCCCGATCCTACGCACACCCCGGCAGGCCCGGCGCTATGTGGAGGGACTTCTCTCGGCCTGTGCAACCCGGGATCGCACGCTCATCATGCGAACCTGGAGTCTGGGCGCCTACCGCATCGGTGATTTGATGTGGAACAGGAAAACCTTCGAGGCTGTTTTTCAGGGACTTGACCACCCCCGGCTCATCCTCTCCATGAAATACGGGGAGACGGATTTCTTCCGGTATGTCCCGCTCAATTCCCATTTCCGCGACGATACCCGGCACCGCAAGATGATCGAACTCCAGGCCCGCCGGGAATACGAGGGGGGCGGGAACTATCCGTCCTTCATCGGGTGGGATTATGAGCGTTACGAACAAGAGTTGGCCTCCTGCAGCAACATGGCGGGCGCCTGGATCTGGTGCCAGACAGGGGGATGGACCACATCGAGGCACATCACCTTTGTCAAGGACTCATCCCTATGGAATGAGATCAATGTGGCGGTGACCATCGGGATGTTCAAGACGCACCAGTCGGCGGACTCGGTTGTCCGGCAGTATTGCGCCAGCCACCTGCCCGGCGTCAAGGCGGACGCCCTTCTGGAATTGCTCCGCCTTTCGTCGGACGTGGTCATGGAGTTGCTGTATGTGGATGATTACGCCCGCTGTGCGGTTTACTTCAGGCGATTGCGGTTGCCTCCCCTCCTGCATGTCCTGTGGGACACTGTCTTTATCACCGACACCATGCGCCTGTTCCTGCGGCATTTCGTGAGGGATCCGGAGGGGAAAATTGCGCAGGGATACGAGGCGCTGGGCAAACTCCGGCGAATGATGGCGCTGGCGGCGGACATGGGACTCCCGTTGGAAGGGCTGAAAACCCAATATGCCGTTTATGAAGTGATGGCGGTGGCGCGCGAATACTTCTTCAGGGCGGATGATCCCGCCGTCAAATCCCGTCTTCGCTCGCTCATCCATCAGATCCATCTTTCGCATAAGGAAAACCACTCGGTGTTTATCATCCGGTTCAAAAAAACCCGAATGGGAACCGGTCTGATCCGATTGATGTTAACCCTGTTCATCCGGCGCCGACGGGCCTATCGTTTGACGGATCGACTGGTGCTACTCAGGCTGCTGGCCTGGTTGGGATGGGTGTTAAAGTTCATCCCGGCCCACCGTCTCCCCCCGGTTGCGGTGTCCCAGGGAATGGGGCTGCGCCACTTCCTGAAATAAGGACGGTCATCATTTTCTAACCGTCCCCTCATCGATTTTTTACAGAGACGATCTACGATAACGCCATTATGCAAACAACTCATGCCCTTGACTGTCAGATCATTCCGGGCGCCTCCTGGCCTCAGCCGGGCAGGGGAATGGCGCAAATCGCAAACCGTTTTCTGGGAGGCCTTTTCCAATTGGACAGGTTGTCCGGCCTGTATGACGAAGTCCGGCTGGAGGATGATTCCCGCTCCTTTGTGGATCGCGCCCTGGCCCGCCTGGATGTGAGTTACGATCTGGTCCGGGGCACTCTTGACTCCATTCCCCGGGAAGGCCCGTTGCTGATCGTTGCCAATCATCCCTTTGGCGGGATTGAAGGACTCGTCCTGTTGAGCCTGCTGACGTCCGTGAGAGCGGATGTCAAGGTGATGGCCAACTACATGTTGTCGGCGATTCCGGAACTTCATAAGCACATGATCCTGGTGGATCCCTTTGGCGGATCCGGGGCGGCGGCGAAAAACATGGCGCCGGTGCGGCAAAGTTTGCGTTGGCTCAAGAAAGGCGGCGCACTGGGCATGTTTCCCGCAGGTGAAGTGGCGCATTTGGATCTGGCCCGGAGACGGATCATTGAATCCGACTGGCACGAGACCGTGGCCCGGTTGGTACGGCACAGCGGGGCGACGGTGCTTCCCGTCCATTTCGACGGGGCGAATGGTCCGCTCTTTCACATGGCGGGGCTTATCCATCCCCGGTTGCGGACCGCGATGCTGGCCCGGGAGGTGGTCAACAAGACCGGCCGCCCGCTTCATGTGAGCATTGGGGTCGCCCTTCCCGCTGACAAACTGAATGCCATTGGGGACGACGGCGAACTCACCCGTTACATGAAACTTCGCGTTGAATTGCTCGGGGCGGCCCGTGCGGCGCCTCCAAAACGATGGCTGGCAGGGGCGTGGAAAACACGCGCCGTTCCGGTGGCCGCCATGGGGGCCGTTGAAGGATTGACCCGTGAAGTCGCCTGGTTGCGGTCGGATCAGAAATTGGTCGAGACGGGCGACTACGGGGTGTATATCGCCGGCGCCACTCAGATACCCAACGTGCTCCGCGAAATCGCGCGGTTGCGCGAGGTGACCTTCAGGGCTGTCGGGGAGGGCACCGGGAGCGCCCTGGATATGGATGTGTTTGACCGGTTCTACCAGCATCTGTTTATCTGGAACGAAAAAAAATCCGAAGTCGTCGGAGCCTATCGGCTCGGTTTGACCGATGCCATACTTCCCCAACTCGGGTTGGGCGGCCTCTACACCAGTACACTTTTCAAATATGAGTGGGATCATATTGAAAGCCTGGGTCCCTCGATTGAAATCGGGCGTTCCTTTGTTCGCCGGGAATACCAGCGAAAACACCTGCCCCTTCTTTTACTGTGGAAGGGAATCGGCGCCTATGTCGTCAGAAATCCGAAATACCGCAATTTGTTCGGAACCGTCAGCATGAGTAACAGTTATCAGGAGATCTCCCGGCAACTGGTGACCCATTTTTTTGAGCAGAATAAACTCGATGGGCAGTTGCGGAAAGCCGTGCATCCCCGGAATCCGTTAAAGATGAAAGGGGGGCCTGTCGGCGATGCAAGAGGGGTTGCCTGCCGGATTCCGGATTTGGATACTCTGTCTGAGATTGTGAGTGAACTGGAGACGGACGGAAAAGGGATCCCCGTGCTGATGCGGCAATACATGAAACTGGGAGGGCGGGTTCTGGCCTGCAACGTGGATCCCAAGTTCAATATGGCGCTCGATGCGCTCCTCGTGGTGGATTTGCCCCGCACCGATCCCCGGCTTCTGGAACTCTATATGGGGAAACAGGCGGAAGGGTATCTCCATTACCATCACGACTCGAACGGGGAAGAAAGCCAGGTTCGGTGTGCCTGATGGGTGTCGCAGGACGATCCTGATTCTTCATGCTTCTGCCGGTTCCGGGCACAAACGGGCGGCGGAGGCTCTTGCTTCCGCCTGTGTCGCGGCGGGACTGAACCCGGTCGTGCATGATATTTTGGAATTCACACCGCGGTTGTTCCGTACCACCTATGCGGCGGGATACCTGAACATGGTACGCACCACCCCGGAACTCTGGGGGTATCTCTATTCGCTCACGGATCGAAAGAGCCAGAACCCCTGGCACCGCCGGATTCGAACCACGTTTAACAGATTGAATACGACGGCCTTTGAGCGATTCTATCGGGAGGTTCAGGCCTCTGCGGTCATCTGCACCCATTTTCTTCCTCTGGAAATACTGGGACAACGACGCATCAAGACTGCATCCCCGGCTCCGCTGTTCGGGGTGGTGACGGATTTCGCCTCCCATTCGCTGTGGTCCTGTCCCAACGTGGATGGGTATTTTACCGCCTCCGAGGAGGCGCGTCGGCAATTGATCCGCCGGGGGCAGCCGCCGAGGAAGGTGTGGGTGACGGGAATCCCCATTGCCCCCGAGTTTGTACCTCCGTTCGATGTGATCGGTTTGCGCATCCGCCTGGGACTCATTCCCGACCTGCCGGTCATTCTCGTCCTGTGCGGTGGATTCGGCGTCGGGTCAATCGTCGATGTATTAGGCGGATTTGCGAAGGAACCTCTCCATGCACAGTTGGTGGTGGTGGCCGGGAACAATGAAACCCTGAGGGAGCAGGCGACTCAAAAGGCCAGGCAATTGACGATGCCGGTGATGGTGCAGGGTTTCGCATCCAACATTCACGAGTTGATGGGCGCGGCCGATGTGATCATCAGTAAGCCGGGCGGACTGACCTCGGCGGAGGTTCTGGCGATGGGACGACCTCTCGTGATCATGGATCCCATTCCGGGACAGGAGCAGAGAAACGGCGAATATCTCATGGAAAACGGCGCGGCGATCCGGCTGGTGGATCCCTGGGATGCCCCTTTTAGAGTCTGGCCGATTCTGGAAAACCGGGAACGGTATCTCACCCTGAGCGAGGCCGCCCTTCGCCTGGCACGACCGAATGCCGCCCGCCTCATTGTCGAACAGGTTGTCAGGCAGATCTGAACCTCACGAACAAAGCCAGAACCTTGCCCTGCGTCGATACCGTTTGTCTTGAAATTAAGTTGCTATTATCGCAGGGGCAATCAATAAATACCCCCCGTTCCTGAGTTCGGTATTCAATCGTGTCGGGGGAGCGTCTCCGGCACGGTGGTGTCTGTACTGGTGAAAGGGAACTAGACCCAATGCATCGTTTGCCACGGCCCTGGGTGTCGCTGGGAATCCTGTTAGCCTGCCAGAGAATGTCCGGCGCCGTCTTCATGATTTTGTCGAATCGGGCGGTCTTCTCATTCTGGGTCCGTTGTGCGGGTATCGGACGGATGAATTTACGGTATTTACTGATCATGAATTCGGCGGCCTGGAGGAACTCATCGGCGCTGAATGCACGGTTCGGTTTCCGCCGTCGTGGATGGAAGAGCGCCTGGAGATCAGGTTCAATGACGGAACGGTTGCCAGAACCCGTCAGTGGTGCGATGGTTTCACGCCAGGGGGTGCGCGGGCCGCTGCAGGCCATGGTGATCTCAAACGATTTAGAGCACGTTGGCCGTTGTGTTTGACACCGCCGTCCCGTTTTTGGACACTGTCCCACATGAAAGCGCCGAATCAGGTCAGTCTCAACGAGCGTGTGCCCGCATCCCCGGAAAAGCGATCCTTGCTGTTTGGTTCTGCCTGGTATCCCGAACAGCGTCCTGAGTCCACTTGGGATCAGGATCTGGTTCAGATGCGGGAAGTGGGTCTCAACACCGTACGCATGGGTGAGTTTGCGTGGTCGGACATGGAGCCCGCGGATGGGCAGTATGCCCTTGACTGGGTTCAGCGAGCGATTGAGAAAGCGGCGCAGTACGGGATTTCAACGATTCTCTGTACGCCAACGCCCTGTGTCCCGGCTTGGCTCGCGCACAAGTATCCCCAGATCATGGGGCAACGGGCGAATGGAACGAAGCAGATGTCGGGCATTGATCGTCAGCATTTTGACCCGTCTGATCCGCAGTATCTGATCGAAGTTGCCCGCATTGCCGAAGTTCTAGCCCGGCGTTTTGGTGAGCATCCTTCGGTGATCGGTTGGCAACTTGACAACGAAATCGGGGAATCGTCATGGAGCCCGGCGGCGGCCGGGCGTTTCCAGAATTGGTTGCAGCATCGGTATGGCACACTGGACAACCTGAACCAAAAATGGGGAACGGCAATCTGGAGTGGTCGTTTCCAATCTTGGGCGGATATTCCCCTGAGGGTCGATACGCATGTGGTGCATCTGAATCTGGCGATTTTTGATTGGCAGGATGAGGTCTGGGAGAACTACCTGCGCGTGCAGGCCGAGGCCATTCGTCACCATCGCCGTCGGCCTCAACCCATAAGCCACAATTTTTCTTATGATTACGCCCGCCAGGACGCTGAACATGCGGGGCGAGCCTTGGACATCATGGGTGTCGACCCCTATATTTCGCCGCTGACATGTCATAATCCGGATCGCATGGGTTTTTACCTCGCCATCACGCGAGGAGCCAAACGTGCACCGTTTTGGGTTCTGGAAACTCAACCCAATACGACAGGATGGGGTCCACCCAATGCGGCCTTACCCCCCGGCGAGGTTCGACGGATGATGTATCACCAGATCGGCCATGGCGCGGATATGGTTTCGTTCTGGCAATGGCGGGCATCCCGAACCGGCGCCGAACAATACCATGGTTCCTTGGTCAATTCTGATGGTCGTCCGCGTCCCATTTTATCTGAAATCTCCGGGGCCGTTCAGGAACTGAAGGCCTTGGATTCCCATCTGGCCGGCACAGCCGTCAAACCCGGCGTGGCCATGCTCTGGCGTACCCGGGATCGCCTGCACCTTGATCGGCAACGATTCCACCCGGATTTCGACGCCTGGAAAAATGCACATGACCAGTACGGAGCCTTTCGCCGACTTGGCTTGGATGTCGAAGTCATTGGCTCCGCACAAAACCTGTCTGATTATCGCCTTCTTGTCGCACCGTATCTGCATCTGGTCGATACGGCATTGGAAGAATCTCTATTGGCTTGGGTACAGACTGGTGGTCATCTTCTTGTTGGTCCGCGTAGCGGTTGGGCGGATGAGGAGGGGGCTCGCAGGGTGGATGGACAACCCGGCGGACGCCTGGCCCAAGCCTTGGGCGCCCGTGTTGATGAGTATTACGCTCTCCATGCGCCTTTGGGATTTTCCAGCAAAATGGCTGGGAATGGAGAAGTCAACATTTGGGCGGAATGGTTGGAACCCGAGACAGACGACTGTCAGATTTTGGCCCGCTATGATGAGCGCCATCCCTGGCTTTCAGGCCGTGCCGCCTGGGTACAAAGACACTATGGCCGGGGCGCCATCAGTTACCTTGGATGTTGGCCGAACGAAACCCTGTGGACCCGCATTGCCCAAGTGGTTTCTCAACACGCCGGCATTGATCTTCCCTGGTATCCGTTGCCGCAGGGCATTGAAGTCAGTACCCGTCAGGGGCCCAGGGGAAACATCCATATTCTGTGCAACTACCAGGACAACACGGTGAAGATTCGGCTGCCCGGGCCCTTGCGAAACCTGCTGGACAACAGCAGGAAACAGACACTGGCCTTGCCTGCGTTCGGAGTCGCCGTCCTCTCCGATATCTGAACCTGCGTTAGAAATTCGGACAAGGCCATGAGTCGCGTGATGCTCATCCGCAGGGTCATCTTGTGATTCAGAAAAACAACTTCACGGCACCGGCGGCGGCGAGAATCTGGACGAGTCTTTCGAAGATGTGGCGCGGGATGCGCCGGGCGAAGCGGATGCCAATGAAGGCGCCCAGCGCAATGACGGGAAAGAGCATGGCGTTAAACTTGAGGGAGGCCAGGGTAACCAGTCCCAGTTGCGCGCTGAAGGGGATCTTGAAGGAGTTCACGAGGAGAAAGAACCAGGCGCTGGTTCCGATGAAGGCGGCAGGCGGCAGTCGCATGGCCAGCAGATAAATGATCATGATGGGCCCGGCGGCGTTAGCCACCATCGTTGTAAAGCCGGCAAGCAGGCCGATGATGGCGGCAAACCACCAGCCTGTGGGAATGATGTCTTTCAGGTCGGGATGCCGTTGCCGCCAGACGTTCAGCCCCAGCATGACCAGGACGATGCCGCCGATGAGCGGGCGGATCTGGGCGTTAGCGAGCCAGCCCAGAGCCTGCCAGCCCACAATGACGCCGGCGACAGTCCAGGGAAACAGTTTCCAGAGAAATTTCCACTGGGCATGTTGCCTGAACATGACAACGCCAATGATGTCCCCCGCAACCAGCATGGGGAGGATGAAGCCCGTGGAGTCTTTGGCCGGGATGACCGAGGCGAACAGGGGAACAGCCAGGATGCCAAGTCCGGGAAGGCCGCTTTTCGACAAGCCGATGATAAGGGCGCCTGCCGCCATCAGGAGCCATTGTGAGGGTGTGAACTCAAGCATGGCGCGCACAGTAGCGGGTAGCGTGATAGACTTCAAGGACTCTGAGAAAGTCATATGTGCGTTTCAACGGGATGCTCAAGCGGATGGTTACTGGAACCCACCGCGACCGTTGAGGGTCTTTTGAATTCACTGGATTTGTGACAGTTTATTCTTCGCCTTCAATTTTCAGTTTTATTATCTCCTTTGAATATACCCAGATCATGAACCGGGTGACAAGCAGGCCAGCGTAAAACACCAGAATCCCCCACAGCGGAACGGGCGGGGCGGTGACGCAGCCGTAGGGGATGGCGGCGAACCAGCGGGCTGACTCGGTCATCATGACGATCAATGCCAGGTTGGCG
>JBAWZH010000033.1:0-18866 GCA_037143135.1 bacterium
GCGCCCGCCATTCCCATCATGGCCTCCATATCCCATTTCGTGTACGTCTTGTCCTTGGGCGAAACCATATAGAAGGTTTTCCCGGCGTCCTTGGTAACCAGATACCCTCCCGACCCGGGTATGGGACCGTGGCCCTCGGTAAATTCAACCCGGCCTTTGTCGGCATCGGTGGCCATGACCATCGTATTATTGCCTCCTTGCGCCTGGGCATGCCGCCCCTTGCCATCCCCCTCGGATACCGTTTTGATGGTGAGTTGGTATCCCGCCAAAGCCTGTCCCGCCCATATCCCCGCCGCAATAACCACGACTATTGATTTATTCATTGTGATTGATCCTTTCTGCAATTGCTGAACCCGCTTTAATACTTCCAGAAAATCCCAATAATGAATAGAGAAAACGCATGAATTGGGTCGCGAGGTTACTTGAGAATTGAGTCATCCTGGACTTCACTGTGCCAGAAGCCCCAGCGACAACAGGGCATAGTAGGTATATTCGCAGTCCGCAGTTCGATCCGCCCAATGCCCGCTAAACCCGCCATTGTCATTCCAGAGACTGTCCACAAACTCCGTACATGAACCCCTGACCGTCTCCAACGGTCGGCGCATCACACTGAGCGCGCAAAGCGCTGTAGCGGTGGACAGAAGATCCGGAATCGGGGCCAGCGCCGCAGCCCGGAACCCTCCTTTTCGGGAGGCCCGTTTCATAATCGACTCGGCATCAGACGAGTCTGGAACCTCCCCGAGACAGGCCAGCAGCATAACCTTGGCCGCTAGGGCCGGGGTCACTGACGGTGCCATCGCCTTCAATGCGACCATCAGCGCACCGGGGGCCGTCATCTCAACCCCCTGCGCCTCATGGGCCTGCACGGCCAAAAAACAGGCATAGGCCGACGACGGGCCTGTATCCACCTTCTCCCGAAAACCCCCATCCGCACACCGGAAGCGATTGATGCGCAACAGCGTATCGTCATCCCTCCGCCCTGGATTAATCCGGGCGGACACACACGCCAGACACGCCAGGTTCACAAGGTCGGCGATAGTGCCTCTCCGCTGTTTTTCCAGAAACTTGGACAGTGCCACAACGGGAAGAGGTTCACCAAGGGCAGTCAGGGCCTGCACCGCAAAGTAAGTGTAGTACAGATCACTCGCGCTGGAACGTCCCCGGAATCCCCCATCCGCCTGTTGCTGCTTCAGGATAAACCCCACAATTCCGGCGCGGCTCTCGTCGGCCAAGGACAACACCGCGCGTTGCGCGGCATCCGCCAGAACCTGACTGCATGTCTTCATCATACCGGATCTGTCACTTCAGTCCTTGAGAATCCGACCGATGATCTGCTGCAGTACACTCTTGAGCCGGATGTTGCGCAGACTGCTCAGAGATCGGATGGCCTCGCTGCGGTAGTGTTCCAGCAAGTCGCGCGCCTTCTCTTCGGCATGCACGGCCGTGACCGCGCTCCGAACCAATGCCTCACGCCCGCCGGACTCCCCCTCGTTCCGCCATGCCTGCGCCAGTTTCACCTTCGCCTCACCCTCCGCCAGTTCATAGGCCAGGGCCATAAGCAACGAGGGGCGCAGGGCCCGCACGTCGTTTCCGGGTGTTTCCGCCGCGTAGTCCAGCAGATCGTCCCGGATCTGATAGGCAATCCCCAGCGCCTGACTGTAACGTGACAGAACCTCACAGATATCGTCGCCCGCGCCCTGCGCCAGGGCGCCCAGACACAGGGCCACTTCGAAGGCCGGGGCCGTCTTGAGTCGGAAGATCTCCAGAACCTGCCTTGAGGTCAGCGGCGCCGGATTACGCATCCAGCAAAGTTCCCCACCCTGCCCCAGACAGAGGGCGCGGTGTCCCTCGGAGGCAACTTCCAGCATCCGGACGCGCAGTTCGGGAGTGACGGCCGCCCCTGCGATTAACCGGTATCCCTCCCCGAGCAGGAAATCGCCCACATTGATGGCAATGGGAATTCCCTTCTCAACATGCAGGGTCGGCGCATCATCGCGAGTGACATCGCCATCCTCGATATCGTCATGAATCAGTGACGCCTTGTGGAAGCACTCCACACTGAGCGCCACGGATTTCAATGCGTCAGACCACGAGCCGTCCACACCATCCAGGGCGCGGTACACGCAACCGGAGAGAATCGGACGCCACCGCTTTCCGCCGCGGGCCAGCCAGGCCTGGGCCAGACGCTCCGTCTCGGAACCATTCGTCCCGAGACCACTCCCGAGCGAATCGGCCGTAAACCAGGAACGCACCGTCGTCCGAATCGCATCGACATCCAGACGCCCCTCCCAGCGTTTGTCGGAGACCAGATGAATGGCGTCCATGACCCAGTCCACATCGACGCTCGTATTCTCGCATCCATCCTTGTCCAGCGGAATGGCCATACCCGGAACCGCGCCCTCGGTCATGTGCGGAAACGCCCGGTCGAGAACCGACATGCAACTGACTCCAATGACGGCATCGACCTTGCCCGCCTGGATCAATTTTGTGACGACCGTGGTTCCTTCCGCGACCAGCACGACATATCCCAGATTTTCGGCTGTGTTCTGAAGTGTACCAATGGGGCAGTTCCCGCACTCCTCGCAAACGAGTCCAACCTCGTCCATCTTCGCCGGACACTTGTCCTTCGATCGCAGGCAACGCGGCAACAACAAGATGCGCCGCTCATAGGGAATGGCCGCGATGGTGTCGCGCCACGATTCATTGTTCAACACGACCATGATCCAGTCGGCGTACGCGCTGTCCACGCCGGCCTCGGAAACAACGGCGGCGGCATGCATTTTGAGATCCTCCCGGCTAAGCGGCGGCACGAGGGATCGGCGAACCACATAATCACGTATCAGGCCCATCAGGTGGTGGCGGTCATCGCGGGGTGGCGGCACCACGAAACACACTGACTTCGAAGGGAAATGAAGACCCGCATCCTCTTGCCGGGTTTCGCTCGCCGTATGCATGTCCGACCCTGCCCTTTTCATACGGGAACCCCGTCCTCACGTTTCTTCAGCAACAAGGCCTTGCGTTTCATTTTCCGAACGGCCAGCGCCGCATACACATTCTCACCCAAATACTCTTCCACATTGATCTTGGCGTTGACGCGCACCTTCTCCTCGTCCTTGATCTCCGCCCCGTTGATGGGATCATCCTCGACCCGGGGAAAGATGATGGCGGCATGAGGGCAGATTCGGGCGCAGGCCGGGCAGTTCGTCTTGCAGGCCGCTGGATTCGCCACGGACACCCCTCCGTTCCCGTCGGATTCATAGACTCCAAAGAGACAGAACTCGAGACACTGTCCGCATTTCGTACAACGGGAATAATCAATGACCGGGAACCAGGAAATCCAGTCGCTCTTGCCTCCGGCAGAGGCACAGTTCTCGCACATCCGGTCACACTGGACACCTGCAGGCCCCACGGGGCTCGTTACAGTCTCCGAATCCCCTGAAGACGGCGATAAAGCCAGCGCGGACAGAACGGCTTCGGCAGATTCGGCACGCATATTGAAAAACTCGATTCCGTTTTCCGGCAACGGGGCCCCTGCGCGATGAAAGAGCCACCGAACGGAACGAGGAAAACAGGCCACGATTTTCAGGGCCTGACGTTTCGCCAAGTCCGCAAGAAACGGATCCCGCTCTGCCGCCATGCCGCAGAGATCCGGCACGACAATCAGATTCACGTTTGCGGCCGTCAATTCCGAAAGGATTCGTTTCTTGCGATCCTCGGGAATCACCTCGCACTGAGAACAATTGCAGAAAAGCACGTCCACTGTATTCACGTATGGCCTTGCAAAGGGAAAAGAGTCTGCGCCAACAAGCGCAATCCCATCACTTTACACGAAACTCGTTGCAGGGACAAGTGCATCCAAATAGCCGTCCATGTTTTTGTTATGCGATTGATTTCGATACCGTCAGATTCCATCAGAAATCTGCGAGACGAACCTGATTCAGAAGGCGGGCCGCGTCCCGGTCCGGATGCGCTGATCGGCCCCAAAAGTCGGCTAGGCGAAGTCCGTCCACATCATGAGCCTCAAGAGCGTGCCGAAATGGGGAGGGACACGTTTCGCCCCACGCGATACTGACGCCCCGCAACGTGATATTCCGCGCGTGCTCGATGAACACTCCGGCCGTGGGGTGTTCGACCAATCCCGGATCGTTCCGGGGATCACGGAAGGCCGAGCCGATTTTGTCGCACGGACGGTAGTCATGGCGCCCGCCGGGCCACTTCGTCCACTTGTCCACCTCAAGGCGCACATTGTCCAGCACGACATCCTCCAGGGGCGAGTCCGCGCACCCGGCAAGAAATGCGCCGTTTTCAGAACGACACAGGATATTGCTGAAACGAATATGCCGGATCCGGCCAACGGCGCCGGAGGGGTTCCACTCGGGATAACTTTCGGGATCACCACGGAACCGGGGAATCGCCGTGACGTAGATCGGCTCCGCCTTGCCCCACCAATGATCCTCAAACAACCGGGTCTCGACGGTCATGTTGGCAAACACGACGTTCTCGACGCATCCCTGGTCGCGCAGTTGGATCGCGAGACCGCGTGAGGATCCCCGGATGACGCAGGACTCGAATACCAGGTTTCGGAAATCCTGCGTGCTCTCGCTGCCAATCTTGATGGCCGCACTGGTGGACATCAGGGTACACCCGGTGACGGTGATGTTCTCCGTGGAACCAAACCGGCGGTGCGCCTGCGTTGTCTTCAACACAATGCAATCGTCCCCGCACCGGATGTGACAGTTACTGATGCGCACGTTGCGGCAGTGGTCGGGATCAATGCCATCACAGTTCGGCATCTTGAGGTCGTTCAGAATTCGAATGCCGTGGATTGTGACATCCTCGCACCCCACCAGATGCAGACACCAGTTGGCGGAATCCGTCAGGGTGATGTCCCGGACAGACACCTGGTGGCAGTCCAGCAAACCAATCAGGCGCGGGCGCAAGTCTTCTGGTTGGGGTTGAAATATGTATTTCAGATCCTCAACGATGAAGCGTTTGCCGTTGCCGTCAATCGTTCCGCCGCCGGTCAGCGCTATGTCATTCGCGCCACGCGCCTCGATTAGACACCGCAAATCCGCATTCGGGAAATCCGCCAGATCCGGCGAACCCAGAAGCCGCGCGCCATGTTCGACCTTGAAATTGACGTGGCTCTTCAACACCACGGTGCCGGAAAGAAAGACCTTTCCCGACGGCACCAACACGGTGCCGCCGCCCGCCGCATGACAGGCGTCAACGGCCTTCTGAATGGCGCGCGCATCATTTTGCACGCCGTCCCCGGCCGCCCCGAAGTCGATCACATTATAAACGGGCATACCGGGATTAGCCGTCTATTTGTCTTCAGCCTTCTCAGTCGGCGGAGCGACTGGTTTCTCGGCCGGTTTTACAACAGCCTTCTCAGCCGGTTTCTGCCCTTCTGATTTGGGGCTTCTGGCTTCCGGCTTCTGACTTCTGGCTTCCGGCTTCTGGCTTTTTACTTCCGGCGCCGGCGCATTCTGCTTGATCTTGTATTGTTTAACAATCACGGCGGCAGCAGGATCCTCCTTGGCCAGATCGACCAGGTCGGATAACAGGGCCTTGAGTTTCTCCTCCGCTTGCCGGCTCTGTTCCGCCGCCTGCCAGACCTGAAACTTCGCGGTCTGCAGATTCGTCGCCTGACGGACACTGACGGTGAGGGTCCAACCCAGAATCATGATGAACGAGATCAGGATCAACAGCAGGGGCACAAACGCGCTGTGGCATTCCGCCTGGTTAACCGGAGTGTCGAATGCAGGATTTTTGACGCCGTTACTCATTGCCCACCTCATTGCTTCCCTTGGTCGTTGTATTGGCGGAAGGCGCGTTGGTTGCCGCACCGCTCTGCACTGTGTACCCATACCGTTTCAACAACATACGCAGATCGCGGTCATTGTACGATGCATTGGCGATATCCTGAAGGATCGCCGAACTGATCTGTTGCCCCTGAGGCCCCAGGACGCCATTATTGATGGCCATTTGCTGGGCCTGCAAGTTCTGTTGAGTTTTATCGTTAATCGCCGATAGAACAACAACGGAAAACGCAAGAACCACCGTGGTTCCCGCCAAAATTACGAGCCAAATAAACTGTGATGTCCTCATCCACCCTCCCTTATGTTCTGTTCTTGTTTCTCCGCACACAATCGGAACAACTACTGCGCCAAAGGGACAAATGACTCCCCTCGCCAACTGGTTTCAGGATAGCAAAAGCGAAGCGCAGGCGTCCACACCATTTTATCACGCTTCGTAAAGCTGTTGTCTTCTGAAATGGAAATGATTACCGCTTTCTTACCACCAGTGACACGGTAAAGAAACCACAGGCCCAAAGAACAATGGTGGCGCCGGTGGCCGTGTTCCAGTAGTAGGAGGAGACCAGGCCCAGGAACCCGGAGAAAAGACTGACCAGAACCGCGCCCAGCACATACCACCGGGTGTTGCGCGCCAGATTACGCGCGGTGGCGGCGGGCAGAATCAACATGGAATTGATCACCAGCAATCCCACCCAGGGGATGCTCACGGCCACCACTACGGCCACTAACACGGAGAATACCGCTTCCAGCACGGCCGCAGGCAATCCGCGACTGGCCGCCAGCGAACGGTTCAGGCTCACCATGAAGAAAGCGTTGAAGAAAAAGACCCAGGCGCAGACCACCACACCTGACAAACCCGCCAACCACCCCAGTTCACCCGGCGTGATGGTAAGTATATCACCAATGAGATAACGGGAATACTTCGCAAACCCACCCCCGCGCGACAGCAAAACCACGCCCAACGCCACAACAAAGGCCATAACCAGGGCAATGCTCGTGTCGGTCGGAACGGCGCTGATCCGACGCATCAGGAACATCGCCAACGCCAGCAACACGGCAAAACCCACGATGGTCACCGTCGGGTCGGCCAACCCCAGCAACGCCCCCAGTGCAAGGCCCGTCAAGGCGGAGTGCCCCATCGCCTCGGAGAAGAACGCCATCTGGTTGTTGATCACCAGGCATCCCAGCAACGCCAATACAGGCGACACCAACAACACGGCAAGAAGCGCCAACCCCATGAAGTCGTACTGCGCCCATTCGAAGGGCAAACTCATGAGCAGGGAATGCCACAAACTCACGGCGCCCTCCTCATGGGAAAGTCACACTGCTCATGCTCCAGTTCCTTGAACGCCGGTCTGCGTTCCGCAATTTCCTGTTCGGTAAAGCCAAACCCGAATGCCTGGCGAATCAGCGGACTCAGCAACACCTCCCGGGGAGGCCCGTCACACAGGATCGTGCGATTTAAGAGAATCATCCGGTCCGCAAACTGCGCCGCCGAGGTCAAATCATGGGAAACCAGAAGAATGGAAAGATCATACTCGGTCCTCATCCGGGAAACCGTCTGGTAAAACCGTTCCATACCTCCCTGGTCAAGCGCCGCCACCGGTTCGTCAAGCAACAGCAAATCAGGAACCGGCGCCAGGGCCAATGCCAGCAGAACCCGCTGAAGTTGCCCTGCCGATATCTCCGAAATCCGGCGATCAAGGAGTGATTCCCCGCCAACCAATTCAAGTTTCGCAAGGGCTTCCGCGCGAACGGCCTTCCGGGTTCCGGCCCACAGGGGCCATCGGCTGAGCGCCCCTGCAAAAAGATCAAGGACGGTCGTCGGCGAGGTGCGATCCAACTCTAATTTCTGCGGCACGTACCCAATCCGCAAAGGCGTCTTGGTCTCCACATTGCCTTGGTGAATGAATCGAAGCGTTCCGGAGTGGGCAATCTCCCCGACCATGGATCGCAGGAGCGAGGTCTTCCCGGCCCCATTCGGCCCGATTAGGGACGTCAGTTCTCCGCAATGCATATGGAGATTAATCTGCTCCAGCACCGGCTGCCCCTGAAGCCTTACACCGAAGTCGACCAGTCGTATGCAACAGTCGCCGCAAGAACGCATGTTAGCCAGACGCTTCCTTTCTATTTCGACATCAGGGTGACCACGATGGCAACCAGCAATATAAGCGCCCCGGCTGCGACCAAACCCCGTTTTGACCCGGATTTTGGCGATCCCTCGTCCTCGTCATTTTTGCGCATGTAATCTCGGTCATATAATCCCATGCCTGAACCATGGCTCAAAGGGTCTTTTTTGTCCATTCATAAACTGCGGAACCTCTCTTTGTCTCATTTTTAATACGGGAGACACACGATTGAGACACTCTGATCGCCGAGCCGATCCCAACCCGCTCAGAACCCGCCGTTTCCGGCCCATTGTCTCTCATTTTGTAAAGAACCTGTTAATACTGGACAACCGTTGTCCAGTGGCACGTCTAGTGCTTTATAGTAACTTGACCTGAGGTTGGTGACAAAATGGAGCAACACCTAAGGTGTTATAAAGTTCCGAGTCAACTGACCGACTGGGGAGCCCGGCCGCAGGCATATGCTGGCCACCTTAACCGCAGTCTTCGGGCTGCGGTTTTTATTTGTTCCCATGCTTGACGGTATCCTCCATACCCGCTTATCTTGACCCATTATGAATACCACCCGGTTACCTGCCGAATGGGAGGAACAGGACGGCGTCCTGCTGGCCTGGCCGCATGAGGCTACCGACTGGAGACCTTATCTGGACCGGGCCCGGGAAACGTTTGCCCGGATCATGGCCGAGGCCAGCCATCACACCCGGGTTCTGCTCGTCACCCATACCCCTGAGGAGGCCCGCCATTTCCTTAAAGCCACAACCGCCATCCCGGAACGAATCACCTTTCTCCCCGTATCGTGCAACGACACCTGGGCGCGCGACTTCGGTCCCATCACGATCATTGAGAACGGACGGCCTGTGCTTCTGGATTTCCAGTTCACTGGATGGGGCGGTAAATTCAAGGCACATCTCGACAATGCCGTCACCCAACGTCTCAAGGAACATGGACTATTCGGGCCGACCCATCTTCGAACCATCCCTCTCATTCTGGAAGGCGGAAGCATTGAGAGCGACGGGCACGGCACCCTTCTTACTACCTCCGCTTGCAACGCAAACCCAAACCGCAACGCCCACCTGAGCGTTCATGAGATCGAACAGGCCTTCCAGCGTTTTTTGGGGGTCTCCCGCGTCCTTTGGCTGCATCACGGCTATCTGACGGGTGACGATACAGACAGCCATGTTGACATGCTGGCCCGGTTCGCCCCGCATGACACCATCGTTTACCAATCCTGCGACGATACGGCCGATGAGCATTTCAAGGAACTGTCCGCCATGGCCGATGAACTCCAAGCATTCCGCACCCTCGCGAATCAACCCTACCGGCTTCTCGCTCTACCCTGGCCCACCGCCCGGTGTGATGAAGAGGGTAACCGGCTCCCCGTTTCCTATGCCAATTTTCTCATCCTGAACAGCGCCGTTCTGGCGCCTGTCTATGACGACCGGCGCGACGCCGAGGCGCTCACGGTGATAGGAAAGGCTTTCCCGGGACGAAAAATCGTGGGTATTGACTGTTCTGAACTCATTCTCCAGCATGGTTCCCTGCATTGCGTTACCATGCAGTTGCCCAAAGGAGTTCTGGCATGACGATCATCAAAACCGCACTTATCCAGCAGGCTTTCAGCGCCGACCGGGCCGCGAATATCGAGAAAAGTCTGACCGCGATCCGGCAGGCCGCCCAGTCGGGGGCCAGACTGGTGGCGCTCTCCGAACTCCACACCTCGCTCTATTTCTGCCAGACCGAGGATCCCGCCCTGTGTTCTCTGGCTGAACCGATTCCCGGTCCGCTGACCGATGTCTTTGCCGGGGCGGCCCGGGATAATCAGGTCGTGCTGGTGGGATCGTTTTTCGAACGGCGCGCGGCGGGGTTGTATCACAATACCTCCGTCGTCTTTGAAACGGACGGCTCGATCGCCGGCCTTTACCGCAAGATGCATATCCCGGATGATCCCGCCTACTACGAGAAATTCTATTTCGCGCCCGGCGACCTTGGTTTTCACGCCATCCAAACCTCCCTCGGTAAACTCGGGGTGCTGGTGTGTTGGGACCAGTGGTATCCCGAGGCCGCGCGACTGATGGCGTTGGATGGCGCCCAGATGCTGATCTATCCGACCGCCATTGGCTGGGATCCGTCTGACGTCGAAACCGAAAAGCAACGCCAACGTGATGCGTGGATCACGATTCAGCGCTCCCATGCCATCGCCAACGGACTGCCCGTCCTGAGCGTCAATCGCGTGGGGTTTGAGTCATCTCCGACGGGTGGGAACGGCATCGCGTTCTGGGGTAACACGTTTGCCGTCGGCGCCCAGGGCGAGTTCCTCGCTCAGGCGGGATGCGACAAGGACGCCATACTCCTGGCCGATCTCAATCTCAACCGGATCGAGGAGGTTCGCCGCATCTGGCCGTTCCTGCGCGATCGCCGCATCGACGCCTACGGAGATCTGACGAAACGGTTTCGTTAAAGAGAAAAAATCCCACTCTCCCTAGTACCGGTAATGCGTCGGTTTGAACGGGCCGTTCGACGGAATTCCAAGGTACTTGGATTGTTTCCCGGTCAGTTTCTCCAACTTCACACCCAGTTTCCCAAGATGCAACAAGGCCACCTTCTCATCCAGTTTCTTGGGCAACACATAAACTCCGATCGGGTATTTCCCGGGATTCGTGAAGAGTTCGATCTGGGCCATCACCTGGTTGGTGAAACTGTTCGACATCACAAAACTCGGATGCCCGGTCGCGCAACCCAGGTTCACCAGGCGGCCTTCGGCCAGCATGATGATGCTGCGCTTGCTCGGGAACGTAATTTTGTGAACCTGCGGCTTGATCTCCAGCCACGTGTATACGCGCAGGGCATCCACCTGGATTTCACTGTCAAAGTGGCCGATGTTACAGACAATCGCCATGTCCTTCATCTTGAGCATGTGCGCCTTGGTAATGACATCGCAACATCCTGTTGATGTCACAAAGATATCGCCGATGACGCACGCCTCGTTCATCGTCATGACCTGATATCCTTCCATCGCGGCCTGCAGGGCGCAGATGGGGTCGATTTCGGTGACGATCACCCTGGCGCCCTGTCCCTTGAGCGACTGGCAACAGCCCTTGCCGACATCGCCATAGCCCGCGACAACGCAGATTTTTCCCGAAAGCATCACATCCGTGGCGCGCATGATCCCATCGACCAATGAGTGACGGCACCCGTACAGATTGTCGAACTTCGACTTCGTGACGGAATCATTGACATTGAAGGCGGGAACCATGAGTTCGCGACGCGCATGCATCTGCTCAAGGCGGTGCACCCCGGTGGTGGTCTCCTCGCTGATCCCGCGGATTTCCCTGATGATGCGGTGGAATCGACCCGGATCGCGTTTGAGCGATTTCTTCAGTTGGGCGAGAAGGATGGCCTCCTCACGGCTGTCGGGCTTACGATCAAGCAGGGAAGGATTATCCTCGGCGCGAAACCCGAGATGGACGAACAGGGTGGCATCGCCGCCATCATCCAAAATCATGTTCGGACCGCGACCGGCGCCCCAATCGAGGATACGATCCGTATAGTCCCAATACTCTTCCAGGGTTTCGCCCTTGACGGCAAAAACGGGCGTCCCCGTGGCCGCGATGGCGGCAGCGGCATGATCCTGGGTCGAGAAAATGTTGCAACTCGCCCACCGAACCCTGGCTCCCAAATCCTGCAGGGTCTCGATCAGGACGGCCGTCTGGATCGTCATATGAAGCGAACCGGTAATGGCGGCGCCCTTGAGCGGCTTTTGTTTGCCGAACTCCGCGCGCATGGACATCAGGCCCGGCATTTCCTTCTCGGCCATTTCAATTTCCTTGCGACCGAAATCAGCCAGCGACAAATCTTTGACAATACAATCGTGTTTCTTCTTCATCAGTGATTCCCCTTGATCAAGTTCGTCGCCGCAAAGCATAACAGGAGCGCGCCCGGAGTCGAGAACGCAATGCTTCGGAAGCGATTGTCGTTTTCAGGGTCGTTGTTCCAGGAAACCCACACTATCCACCAACCCGCCCGGTCGGTTCCTCGCCATCCACAGAGACCTGTGTTGCTCCAGAATGGCGTTCCTGTCCCGGATCAACTTCGCGCCGTGTTCTTGTGTTTCAATCTCCCCCCGCCGAATCAGGAGGCCACGGTCGCAGGCATGCTTGAGCATCCTGGCCGTGTTCCGGAATTCATCCAGAACCAGTCCGGCCTCGTCCGCCATGAGTTTTGCCTCCGACAAGGGACTCATGGCGGCATCAATCCAGTCTTTCGTCGCCAACAGAGTCTTTTCAGTCATGCCTGGGGGAATATCCCAACCCGGTTTGCCGATCAACAACCAGAACAGATCCGAGGCGTTTGACGTTTCGTGCCCGCTCTTCCGGTAGGCGTTACCGAGATCATACGCCAATCCGCCCATGACGGCGGCCTGATCCTTAAAAACCTGAACATTCAGCACAGACTGCCAACAGGCATCCTTGTTGGTGTCCAGGCACCATGCCAGTGCGGCGCCGGCGGCAAACCCAAGGTAACTGGCCGGCAGGTACTGCACATGCCCGTTATCGCCCCAGTCCGTGTTCAGGAATCCAACAGCCCCGTGTTTCAACCCATTTTCCGCAGCGTTCCGCAGGTTGGCCAGACAGTTATCCGTGCGCCCGGCCAGACTGTTCCAGGAGGATGTTCCCGGGCAGACATAGAAAGGAAGACCGGATGCCGCGAACTGTGCGCCATGTTCATCAAACGGATGATTCGCCTCATATCCCCATTCCAGCACAACCACATCCCGCGGCAATTCCGATACCAGTTCCGGATGGTGGATGATGATATCCCCCCAGAAATGCATCGTCCGCCCCTGTCGCTTGACCTGTTCATAGAGTTTGAGCAGGAAGTCCAGGTACACCCGGCCTTTACCCCGCTTCTCGCAAAGTTCCCTGCATTTCCCCTGTCCCAAATCCCAAGTCTCATCACATCCGACATTGAATTTCCGACTGGAAAAGTTGGGGAGCAACTCGCCATACAACTCCTCCATGAGTTCCAGACTTCGGGGATCGACGGGATTCAAACTGTTGGGCTCCGACCGGCGACCACCCCAGGGGACTTCATACCCATCCGGGCATTCAGCCAGGTCGTGATACCGGGGAAGTTTCAACCATCGCGCCATATGGCCGAAGGAATTCTGGTTTGGCACCAGGTCCACAAACCGGCTCCGGCAATACGCATCGAGTTCCCGGATTTCTCCGGCGGTCATGGGACTGGCATTCAGCCATACCTCCCGATGCCGGGAATAGGCAAAGGTGTGCTCGGTGTAGAGTTCAAGATGATTGATCTTCCATTCCGCCAACCGGTCAACCAAAGCAAACAGGGTTTCCATCGTCGGAACCTTGTCGCGACTGATATCCAGCATGACTCCCCGCACCGGAAAATCCGGATCGTCTTCGATGTCCAACAAGGGCAGCGCCCCTTCACTCTGACGGAGGATCTGGATCAGCGTCATGATCCCATAGAAAAGACCCTGCGCATCATGAGCTGTCAACAGAACGTGATCGGCATTCAGGGACAGCCGGTAGCCCTGCGGGTTCAGGACTGAACCGGGGTTAATATCCAGAACCACCGAACCGGCATACGTCTTGGCGACTATCCCGGTTCTGACACTCCAGTCCGACTTGACGAGTTTTCCCGCCTCACTCCGGAGTCGTTGCGCGATCCGGCTCGATTCAGCGGAGGCCGCGTCCACGACGATTTGCCTAATCCCAGAAAGAGTCAGAGCGCCACTCCGCATGACCATCGAACGCGGCTGGGGAAGCAGAACAAGGGAACCTGTATTGAGTTTAGACGACCGACAATGTTGCTGCACCATATGTCCCTGAAATCGTGTTCCAAGTTGAACGGGCACTTTACTCTTCACCTCCGCTTTTTTACATCGAAAAACTCAGTCAACACGCCTATAAGAAGGCCATGCACTCTTATCCATGGCTTCTGATCGCCTGTCTGTCAACCGTCCCGGTCATGTCGGCCCGGGCGGTCGACCCTGCCCCCTCCTCGACTATGTCGCCGACGGTGCGGGATGAAAACCTCGCCCGAGTAAAGCAGATGGATGCCGCACGGATGAGGGAGTATGGCAATCGGCCCGAGTTTTTGGTTCGGCCCGGTCTTCTGGCCGACCGGACTGGACGGGTCGTCCGGATTGCCGCTGAATCGATACGTTTGAAACCGGGTGAACCCGTTGAATTCCCCCTTGTGACCCAGGGAAGCGGAAAAGATTATGAAGCCCTGGCCATCTCTTTCGCCTCGGGCATGGATCTCCACGAGGCGCTGCAGTTTATCGGAATGACACCGGGCCGGTGCGTGGACGCCTCGCAGCTTCAGTTCTGGCCCAAGGGGGATCGGGTTAAAGTTGTCTTTCATTACTCGGCTCCCGGAACTCCCCCTGTTCGTCATGATAGTCCCGTGGAGCGACTGATCATTGACACCCGCACCTCCAAGACCCTCCCCGAAACCGGCTTCACGTTCACCGGCTCGCAATGGAAACCCGCACAGGAACCCGCCACGGGAAAAGTCTATGCCGCCGATGCCTTCAGCCCCGGCGCCATGGTCTCCATCTACAACGAAAGTTTTACCGTGCTGGATGTTCCCCGGCGCGTCAGCCAGAACGAGGTCTACACGTACCAAACTCCCAATCCGGAATACCTGTTGCCATCAAACCAGGTAGTGGAGATCACCCTGGAGCCCTATTTCACTGACACCAAACCGCACCACCTGGATTTATCATTGACCATCTCGCCTGCCACCGACTCGCCCACCAACACCGACCTTTTGTATTCGCTGAAGGGTCTTCAGAACGGTGTGATCAATACCAATCGCACCGTGAATGGATTGCTGGCCACTCTTGAGCGACTGGGGGTTCCGGAGGTATTTGTCACGGTACGACCCGACCGTTCAATCCCGCTGGCCGCTCTCCAGAAAATGGCCAAACTCCTCAATTCCCTGGATAACGAAAAAGGAATTCGCATCGAGGCGCCACCACCGGATGAACCCTATTTCAAGGCGTTTCTCCCCAATGAGCGGCACCGGAAACGGGAGGATCGCCCTGCCCCAACGGCTGAGCTTCATCTTTCGGAAACCTCCGGAATAACAACAGGCGTCCTGATCTGGGTTGACTCCGAATGGAAGGGTGATGATTCCGCGCCGGTTCTTCATGAAAAGCGGGTTCCTGCGGCCACCCCCGATGCCCTGTTGACGGCCATCGCGGCCAAGGAGGAGGCGCCTGCCGTCATGCTCGTTTTTGCGCCGGGCACGCTGCGGTACGGTACACTGTGCGATTTTCTTGCGCCGATTCTGAAGAAGAAGATGATTCTCTATGTTTTCAATGAGTGAAAACTAACCCTACTTCGATCCTTGCTTCTTGACACAGACGGCCAATTTGACGGCGCCGATCCGTTTGGCGGCATCCATCACGGTCACGACATGCTGGAACGGCGTATCCTTGTCCGCCTCCACGACGACCGGCTGATGTTCGGGATCCGTCAGCAACTGACGCAACCTTCCCTCCAGAAGATCCGGCGCGACAGGCATTCCGTTCAGATAGGCCGTCCCGACCCGATCCACCTGAACCTGCAGGGTCTGTTTGCGGGTCAGGTCAGGCTCGGTTTTCTTGGTGCTGGGAAGATTGATCTTCAGTTGGGATCGCACCAGAAACGGGGTCATAATCATGAAAATGATCAGCAACACCAGGGAGACATCTATGAACGGGATCATGTTGATCTCGTTCATGATACGGTGTTTTCCCAGGATCCGGGTCGGCGCCTTCATGCAGGATCCTTTTCATCCTTGCACAGAAGCTCCACCAACTCATACACCGACAACTCGACATCCGTCATGAGCACTTCGGACATGTGAATGCAGTAGTTGTAGCCGATCAGCGCGGGAATGGCGACCACCAGGCCGCAGGCCGTCGTGATCAGGGCCTCGGCGATACCCGCCGACACCACTTCAGGCCCCCCGCCGCTATTGGCGGCGATGGAGGCAAACGCCTTGATGATCCCGACAACCGTGCCGAACAACCCCACAAACGGCGCCGTACCCGCGACGGTTCCCAGCACCGGCACCATCGATTCCAGTTTACGAACCTGCGCCTGCATGGCGTGTTCCATGGCCCGTTCCTTGGCCACCCGCGAACCGACCTGGGACAGGATTTCAGCCGAGACCACCGCAATGGGGAAATCATACTTGCGACAAAACTCCACGCCTTGCGCCCGTCCCTGCTCCGTCAGGATACGGATCAGCCGGGCCATGAAAGACCGGGCGTTCACCTGGTAACGCCGGATGAGCCGCACTCGATCCACGATAATCGTGATCGAAAAAATGGACATCAGCAGCAAGATGGACAGAACCGGCCACCCCTGCAAGATCATATCGGTGATACTAATCGTATTCATCAACTCACTCCCGTGAAAATGTGCGCCTATTGATTACCCCTTGGCGGGACAAAGTCAAGATTACTCACGACCGAACTTCCGGGCCAACTCCTTGAAGGAGGTGTAAATCAGGGTTGGACGGCCATGGGGACAGGTGTACGGCATCTCGGCGGAGGCCAGCGCGACGACCAATTGTTCAACCTCAAACAGGCTCAACCGATCCCTCGCCTTGACCGCCGCCTTGCAGGCCGCCTGGGCAATGGCTTCCTCGCGCCAGCGGCTGTGGCTTCCGCGTTCCCCAAGCGTTTCAAGGTGCTGCGCCACGTCAATCAGCATTGCCTTGACCCCCAAACCCTCCATCCCCCTGGGCAAGGCGTCCACGACAAACGTATCGCCCCCGAACTCGGACACGCCCATCCCGAGTTTCTTCATCAAGTCGAGGCTTTTCCTCACATACAATGCGTCACGCGGCTGAAGTTCCACCGTCTCGGGAACCAGCAGGCCCTGACTTTCAACCTGGCCCCGCTCCACGGCACGCAGTATTTTTTCAAACAGAACCCGCTCATGGGCCGCGTGGGGATCCATCACGACATAGCCATCATCGGTCTCAAGCAGGACATACAACCCGCCCACCTGCCCCACCACCCGACACCAGGTCCACGGCCCCTTTGGCGCGGGGATCGGGGCGGCAACAGGAGGACGGTCACGCCCCGCCTCTTCCGGCGCCACCCCTGGGGCAGGAGGCATCACAGGCCGACAGGTCTCCACCGGCGGAAGCCGGGGATAGGAAAAGATTCGGGACATGGGAAGATCGTCGATCTTAAGGGCAGGCAGACCCGCCTCGGAAGCCGCAGCGGGCGGCGGTGAAACCAATTGCCCGGCCACAAAGGAGGCGCCCGATTCAGTCAACGATTCACGGAACCCGCCTATGATGGCATCGCGCACATCCGACGCCTGTCGGAACCGGACTTCCTTTTTGGTGGGATGCACATTGATATCCACGGTCTCAGAAGGCATTTCGAGATAGAGAAATATGTAAGGATAACGCCCGGAGGGGATCAGGGAGTGGTAGGCCTCGTTGATGGCATACCCGATCACCGGGGCTGAGGCAGGGCGGCCGTTCACAAAAATATACTGCTCAGTCCGGTCTGCCCGGGTCAGGGAGGGAAGACTGATATACCCGGACACCCTGATCCCGTCCGAGATGTGGTCAACGGGACGCACCCCGTCGAGGAGTTCCTGTCCGAACAGTTCCCGGATTCGCTCGAAGGGAGTCGCCCCGGCAGCCAATGCCCAGGATCGGCGTCCATCGAGGGTGAGGCTCATCCCCACGGCCGGCCAGGCCAGCGCCTGAAGCAGGAACATCTGCCGGACATGAACGGTTTCCGTCTGGGGCGATCTCAGAAATTTCCGGCGGGCGGGCGTATTGAAAAATAAATCCCGGATCTCCACAATGGTTCCCGGCGGGCAGCCGGCATCCCTGACATCCGTCAACTTGCCGCCACTCACGGTTAACTCCGTTCCCGCCAATTCATCGGGACGGCGGGTTCGCAGACGGAACCGCGAGACAGAAGAAATGGCCGCCAGGGCCTCGCCGCGGAAACCGAGTGTGTGGATGTTCTCGACATCAGCGGCCGTGAATATTTTACTGGTGGCGTGACGCTCGATGGAAAGCAGGGCGTCATCACGGTTCATTCCAGAACCGTTATCGGCCACGGAGAGCAACCGCTGCCCGCCCGACACCACCTCCACGTCAATCTGAGTGGCGCCCGCATCGATCGCATTTTCGATCAGCTCCTTCAGCACCGAAGCGGGCCGCTCAACCACTTCGCCAGCCGCGATCTTGTTGGCCACATCGGGAGAAAGTAGCCGTATGTGCCCGCCTTCGCTCATCAGACGCTACTTCACTTCGACGACAACGTCATCCGTTTTCGCCGCAGGAGGCGCATCCGCCGTCGCCTCGGAATGCTTGAAGGTGGGAAGATAGCGGTAATACACCTCCAACATCAGACAGCACATCGCGGTCGTGTAAACATCCTTACCCCAGTCGCCGCCTTCCCAGTGCCCCAGTTTGCCTTCGATGATCTGGTTCTTGATCAACAGTGTGGAAAACCTCGGGTTCCAATCCTTCCAATCCGCGCCACCTTTCTGAAACTTGGCCTGGGTGATGTAATACCAGGCATACACTGCATTTTTTCCACCCGTGGTCCATTCCAAATTCATCGGATGGTCGTTCAACCACTTCAGGCCGCTCCGGACTTCAACGCTTTCCGGTCGGCCCAACAATTGAAGACAAAGCGTGCCGGCGCCGGTCATGGAAGGAGTGGAGGACGAAGAGCTGCCGACATCATCTCCGGAATACCCATAACCCTGGGTGGGCTGGTGGGCATACTTGCGGAGAAAATCAATCGACTTGACAACGGTTTCCTCAAGTTTTTCATTTGAACAGCCGGCCATTTTGGCCGCCTTCATGGCCTGGAACTGCCAGCCCGACACCGACAAATCCCAACGAGGCCCTT
>JBAWZH010000034.1:0-18195 GCA_037143135.1 bacterium
TAATCAGCCAGACTGGCGGCGATATCCATGCCGGTGGTTCCCGCCAGGACGCATTTGAGCAGGATGATGGCGGGGGACTGGCGCTGGAGGGCATCCGCGAGGCCGTGCGCGTCGGTCAGCGTGATGGTATGGTACCCCGCAATGTTGAAGGAGGTTTTCAGACGTGTGTTCAGAAGCGGCTCATCCTCCAGGATCATGATGATGCGGCGTTGTTTCGCGCCGGCCGGAGGCTCGTTCTTCCCGGGCCTGCTGTTCTTGAGGAGGATGCGTTTGACTTCTCCGATCAAGTGTGCGGGATCGCTGGCCTTGGAGAGGAAGCCCTCCACGCCGGTGGTTTGGAAGAATTGTTCCATGTTGGATCGGGCGGTAAAAACCAGGATCGGATAACGGGGCTTGCCGTCCGGGCCGGAGAGTTTTTTCAAAAGGGCCAATCCGGTCATGCCGGGCATGCTGACATCGAGGATGATGAGGTCGGGTGGTTGAACCCGGATGGCCTGAAGCGCCTCGTCGCCGTTGGAGGCGGTAATCACCTCGTATCCCTCCAGGCGCAATTGGTCACCCACCATGAGGCGGAGGTTGGGTTCGTCATCGACCAAGAGGATTCGGGGTGAATTCATGGTGAGGTCTCCGGGTTCGAGGTTGCAATAAAGGCGGTCATTCCGAGCAAGGCGGCGTCGATGGTGTCCAGCAGGTCGGACGTATTCCACGGCTTGGGCAGGGTTGGCACTGAAAACCGGGTGAGGATATCGGCGGTGGATTCGTCCAGGGTGGCGCCGGTGATGGCAATAATGGGGATATAGGGGATGGTTCTGGAACCGCGGAGGGACAGAATGACGGCGGTTCCGTGGATGTCGCCCATGATGAGATCGAGCAGGATCAGATCCGGCTTGTTGGCTTCGGCCATGAGGATGACATCCTGGCCGCTGTCGGCGGTGATCACCTGGTATCCATGGATGGACAGGTGTTTTTTCAACAGGATTTGAATCGCGGGATCGTCGTCCCCAACCAGCACCGTTGGCGCCTCGGCGAGGGGAAGGGTGATGGAGACCTCCGTGCCCCGTTTATGCCCAGGCGGGGGACTGGCGACGGAGAGGGTGCCTCCGTGCAGGGTGATGATATCCTTCGAGATGGCCAGGCCGAGGCCGGAACCGGAGGTGTGGTTGTTGGCCCGGAAATAGCGCTCGGTGACGCGTGGCAGGGCGTCCTGGGGGATGCCCATACCGGAGTCGGTGACCGTGATGCGCACCAGGTTCCCGTCGCCGCTTTGTTCCAGGCCGCACACCAAAGCGATGGAGCCCCCGCGCGGAGTGAACTTGACCGCGTTGCCGAGAATGTTATGGATGACGCGCTGGATCATGTTGGGATCGCAACGGACAAACGGGGTGGCGGGATTCAGGGTGGATGTCAGGGTGATGCCGGCGGTTTCCGCCTGGTAGCGCAGGGAGTCCACGCAGCGTGAAATCATATGTCCGAGCGGGGTGGTGATAGGGGACAGGGTGAGCGCCTGATTTTCCAGTTTTCCGAGATCGAGGATATCATTGATGGTGGCAACCAGACGCTGGCATTCAGCGTCAAACAGTTTCAGGTAACTCACCGCATGATCGGGCAGGGGGCCGGCGATTCCCTTGAGCAGGTTGCGAACCCCGTACATCATGGAGGTCAGAGGGGTTTTCAGTTCATGGGAGACATTGGTAACGAACTCGGTTTTGGCCTGGTTGTGCTGTTCGAGCCGAACCACGGCCGCCCGGAGTTTGATCTCGATATGTTCGCGATCCCGCATCTCCTCCTGGAGGGCGGTGATCGCGTTGCAGAGTTCCTCCGCCGTTCTTTCCTCCGCCGTTTTTGCGCTGACCGTGTCTGTGTTCACCAGTCTGTCGTTCTCCCCCGGGGGTGCGTCCCGTTCGCATAGTCGCAACAGTAATAAGGAGAGGGTGGGAAATCAAGAGATAAGGAAAGTCGGGGAAATATATTTTTGTTTTGACCTCTTCCAAAGGCCCTCTATACTGCGGAGGAATGTGGAGTGAGGTGGGAGGGCGTCGAGTCAGATAAGGAGCAGCCTGATGAAATCCAATTTCATGGTGGTTAATATGGCGGTGTGTGTGGCGCTGTTCCTGATGTCGGGGGCGGGCGAGTCGTCGGCCCAGACCCCGGTGAAGGTTGCCTCCCGCACGGCCGTTGTTCGCATTCATCAGCTTACTGGATATGGTCCCCGCGCTCTGAGAAGTTCCGATTCTTCCGGGAGCGGATCCCACAGTCGAAACAGTGTCCGCGCCTGGGCCGAATTGGCCGTCCAGTATGATTCGGAGCCGGACTGGATTGATGAGTTGACCTTCCAGTATTACGCATTGCTTCGGAGCCGGGTTTCGGGCGAGTATACGTTGCTCAAGGGAAGCGTGACCTATGTTGATGTGGCCCGCGGCCGCGGTCATCTGGGGGTTGCCTATATCCGGCCCAACGCCCTGTCCCGGCTTGGCGAGATTGTCGGGGTGGCGGTAGAGGCCCAGGTCAAGGGAGAGGTGGTGGCGTCACTCTCGGAGGGAAAACTGGGCCCGTCGAAACCGTTGCCAACGGAACCCGGGCGTGAGTGGTGGAAGAAGCCGGAGTTGGTTCCCCGTGAAGGCTATATTGTGGAGAAGTCAAAGACTCCCTTTGCGTTGATCAATTTTGATGACTACGAGTCGGTTAAGTAGGTCGCTATGCTTGGATCAGACCGCATTCTATCGTTGGACATAGGGAACAGCAAGCTGGTGCTTGCTGAATTCAGGATCACCAGTTCGAAGAGTCTGGAATTGGTCAAGTATAGAGTGTCGCCCCTGGGGTATGATCCCGAGACGACGACGGATTCGGCGGCCTATATTATCTCCGGCATTCGTGATGCCATGCGGGAAAGCGGTATCCGGCCCGGTCCCGTCGCGGTGTCGGTGTCGGGGCAGATGGTTTTTCCCCGTTATGTCAAACTCCCGCCTGTGACCTCCGATAAAATTGCCCAAATCGTGAAGTACGAGGCGCAACAGAACGTGCCGTTTCCGATCGAAGAGGTGGTTTGGGATTACCAGTTGGTGGGGCATGAGACGAGTGAACTCAGCGTCCTGCTGGTCGCAGTCAAGGGAGAACTGGTCAAGAACCTCACGGATTGTGTCGAGGCGGCGGGGTTGGATCCGGTGTTGGTCGATGTGTCGCCCCTGGCGCTTTACAATGCCGTGCGGTACAACTATTCCGATTTGCCGGGATGCGCCATGATTCTGGATATGGGCGCCCGTTCCACAAACGTGGTGTTTGTTGAGGGGAATAAGATATTCAGCCGTAGCATTCCCGTTGCCGGCATGGCCATCACCAAGGACGTGATGAAGGAATTCGGACTGTCCTTTGAGGAGGCCGAGCAACTCAAGATTGCCCATGCCTTTGTTGGGTTTGGCGGTGTTTACGAGGGGCATGAGGTCGGGGTTTCGGATCGAACGTCCAAGATTGTCAGGAACATCATGACGCGCCTCCATGCCGAGGTGGTTCGGACGATCAATTTCTATCGAAGCCAGCAGGGTGGGAGTCAACCCGCGATGGTGTTGCTTGCCGGCGGCTGTTCCATGATTCCGCATGTCAATGTTTTCCTGAAGGAGAAGTTGAAGATCGACGTGGACTTTATCAATCCGTTCAGGAATGTCGCGGTTAGCAGCGGCATTCCGGCGGAGAAGGTGGCGGACGATCTCAATCTGCTGGGTGAGGTGGTGGGCCTGGCCCTGCGCCGGGTATTGTCGTGTCCGGTTGAAATCAATCTTCTTCCGCCCGCGCTTGCGGCCCGGAAGGTGTTGCAGCGCCGGATTCCCTTTTTCGGGTTGGCGGCATTCGGGATGGTGTTGACGATTCTGGTGTTTGGACTCTTTCTTCACCAGATGAAGTCCATGGCGGAACAACGATTGAAGATGGTGCAGGCTCGTGTGGCCATGTTGAGTGTTCCAAACGTAAAACTGGGCGAACTGATCAAACAGGAGGAACAGGTGTACGCCAAGGCCGCAGACCTGAACCGGTTGATCGAGGCAAGGACACAGTGGGTTGCGATCCTGAGCGATCTGCACGAGCGTCTGTTGCCTGGAATGTGGCTGACGGCGGTCATGGCCACGCCGGCCAGGGATAAAACGAGTCACGCCCGGATCGAAATTCGGGGGATGGCGTTCAGCGATGAGGTGAACAATCAGGCCGTTACGGAGTACGTTGCGCGATTGAAGGGAACCGGATATTTTACCGAGGATCTTCAGATCAAGCGAATCCGTCCGGTTGACGGAACGGATTATGCCATGGAATTCATGGTGGACGTCGTGCTGAAGGAGACTCGGCCTGAAAAAAAAGCGGGGGCGGGGGCTGTTCCTCCTGTCAAATCCGAGAAGGTTCGTAAGGGGAACGCATAACCTATGCAGTCTCATCGCAAAATGGGGTTCACGGCTTTATTCGCATTCATTGGCCTGCTTTTTTTGGGGTCGGTGTTCGTCCTGGTCAGGGGATTTCTCCAATTCTCGGAGGTGGAATCGACCCTCCGGGAGTCCAATGACACGCTCAAGGCTCTCTATCAGCGCAATCCGTTCCCGTCCCATGAGAATCTGAAGTTTGAGCGGGAGAATCTCGCGGTTCTTGAACGGGAGTGGATGGGACTTCAGTCCGCATTATGCGAAAAGCAGGTGGAACCTCTGGGGCAGAGTCCGGCGGTGTTCATCAATCAGTTCTTCGAGACACAGAGGGGGCTTTTGTCGAAAGCCCGCGCCGCCGGCGTCTCGGTGCCAAAAAATTATGATTTCAGTTTTGGGCGTCACATGACGGGCAACCTGCCCGCGCCGCAAGACGTGCCCCGATTGACCCAGCAACTGAAGATCGTTCAAACCCTCTGCGGCGTTCTGTATGCGGCAAGAATAAACAAACTGACAGCCATTACCCGGCAGGAGTTCGAAGTGGATGCGGCGGGTGCGACGACCGTAAGCGCGCCGGGTTCCGTCCGGTTTTCCGAGATGTCCGTGAAAAATACGACGGATCCGATGGCGGGAATCATTCCAGCCGGGAAACTTTACGGGCAATGGCATTTTTTTCTTCAGTTTTCAGGGCGGGAAAGTTCAGTCATCAACGTCCTGAACGGGTTTGCGAAATCATCCCTTTTTGTCGTGGTGTCGCGCGTGAATATTGAGGGCGAGGAAAAACTGTTTGAGCGCAAGGAGGTTGCGGTGGCCAAGGCGGGCGATGACTCTCTTGTTGTCAAGGAGCCGCCCAAAGCCAGGGATTACCGGGTCATGTGCGGGCGGGATGCCTTCCTGAACGTGAAGTTGGAATTGGATGTTTATCAGTTCGCGAAGCCGCAGGCGTTTGAGTCCGCGCATAAGCCGGGAGGGCGATGAATATGGGGGGCGGCATGGGAGCATGGTTTAAGAATAACTACGACAGGATTATCGCGGCGGCGGTTCTCCTGATTCTTCTCGTGTCCCTGGTGTCCCTGGCGATTCAGGCGAAAAGTCAAAAGACGGAGCAGAGAAACTTCGATATGCAGTTGACGGTTCTGAAACCCAAACACGCCAAGGTGATGCCGGCGGACAAGGCCGTTTTCGAGAAGTCCCTGGCGGCGCTCGCGGAGCCCTTGCAGAACGAGATATGGGAACTCTCATTGCTGACCCCTGAACTTCGAGTGAAGTGTGTGAACTGTGACCGTCCCATTCCGTATTCGTCCACCAATTGCACGTTTGCCCAATGCGGAGCGCCGCAGCCCGAGTCACAGGGCGGAATCATTGACAAGAATAAGAACGGCATTCCGGACGAATGGGAGGAGAAATACGGACTGATGTCCTTTGATCCCGACGTGATCAATCAGGATCCTGATAATGATGGATTTACGTCAAAAGAGGAATACGAATGGAAGACCGACCCGAAAGACCCGTCCAGTCATCCCTCGTATCTTGTAAAACTTCGTGTTGCCGATATTAAACCCATCCCGTTTCGCATGATTTTCAAGGCCGTAAGCAAGGCGAACAGTGCCCTGATATTCCAGATCAACCTTCGAACGAACGGGCGCACCTATTGGAAGAAAATGGGCGAGGAGGCCGAAGGGTTTACCCTGACGAACTACGACGAGGGCGCGACAGACGGCCCGACACTGACTCTGGCGCGCAATGGCAAGACAATCCCTCTCATAAAAGGCCGTACGGTTCCGCGTGACGAATATGAAGTCAAGTTGGTCTCGCTGATTGACGGGACTGAACTGGCGGTCAGGCCGGATGTGGATTTTGAGTATAAGGGTTGTAAATTCAAGGTCAAAAAAGTTGACATTCAGAGGTCGTCTGTTTTAATAAACGACCCTTCGCGCAATGTGGATATTGGAGTTGAGCGACATTCGTCAGCGTCGCTGCCGGAGGCGAAGAAGTAAATCGTGTGCGATTGTGCAGGTTTCTTTGTGTGTAAAAAAAGGAGAAAGTTTCAATGAGATTCACTACAACTTTCGGCGTTCTGGCGGCCTTGTTTTTTTGTTCATGGGTGGGTTGCCCGACTTTTTCCCAGGCTAAAGACACAGGACTTGAGGGCCTGAAACAGGAAATGAGCGACATGCCCGGGGCCGCATCAGCGGAGGCGGCTCCCCCTGTGGTCGGCGGCGCTGAACCAGTGAAAGCGGAGGCGGCTCCCGCTGTGGTCGTCGGCGCTGAACCGGCGAAAGCGGTGACAGATCCTGTCGTCGAGGAACTGACCCCACCTGCCGCAGCGGTTGCCGTGCCGAAGAAAAAAGAGCCCGTTGCATCTTCGCCTGCGGCTCTTTCCATTGATGATCTTGCGCCCGCACCCGCCGTCCCGGTGGTTGCGGAGGCCCCTAAAGTTGAGGCGCCCAAGGTGGCGGGTCCTGTGTCCGCTGTCGCCGCAGGGCCGGATGCCGAAACGAAACTGGCCCTGGAGGCGGCGGTGAAGAGTTTCGGAACCCCTGACCGCATCAAGATCGGTACGACGGTCTCCCAGCAGGAGGAGGTTCGGCGGAAAGCGAATGAATTGGAGGGGATCAAGGCCCTTGGCCTGGCCGATCAGGCTTGGAAAGACCGCGACTACACGCTGGCGGCTGAACAGTATAAGGTTGCTCTCACGAGGATTCCCGTGACGCCCCGCAACAAGGCGCTCAGGGATCGCGCGCGCGACCGCATCCCGGAATGCGAATACGAGGTTATTCTCGCGTTGGTCAAGGATGGAAAGAAGGATGACAGCGCCCTGACGCTGGGTGGTGAATTTCTCAAACAGCGTCCCGGCAACATCCGTTTGAAAAACCTTCTCACGAAAGTCCAGGAAAAACAGACGGCTTCACTTGCGAAAGGCGCTGTGTCCGACAACGCGGTTGCGGGTGAAACGGATGTCGAGAAACAGATGCGTCTGGGTAAAGGGTTTATGGCCAGTCGGGAATACGGCAAATCGAGGGCCTGTTTTGAGTCCGTGCTGGGGCTTGATCCCGACAACCGCGAGGCGATGCGCTATTTGAAGGTGCTCGGTGAGCGCGAGTACGGAAACAAATCCGTTGAACGTGAGGCCACGGTTCAGAAGATGGAAGCCGAGGTGCGTGATACCTGGAACCCGAAATACAAGGTTATCAAGGGGCGGGAAATGGCCCCGGCCGCCAAACCCGCCGGCCCCGCCACGTCGATGCTTGAAGACAAAATGAAAAAAATTGTCATTGATGAAATCGAATTCCGCGCCGCGAATATGCATGATGTTGTGGACTTTCTGAATAAGCGGAGCCGGGATTGCGACAAGACCACCGACGAGGACTCCAAGAAGGGTGTCAATATCATCCTGAATCTGGGTCTCGGAACACAAGCCGCCCCGGCGAAGGCAGCGGGCGCGGAGGATGTGTTTGCCGCAGATACAGGCAAGGGCGCCGGGGGGGGCGGGGCCTCCAACGTGCCTGAAGTGACTTTCTCGGCCCGGTATATCACCCTCTTCAATGCCCTTAAGATCATCACCGATGTGGCCGGCTTGAGATGGCGCATTGACGGCGATGTGGTCATGATCGTTCCCAAGGATTGGTCCAATGAGACGATGGAAATGCGCATGTATCCCGTGGAGCCGACCTTTATAGAACGCGTCAAGATGGCCAGTACCGAAATGCCGTCCGCATCGACCACGGTGGGCGGCCGTGAAAAAACGAGTATTCAGAATAACACCATCGAGGGTCAGCCTCCTGCGGATTTGAAGGCGTATTTCGAAAATATGGGCGTCAAGTTCCCCAAGGGTTCAACGGTGAACTACAGTCAGGCCATTGGCAAGGTCATTGTCCTGAATACCGTGGATAACCTGACCGCCTTCGAAAAGATCCTCGCCGAACTGAACGTCGTGCCCAAGCAGGTCGAGATCGAGGCCCGGTTTGTGGAAGTCAACGAAACCGACCTCTATGAGGCGGGTCTGGAATGGTTGTTGACGGATAATTGGGAAATGCTGGTGAAGAACAACCCCAATTCTTACGCCCCGCTTTCTTCCAATCCCAGGATTCAGATGAATGCCAACTCCTCCGACGGGGGAGTGACCCGGGGGCTCCGGTTCTGGGGAACAGGTTCTGACAGCAAGCAGATTCTTCAGGGTGGCGGCACGGGAACGGCTGGGGCCCTCGCGTCTTTCGCAAGCGTTCTGACGAATCCGGATCTTTCCGTGATCCTTCATGCGCTCGAGCAGAATGGAAACGCCGACCTGCTTTCCGCGCCAAAAGTGACGACGCGATCCGGTTCGGAAGCCACCATCAAGGTGGTCACCGAGTATATTTATCCGACCGCGTTCGAGGTTCAGGGTGGCCAGTTGCAGGGCCAGCAGGCCAACCAGAACGCAGGAAATATCGTGCAGGAAACAACCGTTGTTCCTTCGGACTTCGCCACCCGTGAAGTGGGTGTAATCCTGAACGTGCTCCCCGAGGTCAGTCCTGACGGGAACATGATCAACCTGACCATGAAACCGAGCGTGGTGACCGATCCGATCTGGTATCAGTACGGATCGACCGTGCGGCGCGCGGATGGGTCCACGATGCAGTTGAACATGCCCCAGCCGTTCTTCCAGATCCGCACGCTCGAGACGCAAATCTCGATCTATGACGGGGCGACGGTGGTGATGGGCGGATTGATCACGGAATCCGTGGAGAAGGCGAATGATAGGATTCCGATTCTTGGAGATATTCCCTTCATTGGCGCGCTGTTCCGTTCGAAGGCGGAAAAAAGCGTGAAGAAGAATCTGCTTATCTTTGTGACAGCCAAGCTGGTCGATCCTGCCGGGCGTTTGATCAGGAGTCAGGATCAGGATATTGTGAAGCCGGCAGGCGCGGCGGGATCGAACCCGGCCGCTCCCGTAAAATAATACCACAGATGATTGCCAAACGGCTGTTGCTGGTTGACGGAACCCAGTTGTTCTACCGTTCGTTTTTCGGGATCAGGGGATTGTCAACCAGCGCCGGGCAACCGACCAATGCCGTGTACGGATTCGTTCGCGGCATCCATCAACTGATTGATGTCTGGACGCCCTCGCATATTGCCGTCGCTTGGGACGGGGGTGTCCCTGCCGCCCGTCTGGCCCTGCTTCCCGAATACAAGGCCCAGCGCCCCCCCATGCCGGATGACTTGCGTCGGCAGTTTGAGCCGGTGTCAGAATTTCTCCTGCGGGCAGGTATTCCCCTGATTCGCCTGGATCATGAGGAGGCCGACGACATTCTGGCGTCACTCGTCAGACAGGCGAAACCGGACGCCGAAGACATCATGATTGTGACGGCGGACAAGGATCTTTATCAACTGGTGGCGGATCAGGCGGTGATGGTCTCCTGGGGCAAGGATGACAAGCGTATTGATCGTCATGCGGTTTTCGAGAAAACCGGAGTCTATCCTGAACAGATTGTTGACTGGCTGGCCCTGACGGGAGATGCGGTCGATAACATTCCCGGCGTGGAGGGGATGGGGCCCAAGACCGCCTCAAAACTATTGACACAGTTCGGATCCCTGACGGCGCTATGGCCCCGGTTGGCAGAGGTTCAGTCTTCACGAATCCATGATCTATTGCTGGCCTCGCGCGGGAAGATCGAACGGAATCTTTCGCTGGTGAGGTTGCTGGATACAATCACCTGCTTTCCCGGCTGGGAGTCTCTGGCCTTCCGGCCTGAAAAGCAGGAGATGATGCGGCCCTTCTATTCCCGTATGGAGTTTCACTCCCTCCTCAAAGGGTGTGATCAGGGAGAATTGTTTTAATTCTTTTCTCTGAAAACGTTGACTCTGATGCCGACTTCGCTCTATCCTTTTTCATATGAAAGTCTTCGTCATTGGCGGTGGTGGAAGAGAACATGCCCTGGTCTGGAAGCTGGTAAAAGACAGCCGTCATCCGCGGGTGTTCTGTGCGCCTGGCAACGCAGGCACGGCGGAACTGGCAGTGAATGTTGCCATCCCGTCTGACGATGTTCCCGGGTTGGTGGCATGGGCCCGTGAAAACCGTCCTGACCTCACGGTTGTGGGACCGGAGGCGCCGCTGTGCGCCGGTGTCACCGACGCCCTTGAGAAGGAGGGGTTCAGGGTGTTCGGCCCAACCCAGGCCGCCGCACGGATGGAGGGCAGCAAAGTATTCGCGAAGGACGTCATGATGGCCGCCGGTGTGCCGACGGCCCGATCCAATACCTTTACCGAGGCGGACGAGGCCATTGAATTCATCCGTGATATCGGGGCGCCGATCGTGATCAAGGCCGAAGGGCTTGCCGCCGGCAAAGGAGTTACCGTGTGCGCGACCCGCGAGGAGGCGGAACGCGCTGTCACCGAGGCCTTGGTGGAAGGGGCTTTTGGCGACGCGGGAAAACGCATCCTGGTTGAGGAATTTCTGGCGGGCGAGGAGGTTTCCGTTCTGGCGCTTACCGATGGGACTCATGTTGTTCTTCTGGCGTCGGCGCAGGATCACAAACGGGCTTTTGATCAGGACAAGGGTCCCAACACGGGGGGCATGGGGGCCTATTCCCCCGCGCCTGTGTTGAGGCCGGAGCACATGCCCTATATTGAGCGCGAGGTTTTCGGAAAAACCTTGACGGAGTTGAAGAGCCGCGGCATCCATTACAAGGGTGTTCTGTACGCAGGCATTATGATGACCAAGGCCGGGCCGAAGGTTCTTGAATTCAACTGCCGGTTTGGCGACCCCGAGACTCAGGTGATCCTCCCGCGTATCGAGGGAGATTTGATTCCGGCTTTACAGGCCTGCATAGACGGTACGCTTTCTCCGGATTTGGTGAAGTACAAACCCGAGGCGTGTGTCTGTGTCGTGATGGCCGCCGGCGGATATCCCGGCCCTTACCAAAAGGGGAAGGAAATTCGCGGGCTTAAAGGAGTTGCGAGTGTGCCGGAGGCCGTGGTCTTCCATGCCGGAACGGAAGTCAAGGAAGACCGGGTTCTGACGGCGGGAGGCCGGGTGCTGGGCGTTACGGCGCTGGGAAAGGATCTGAAGACGGCGGTTGACCGCGCCTACCAGGCGGTCGGAAAAATCAGTTATGACGGCGCCCAGTTTCGCCGTGATATTGCCGCCAGGGCGTTGAAGTAATGATGAATGACGAAGGGGAGAATTCATGAAAAAAGGATCGGGACGGAAACCTGAAGTTGCGGTGATCATGGGGAGTGATTCCGATTGGCCGCTTCTCGAGGAAACGGTTGCCACACTGACTCGATTTGATGTGGCAAGCGAGGTTCGCGTGATGTCCGCACACCGGACGCCTGATCGGGCCGCAACATTCGCCCGGAATGCGTCGGCGCGCGGAGTCAAGGTGATCATTGCCGCCGCAGGCGGAGCGGCGCATCTCGCCGGCGTCGTCTGCGCCCATACCACCTTGCCGGTCATCGGTATTCCTGTCACCAGCGGATTCATGGATGGTCTGGATTCCCTGCTGTCGACCGTCCAGATGCCTGCCGGAGTGCCGGTCGCCACAGTGGCGGTGGGCAAGGCCGGCGCGGTGAATGCCGCGATTCTCGCGGTTCAGATTCTGGCGCTCGGCCGCCCGGATCTGGCCCGCGCCCTGGCGGGGCATAAGAAGAACCTCCTGGAGAAAGTGACGGCAGGCAACGCCCGTATCCAGGCGGAGATCGCCAAAACAAAGAAAGCCTCGTGAGGACACCGCACCACGAACTTTAGGACTCCAATGATACTGGCGGTCGGGTGCCTGTTGACGGCGTTCACGGGCCGACCCGGCCATGCCATGATGGGATCCAGTTTGGACGAGGTGCTCTCGTGCCTGGAAACGAACGGCTTTCTGGTTGACCGTCCGCTGGCCGTGCGGAACGGTATTGAGGGCATCCTCAAGTCCATTGATCCAGGCGCCATTCTGGGAGTGGGAAGTGAAACGAACGGGTATGACTTCGGGATGACCCAGACGGTGAAAACGGCGGAGTCCTGGCCCGAGGATATTGCCTATGTGAAAATCCAGGGACTGACCAGGGGCAGTGGCCGGGAAATACTGACGCATCTTCAATCCCTGACCGGTAAAGCGGGCATTATCCTCGATCTGCGCGGGGTTTCCGGAAATGATCCGGGAGTTGTGTCATGCCTCGCCGGAATCGCCCACTCGAAATCAGAGCCGCTGTTTATTCTGACCGATAATCAGGGGCGTTGCCTTTCCACCAACGTCGCTGAGTCCGTCGCCTCCATTTCCACTCCCCTCATGGTGCTCATTGATGGCCGTACCGGCAGGGCGGCCGAAGCCCTGGCTGCCCTGTGGAGGGGTCATCCGGGCATCATGCTGATCGGATCAACCACCTGTGGGGAGGTGCGCTTCCGGGACGTTGTGACACTCCCGAACGGCCAGGTGATTACCCTGGCGACCCGAAAACTGGTGCCGATGGTTGGGCAATCCTATGAAGGACACGGTGTCACGCCCGATGTGATTGTTTCCCGGAGCGTTGAAACCGGAAACGCAAGGCTGTTTGACACGAACGCACCGACACGTTCCCTGAGCGCCAAGTCTGAACGGGATCGGGATCTGATGAGGCGGGTGGACGGGGATGCCGTTCTGCAACGGGCCACCGACATCATTCTTGGCCTGAAAACCTTGGGAGGCCATGGACAGTAACAGGCCTAGACTGGTCAGGGTGACTTCCGGCAGACTGGACGAAAAGGCCATTTCGGAAGCGGCTCTGGCTTTGCGTGCCGGAGAACTCGTCATTCTTCCCACGGAGACGGTTTACGGTCTCGCCGCCGATCCTGCCGTGCCGGGTGCGGAAGATCGGATTTTTGCCGCGAAAGAGCGTGATCGCGGTAAACCCATTCCGTTATTGGCATCAGGACTGGAGGCCGTGGAACGGGCGGGCGCCGTGCTGTCGCCGGGTGCCCGCCGCCTGGCCCGGCGTTATTGGCCGGGTCCCCTGACTCTGGTCTTATCCTGCGGCGGGAAGACGGAAGGATTCCGGGTTCCTGATCATCCCATAGCCTTGGCCGTGCTTAATCGTGTCGGGGGACTCCTCCGGGTCACCAGCGCGAACCTGAGCGGAGAAGCGGCCCCGCGCACGATGGAGGCGGCCGTGGCGGCATTGGGTTCCAGGGTGGCCCTGGCTCTTGATGCCGGACCGGCGCCACTGGGCGTGGAAAGCACCGTGGTGGATGCGACCGGAGATTCGCTCGCCATTCTCAGGCAGGGCGCGCTGTCACGCGAGGCCATTCTTGGAAAACCGAAAATCCTGTTTGTCTGCACCGGAAATACCTGCCGCAGCCCCATGGCGGAACATTTGTTCCGGAAATGGATAGGCCGGGAATCCGGGTGGGAGGCGCGTTCCTCCGGGGTCGCGGCTCTGGATGGGCAACCCGCCAGCGCAGGCGCCATTCAGGCGCTGGCTGGAATAAAGCTGGACTTGTCATCTCATCGAAGCCGTTTGCTGACGCAAGCCCACATTGACGATGCCGATCTGATTGTGGTAATGACGCAGGCTCATCAAAACGATGTGTGGCGTCGTTTTTCCCGCGCCAAAGGCAGGGTTGTTCTATTGAATGCGTTCAGTCCGATCCATCGCGATGAGGATGTCCCGGATCCCTTTGGAAGCAAGGCTGATGTGTACCGGACGATACGGGATGAAATTGAAGCCGCCATGCCTGACTTGGTTTTGCATGTGCATGAATTATATAAGAAATAGAGACAGATACCGGGAGGAGTGGGCACGATGAAAATGGCGATTGGCGCGGATCATGGCGGATTTGAACTCAAGGATAGTCTGGTCAAACTTCTGAAACAGCGGGGTGTCGCCGTGGAGGATGTCGGGTGTTTCAGTCCCGATGCCGTGGATTACCCCGATTACGCCCGAACCGTGGCCGTCATGGTGTCTGAGGGAGTGGTGGATCAGGGGCTCTTGATCTGCAGAACCGGTATTGGGATGAGCATGTCGGCCAATAAATTCCCGCGCGTTCGCGCGGCGTTATGCCTGTCACCCCTGATGGCCACGGCGGCGCGCACCCATAACGATGCCAATGTGCTGGTGCTGGGGGGGGACTTGGAGACCCCGGATCGGGCCGGACAAATTCTTGACGCCTGGCTGGCGGCGAAGTTTATCGGGGAGGAGCGCCATCAACGCCGCGTGGACAAGATCGGCGCCATGTCGGGCGCGGCCCTGGAACTTCCCGCCGTGGCCGAGACGGATCCGAAAATTTACAGCGCCATCAAGCACGAGGAGGAGCGCGAACTTCGCACCCTGGATCTGATTGCCTCCGAAAACTACACCAGCCGTGCGGTTCGCGAGGCGCAGGGTTCGGTGCTGACCAATAAGTATGCCGAGGGGTATCCCGGCAAGCGTTACTACAACGGGTGTGAGTTTGTCGATGTGGCGGAGCAGTTGGCCATGGATCGGGCCAAGGCCTTGTTTGGCGCGGAGCACGCCAATGTGCAGCCCCACTGCGGCAGTTCGGCGAACATGGCGGTCTATTTTGCGGCGCTACAGACGGGCGACACCATTCTGGCGATGAGTCTGGCCCATGGAGGCCACCTGACCCACGGCCATAAGATCAATTTCTCGGGCCGGTTTTTCAAAATTGTTCCGTACGGGGTCAGCGCCAAAACGGAGATGATCGATTACGACGAACTGGAAGCCCTGGCGAAGCAGAACAACCCGAAATTGGTGGTGGCCGGCGCGAGCGCCTATCCCCGCATCCTGGACTTCAAGCGACTGCGTGAAATCGCCGATAGCGTCGGCGCCCTGCTGATGGTGGACATGGCCCATATTGCCGGCCTTATTGCCGCCGGGATCCATCCCAGTCCGGTTCCCTATGCCGACTTTGTCACCACAACGACGCACAAGACCCTCCGCGGACCGCGTAGCGGAATGGTGTTGTGCAAGGCGAAGTATGCCCAGGAAATTGACAAACAGGTCTTCCCGGGTCTTCAGGGCGGGCCGTTGATGCATACCATCGCGGCCAAGGCTGTTTGTTTCAAGGAGGCCCTGCAACCTGAATTCAAGGAATACCAGAAACAGGTGGTTGTGAATGCCCGCGTCCTGGCGGCCTATCTATCCCAACACGGCATGCGCATCGTCTCGGGAGGATCCGACAACCATCTTATGCTGGTGGATCTGACGCCGCTGGGAACGACAGGCAAGGATGCCGCGACGGCCCTCGAGAAGGCGGGAATCATCGTCAACAAGAACGCGATTCCGTTCGATACCCGCCCGCCCGCCGTGACGTCCGGTGTGCGCATTGGAACGCCTGCCGTGACGACACGCGGCATGAAGGAAGCCGAGATGGAGACACTGGGCGGCTGGATCGTTGAGGCCGTCAAGAAGCAGGCCGATGAGAAGGCACTGGCCGGGGTCAAGGCCGAAGTTGTCGCCACGGCCATGAAGTTCCCGATTCCCTGAGCAAGGATTGGTTCTTCGAGAAAGCCATGTCAATTTTGTAAGCGGCGCTTACAGAGGCAATTCATGAACACGTTTCCAGCCTTGTTCCAGATGTCGGTTCTGGATCCAACGCTCAAGCTCCTCAAGATTCAGCAGGGCGCGTGAAACTCTCAAAATGCTTCGTATATCGCGGAGATGTTTTTCTGAGCCGCCTTCTTGAAAATACTCCAGTTTCCGAGTGATGACATACTCGGGGGGGGCCAGAATCATCGGAATTCCCTCGAGTAGAAAACGTCTGCTCCGGGACAGACCCCAGGCCGACCATGGATCCTGGCCCAAAGGATAGATGTCAGCCTTGAACCCCGTCCCTTGGTGAATGATGTTGAAATGCCCCCCGCATTCGCGAGCCAGTTCGAGTCGGATAATGTCAATGGGTGGGCAATAGAAGTCAGGAGCAGGAAAACTCAGCGCCAGTCTACCGGCTTGTATCCTGTCCAGTTCAACAACAATATCGATGTCATGGGTCAGGCGTGGTTCGCCATAGGCGATGCTGGCTACAGAGCCAGTGACCATGTATCGGGCTTCCAATTGGTTCAGCCTGGTCACAAAGACTAACACCGGATCAACTTCGGGCATGGAGGAAGCTTTCTCTGAGAGCCGTCTTGACTTCGTCGTCAGTCCAGTCAGGATGAAATTGGCGAAACGCCGCTTCCTTGATCCGGCGCGCGGAACGGCATAATTTAAGAAAAGCCAGCAGTCGTTGTTCAGGCGTCATCCTTGACAGGATGTCGTATTGCTCGTTATTCGTATCCATGGGCGTGTTCTTTTCCCAGTATGAAATGTCACTTGTTGATCTTCAAGCCGAAAGAACATCTATACGAACAGGGATCCCTCGAAGTCCTGTTGAGTCTACTTAATCAGTCGGCGGCGCATGACGCGCAGGGCGATGGGGATCAGAATCACGGTCGCTACCACCAGATAACTGCCGGAGACCAGGACTTGGGTGCCGGTAATGGTGCCCAGGCAGAGATTCCTCGCCAGTGTTACAAGATGAGAGAGAGGCAGGAAATAGGCCACGGCCTGCGCCCAGTGCGGCAAGGTCTCGATCGGGAAGAAGGTGCCGCTGAACAGATACATCGGCGTGATGAACAGGAAGATCGGCAGGTTGAACATGTCGATGCTTTTGACGATTCCGGTGAAGATCATGCCGACAGCGCCGAACAGCAGACCCCCCAGGAATGCCAGGGGCAGGATTCCCAGTCCGGTTGGAAAATGAACCAGCCCGAACAGACTCAGGACGGTTGTCATCACACTCGCCGCGAGCAAAGACTTGGTGGCGCCCCACATGATTTCACCGGCGATGATTTCATCCACCGAGAGCGGCGTCGCCCGGATCGCGTCGTACGTTTTCTGGTAATACATCCGGACGAACGAGGAGAATGAGTTTTCCATGAAGGCCGTGTACATGATGTTGGTGGCGATGATGGCCGGCGCCATGAAAACAACGTAGGTCAAGGTCTGTCCCTGGTAGTGCACTTCCGGAATGAGCAGGCGGAAACCAAACCCGAGTGAGGCGATGTAAAAAATCGGCTCCATAAGTGGCGTCAGGAACCCGATCAGCCAGGAGCGGCGTGTAACGAGCCAATCACGACGCCAGACCCGCAGGAGCCGCCACGTGAGATGGTTGTCAGTACTCATTCCCGCAACTCCCGTCCGGTCAGTTTGAGGAACACGTCCTCCAGCGTTCCCATCCGCAGGATGCAGTTATCCTGGCAATAGGTGCGGGTGATTTCGTGATAAAGCGTTTCGTCATCCTTGCAATAAATCAGCATGCGGTGTCCCAGATCCTCATGTTCAAGTCTGCGGTCGGTGACGAACTTTCGCAGTCCGTCGCAAACAGGACTGCTTTCGATGACCTGATCGCCGACGAACTTGGCGACCAGATCCCGGGGCCGGCCTTCGACCAGAATTTTGCCGTGATCCACGATGATCAGCCGGTCGCACAGGTGGGCGGCTTCCTCCATGTAGTGGGTGGTGAGCAGGATCGTGACGCCCTTCTGTTTGAGATGGGCCAATTTTTCCCAGAGTTGGTGCCGGGTTTGCGGGTCGAGCCCCGTGGTGGGTTCGTCCAGAATCAACAGGTCGGGCTCGTTGATCAGGGCACGGGCCAGGGCGAGGCGGCGCATCATGCCGCCCGAGAGTTCACGCACGGGGGCCTTGGATTTGTTTTCGAGTCCGAAGAAGCCAAGCAGCGTGTTGGCGCGCTCATGTGAAACGGCCTTCCCGATGCCGAAGAACCCGGCGAAAACCTCAAGGTTGTCGCGAACCGAGATCTCCTCGTCGAGACTGTCTTCCTGATGGCACACGCCGATACGGGCTCTGATGCTCCGCCATCGGG
>JBAWZH010000035.1:0-18132 GCA_037143135.1 bacterium
TTATCCTGAAAAAGGAAGGCTATGTCCGGGACGTTTCCGTCGAGGGCGAAGGCCGAGCGAAGGTGTTGAAAGTGGTGTTAAAGTATGATGCCAGCCGGAAACCGACGATCCGCGGCTTACGCCGGATCAGTAAGCCCGGGCTTCGGCGCTATGTGGGGTTTGATAAGATCCCTCTGGTGCTAGGTGGCATGGGTGTGGCGATATTGAGCACACCGGCCGGGCTCATGACAGATAATGAGGCGCGCCAGAAGCGCGTCGGAGGAGAGTTGCTTTGCCAGATTTGGTGAGCCTGCCGAAAATGGCGGGCAGAGCGACCCTGTAGCCCGGGAAGGGCGCGGGTAACCAGGCTCAAAAGGGGATTTTAGAATGTCAAGAATCGGAAAAAAACCGGTGGTCATCCCGAAAGGTGTCACTGTCCAGGTGAGCACGGTGACCGTGTCGGCCAAAGGTCCCAAGGGTGAGTTGGCGATGACGCTTCCACCTACGATCAGGGCGGACGTTAAGGATGGCGCTGTGCTTGTATCGTGCATGGAAGACAACTCGACTGGGCGGAGTCGGCATGGCTTGGCTCGCAGTCTGATCGCCAACATGATCGCGGGTGTCGATAAAGGTTACACCATTGACCTTGAACTGCAGGGAGTCGGATTCCGTGCTGCTGTACAGGGAAGTAAGTTGACGATGAATATTGGCTATTCGAGCCCTGTGGTGTTTGAAACACCCAAGGGGATTACGATTGCCGTTAAGGATAGCGCTATTACGGTGAGCGGCTCGGATAAGCAACTCGTCGGCGATGTCGCCGCGCGAATCCGGTCGTACTATCCGCCAGAACCCTACAAGGGAAAAGGAATCCGCTACAAGGGTGAGCATGTCAAGCGGAAGACCGGAAAGACGGTGGCCTAACGTATGAAAACAGTGGACAGAAAAGAAAATCGTGAGCGTCGGCATGCCCGGATTCGGAAGCAGATTTCAGGGACACCGGATCGGATTCGCCTGTGTGTCATGGTGTCCAACAAGCACATCTACGCTCAACTGGTGGATGATGAGAAGTCATCGACGCTGGCTTCAGTTTCATCCTCCGGTAAGGACGGGGTTGGCAGAAAGAATGCCGAGGGTGCCAGGCAGATTGGGCAACGCCTGGCTGAAATTGCCAAGGAAATTGGCGTCAAGAACATTGTGTTTGACCGCGGCGGGTACAAGTATCACGGGCGTGTCAAGGCGATAGCCGAAGCCGTGCGTGAAGCCGGGTTTAAATTCTAGCCCTGATAGCATGAAAGAGCAGATGTGATGAAAGAAAGATCGGACAGAAATTCTGACTCCTCCAGTGATGTTGAGGAGCGAGTGGTGTTTGTCAACCGCTGTGCCAAAGTTGTGAAGGGCGGACGCCGCTTCAGCTTCAGTGCGATTGTCGTGGTCGGCAACCGCGCGGGCATGGTTGGGTACGGTTTCGGCAAGGCCAATGAAGTGGCTGATGCCATCCGCAAAGGCGGGGAAATTGCGCGCCGCAGCATGTTTAAGGTTACGCTCAAGGATCGGACGATTCCCCATGAGGTGACTGGCCAGTGTGACGGCGGTTATATTCTCCTGAAACCTGCTTCCCCCGGTACGGGAGTGATCGCCGGCGGAGGAATGCGCGCTGTTTTGGAGCTTTCCGGTATTCATGACATTCTCGGAAAGTCTCTTGGAAGCGGAAACAAGGTGAATGTGGTGAAGGCGACGATCGACGCGCTTGAGCATCTCCGGTCTCGCGAGGAGATTTTGGCGGCGCGACAGTAACAGGCTTGAATGGTGTGATTGCAGAGGTGGATACAGTATGAATTTGCATTCGTTAAAGAATACGCATGGGGCCCGGAAAACCAGGAAACGCCTGGGACGAGGTATGTCGTCCGGGTTGGGCAAAACGTCAGGCCGCGGCCATAAAGGGCAATACGCGCGTTCAGGCCACAAGCATAAGTTGGGTTTTGAAGGCGGTCAGATGCGTCTGATCCGCCGTATTCCAAAGCGCGGGTTTAAAAACGTTTCGCGCCGGGAATATCTCCCGGTCAACGTGTGTTCGCTTGAGTTATTTGAAGCGGGGACAACGGTGACGCCGGATTTGATGAAGGCCAATGGCTTGGCCAATGGCGCCGGCGAAGGTATTAAAATTCTAGGTGTCGGAACGGTCAGCAAGAAGTTCACGGTCAAGGCCAATGCATTTAGCGACGGAGCCAAGGCCAAGATCGAGGCGGTTGGCGGAACCTGCGAAGTAATCTAGTCGAAAATAGAAATAGTATAGTAAGAGAAGGCCAAACATGCTGTCCGCGTTTACGAATAGTTTCAGGATTCCGGAATTGCGCTCCAGAATTCTGTTTACATTGGGCCTGATTTTTATCTGCCGGCTTGTTGCGAATGTGCCTATCGCGGGGGTTGACGCGTTGGCCCTGCAGAGGTTGATTGCCGACGTGGAAAAAAGTTCCGGCGGGGGCATGCTTGGACTTTTGGATATGTTCAGTGGCGGGGCGTTGCGTAATTGTGCCGTGGGCGCATTGGGAATTATGCCCTACATTAGCGCCTCAATCATTCTTCAGTTGCTGACAGCCGTTGTTCCGACGCTGGGTCGATTGGCGCGCGAAGGAGATACTGGGCGGCAGAAAATAACCCAGTATTCCCGGTTTTTGACGGTATTTCTCTGTGTCATACAGGGATGGTTTCTGGCGACCACGCTTGAAAATCCGGCGAACCTCGGGATCAGCCAGAATATCGTGCTTAATCCTGGAATCGGGTTCAGAATGATGACGGTTATTTCGGTAACGGCGGGATCGGTATTCATCATGTGGCTTGGGGAACAGATTACCCAGCGCGGCATCGGGAATGGTATCTCGTTGATTATCACGGAGGGCATCATCAGTCGATTGCCGTTCGCGGTGGCCTACGCGGTTCAGATGTTCAAGGCCGGCGAGGATGGCCTCCGCCAGTTCAATCCCATTTTCAGCGTTGTGTTGCTGGTGGCGCTCTTTGCGGTTGTGGCGGGAACGATCCTCCTGACGCAGGGACAGCGTAAAATCCCGATCCAGTATGCCAAACGGGTGGTCGGGAGAAAGGTCTATGGCGGCCAGAGCACCTATATGCCGCTTCGGATTAACTATTCCGGGGTTATGCCGATCATTTTTGCCCAGTCCATCTTGATGTTTCCCATGATCCTGCTGAAGCGTCTTCCTGATTCCTGGGGGTGGGCACAAACCCTTGCGAACAACCTCGGCCCGGATGCTCTTCTGCATATGATCTTGTACGGAATCATGATTCTTTTTTTCTCCTATTTCTGGGTGGCGACACAGTTCCAGCCTGTCCAAATCGCCGATGACCTGAAGAAATATGGCGGCTATGTCCCGGGAGTCAGGCCGGGGCGTCCGACGGCTGAATTTCTGGATAATACGATGACGAAAATTACCCTTGCGGGCGCTCTGTTTCTAACCGTGATCGCCGTGATTCCGACAATTATGAACCGGCAGTTTGACGTGCCATCCCTGGTCGCCTCATTTTTTGGCGGAACCAGTCTATTGATCACGGTTGGCGTGATGCTTGACACCATGCGTCAGGTTGAGTCGCATCTCTTGATGCGTCACTACGACGGGTTTCTTCGGAAAGGCAAACTTCGTGGTCGGCGATAAGATCAGGGGATCATGACATCATGAAGACAATTATTCTATTGGGTGGTCCCGGCGCCGGGAAGGGAACGATCGCGGAGGGAATCCGGAAAGTGAGTCCGTTTCTTCATGTTTCGACGGGAGACATGTTGCGCGAGGCCGTCAAGAACGGCACCGTGGTCGGGAAGAAGGCGGAAGGATTCATGAAACGGGGAGAACTGGTTCCCGATGATGTGATTGTCGGGATTGTTGCGGAGCGCCTCGCGCAGGGGGCGAAGGATGCCGCCTACATGTTCGATGGGTTTCCCCGAACATTAGAGCAGGCGCGGCTTTTGGATGAGACGCTGGCCAGTCATGACTCGAAGGTGAATACTGTTTTTTTGCTGGACGCTCCACGTGAACTTTTGATTTCGCGGTTGACCGGAAGGCGGGTCTGTAAAAAATGTGGGCAGGGGTATCATGTGGTGAATATCCCCCCGAAGCAGGCGGGACTCTGTGATGTGTGTGGCGGTGAATTGTACCAACGCGCGGATGACAGCGAGACAACCATTCTGAACCGGCTGGATGTATACTCGAAGCAGACGGAAGGTTTGATTTCGTATTACGAGAATAAAGGTGTCCTGGTACGTGTGGATTCATCCCGTCAGCGGAGTGAAACTGTGGCTGATATTATGCGCGTGGCGGGGTCTCTGGTCGCGACATGATCATTATCAAGACGCCCGACGAGATTCGGAAAATGCGCGAAAGCGGCCGGATAGCCGCACGGGTTCGGGATGAACTGGCGGCGCTGGTGGCTCCGGGTGTGACAACGCGGGAGCTTGACCGGAAGGCCGCGAAGCTGATTGAGTCGTTCGGAGCGAAAAGTGCGTTTTTGGGATACCATGGATATCCGGGGACCGTGTGTATTTCAATTGACGCCGAGGTGGTTCACGGGATTCCGGGAGATCGGCGGATCGAGATGGGTGAGATTGTCAGTCTCGATATCGGTGTTATCTACGATGGATTTGTCGGCGATACGGCTACAACGGTGATGGTGGGTGTGACCGATCCCGATGTGGTTCGACTGGTTAGGTCGACCGAGCAGGCCTTGGTTGCGGGTGTGGCAATGGCACGAGACGGAAAACGGCTTGGGGATTTGTCGCACGCCATTGAGGAGGTGGCTGTGCGGGCGGGGTTCTCGGTGGTTCGGGATTTTGTTGGGCACGGGATTGGGAGGAAGATGCACGAGGATCCTCAAATACCCAATTTCGGAACGCCGGGCCGGGGGCCAAAACTGAAGGTTGGCATGACGCTGGCGATCGAACCCATGGTCAATCTGGGGGGGAGCGCCGTGAATGTGCTTCCGGATGGGTGGACGGTTCGCACGGCGGATGGAAAGCCATCGGCTCATTTCGAGCATACGGTGGTGATCGGTGAGGATGGTCCGGAAATAGTGACGGCGGTGTAGCCGATCCGGGTCAAGTAATTTTGGTGTGGACAATGACGGTGGCCATTGATAGTTTGGCCGACTGTTTTTGGAATGGAGACATCGGATGAAGGTCAGAAGTTCAGTCAAACGAATCTGTGAGCGCTGCAAAATTGTGCGCCGCCGGGGTGTGGTCCGGGTGATCTGCACCAATTCACGCCACAAGCAGAGGCAAGGTTAAGGAGAATTGGGACATGCCCAGAATACTAGGTGTTGATATACCCGGAAAGAAACGCATTGAATATTCGTTGCGCTATCTTTACGGGATTGGTCCGACGACGGCCTGCGAGGTGATTGCCCAGGCCAAGATCAAGCCCGAAACGAAGGCTGATGATCTGACAGATGAAGAACTGGCGCGCATTATCAATGTCATACAGAGCAACTACCGGATTGAGGGTGATCTTCGGCGTGAAGTCGCACAGAACATCCGCCGTTTGATCAGTATTGGCAGTTATCGTGGCGTTCGGCACAAGCGCGGATTGCCGGTGAGGGGGCAACGCACGAGTACTAACGCGCGCACCCGCAAGGGTCCACGGCGTACGGTCGGAGCAGTTCGCGGAAAAGAAGCGCGTTCAGCGGCAAAGGCGTCATAAGCAGACTAAAAGAGGTACGGGTTCGCAATGGCAGACGTTAAAGATAAGGCGGAAGAAAAGGTCGGCTCAGCGCCGGAAGCAGTAGCGGGTTCCCCGGCTACCGAGGCCACTGAGGGTGGCTCTCGAGTGAAGCAGCCGCGTGTTCGCGTGGGTCGCGCGGTGCCGTTTGGAATCGTCCATATCAGGGCGACGTTCAACAACACAATCATTTCAATTTCAGACAGCAAGGGTGGAATCATCGCTTGGAGCACGTCAGGTCGGGCGGGTTTCAAGGGGTCGCGCAAGAGTACTGCCTTTGCCGCCAGTGTGGTGGCGCAGGAAGTATCCCGGCAGGCTGTCGCCCGGGGTATGCAGGAAGTGGAAGTGCGTGTTCAGGGTCCGGGTGCGGGCCGTGAGTCGGCCATACGGGCCATTCAGTCAGCGGGGTTGAACGTCAGCATGATCAAGGATGTGACGCCCATGCCGCACAATGGTTGCCGCCCTCGTAAACGTCGTCGCGTCTAACGGTGTGGATTTGAGAGAATAGGAGAATTCGAATGGGTAGATATACAGGGCCAGCATGCAGGCTATGCCGTCGTGAAGGCATGAAGCTTTTTCTTAAAGGGGATCGTTGCCGTATGGCAAAGTGCCCCATTGATACCGGTCGTCCCGCCCCTGGCATGCATGGTGCGCGTCCTTCTAAGAAGTCAGACTATGGCGTTCAGTTGAGGGAAAAACAGCGTTTGCGTCGTTTCTATGGTCTGCAGGAAGGGCAATTCAAATTGTTCTTTCAGCGTGCGTTGCGAAAGCGCGGCGTAACCGGCGAGATGCTTTTGCAATTGCTGGAAATGAGGCTTGATAATCTTGTTTTCAGACTCGGGTTTGCATCATCGCGTCGTAATGCCCGTCAACTGGTGCTCCACAGTCATGTCAAGGTCAATGGCCGACGTGCCGATGTTCCGTCCATGACCCTCAAGGTGGGTGACCGAATCGAGGTGAAAGGGCGCAAGCAGAGTCAGGACGCCATTCGCAAGGTTCTGGAGGCGCAGAGTCGCGAGTTGTCGGCCTGGTTGTCGCTGGACAAGGATGCGCTCAAAGGCGAAGTCATGCGGATTCCGTCGCGAGACGAGATCGCTCCCTTTGTCAATGAGCAATTGATCGTTGAGTTGTATTCGAAGTAATTAGTTTTGCGCCGGATGATGTAGGGCTGTGCCCGGGGAAGGATCGAACCATGCCAATCAGACTGAGTAAATTTGAAATGCCGAAGCGGTTAGTGAAGGACGAAACTTCGGCGACGCCGACATTCGCACGATTTGTGGCCGAGCCACTGGAAGTGGGTTATGGGCGCACAATAGGAAACTCGCTACGCCGCGTGTTGCTGTCGTCCCTGGAGGGCGCCGCAATTTCTTCGGTTCGCATCGAGGGGGCGCCTCATGAATTTTGTTCTCTCCCCGGTGTCGTGGAGGATGTCACGGACATCATTCTGAACCTCAAGAAGGTTTTGCTGAAGGCCCAAAGCCGCGAGCAACGTCTGTTGCACCTTAAGATTAAGGGCGCCCGCGAAGTCAAGGCCGGGGATATCCAAACAGATGGAACCCTCGAGGTTTTGAATCCCAATCAGCACATTGCGACACTGGCTTCGGATGGAGTTCTGGACATGACTCTGGAAATCAGGGTCGGACGCGGCTTCTGTCCTGCGGAGTGTAATAAGAAAGAAAATCAGGACATCGGGCGTATCCCGATTGACTCGATTTTTTCGCCCGTTAAGCGCGTGAATTTCTTTATTGAAAACACCCGCGTCGGGCATCGTACGGACTATGATCGGCTCATTTTGGAAGTGACGACCGATGGCCGCATTTCGCCTGATGACAGCGTGACGGTGGCGTCAGCTGTGTTGCGTCATCACCTGGATGTCTTCGTCAACTACGACAAGAATGTGGTTGAGTTCGAGGACGTTGAGGCCAAGGTCGACATGGAGCGCGAGCAGTTGCTTAGGACGCTGAACATGAGCGTGAATGAGATTGAACTCAGCGTGCGCGCCGCAAATTGTCTGAATAACGCCAACATCACGACGGTGGGACAATTGGCCCAGAAATCTGAAGCGGAAATGCTCAAGTACCGCAATTTTGGCAAGAAGTCGCTGAATGAGATCAAGGCCAAGTTGCAGGAACTCGGCCTGGGTCTTGGCGTGAAGTTTGATGATGATGTGATCAAGGCCCTGAAAGGGCAGGAAGCGGCCCGAGAAAAGGCGTGAGTCTCAGAGACGAGACCGGGCGTGGGGATGTGAATGTCTGGCCGGCCATGCCGGAGACAGAGTCATGATGTCGGGAGTTTGAAATGCGACACAAAAAGAATATGGTTAAACTCGGCCGGTCTGCGGAGGCGCGCAAGGCGTTGCTCAGCTCATTGGTCGCTAATTTTATTGAAGAACAGCGTATTAAGACCACGGTGACGAAGGCGAAACAGACCCGCATGCTGGCCGAAAAGATGGTTACCGTCGCCAAGAAGGCGCTGGCCATTTCCGGAACGCCGGGGGCCTTGCTCAATGGAAAGACAAAGGCCTTGGCCGTGTTGCGGCATCGTAAGCATGTGGATACTTTGTTCAATGTGATCGCGCCGCAGTTCAAGGATCGTGTGGGCGGCTATACGCGTATCATCAAACTGGGTCGCCGGGGGAGCGATAGTTCTGAGATGGTTATTCTGGAGTGGGTTAATCTGGTTCCCGTGAATAAACGGCGCAAACCCAAGACGGAAGACGTTGTCGCCCCGCCGACAGATGAAGTCAAGAAAGCGGAATAAATCCGACAAGATCACGTTGGACAAGGCTTGAAAGACGTTGGTCATGGATGTGGAAACTGCCCAAGATCAGGTGTCGCCGGAACTTTCTTGCTGGTGCGTAATCCACGTCAAACCCCGGTGTGAAAAGAAACTGGCTGAATACTGTACCCGGTGTCGGTTGACATTTGATCTGCCGCTCCGGGAGGAAACCAAGACCTATCAGCGTCGCCGGGTAACGGTTCAGAAACCCGTTTTCCCAGGATACGTCTTTGTTCGTTTTTCTTCGGACGAAAGGCTTACTCTTCTCAAAAGTCAGGCGATTGTCCGTATCATTGATGTTCAAAACCAGGCGAGGTTGATCAGTGAGTTGGGGCAGATTCGTGATGCCTTGACCGTGGATCCGACGCTGGACGCATGCGCCGCCTTTCAGGCTGGCCGCCGGGTAGTCATACGGAGTGGGCCTTTCCAGGGGCTGGAGGGTATTGTCCAGGTCGTCAAGGGTAAGACCAAGGTGATTCTCAATGTGGAGATGATCGGCAGGGCTCTTGCCGTTGAAGTGGGCATGGAACTATTGGAATCGGCGAAATGATAGCAGAGACTCATGTCAGGCCTCCATCAAGGCTTGCAGATGAGCTTCTGTTGAGGTAACCAGCGCCTCGATGTCGTAACCACCTTCCAGAACGGAGACAAGTCGTTTTTCGCAGTGTTCTGCGGCCATTTCTGTGACGAGGCGGGTCAGTTCGCCAAATCCCTCCTCGGTCAACATGACTCCTCCCAGAGGGTCTCGCGAATGCCCGTCAAACCCCGCCGAGATGAGCATGAACTCGGGTTTGAATCGTGCCATGGCCGGTCGCAGGTCTTCCATGAAGATACGACGATAGTCCGTGTCAGTGGATCCTGCAGCGACGGGGACATTGAGTGTATAACCCTTTCCCGGGCCTGTTCCCGTCTCACTGGCACGGCCGCTTTGTGGGTAGTGGGGGTACTGGTGGACGCTGAAATAGAACACAGAAGGATCATCATAGAAAGCTTGTTGCGTCCCGTTTCCGTGGTGCACGTCCCAGTCAATGATGGCGACTTTGCGAATGCCGTGATGACGTTGCAGGTATTTGGCGCCGATCGCCACGTTGTTGAAGAAGCAGAAACCCATAGCTCGATCTTTCTCGGCGTGGTGACCCGGGGGCCGCACGGCGCAGAAGGCGTTGGTGACCTGCCCGTCCATCACGGAATCGGCGGCCTTCAGCACGGAACCCGCCGCCAGGAGGGCGGCGCGGTGAGTGCCCGGCGAGCCGATGGTGGCCGCATCAGGTTCGAAGAGAGCCCCAGCTTCGCAGGCAAGCCGGATGCGCTCAACATAGTCCGGGTCATGGATCGCGGTAATGCTGTCCAGGGATGCCGGTTCAGGCGAGAGGGGGGTCATGCGATCCCCAAAACCATCCTGTTTCAGGCGTTCGATCAGGGTCACGAGACGAGACCTTTTTTCAGGATGCCTCCAGCCTGTCTGGTGCTTCAGGCAATCAGGATGAAAAAGGAAACCGGTTTTAAACATTGGTGGATTGTAACCCATAACGCCACTATTTTCGATTGTGAAATGACGGAGGAAAGTTTATCATTTCTGGCCTCTGTAATAAATTGATTTCATGAGTAATACAACCAACCAAGGAACAGTAACATGAGCACGCCAACCGCTGATATCGCCATGATCGGACTCGCTGTGATGGGAGAGAACCTGGTTCTCAACATGGAAAGCCACGGTTTCACCGTGGCGGTATTCAATCGCACCGTCGACAAGGTGGATGCATTCGTTGCCGGTCGCGGCAAAGGGAAGAAGATTGTGGGTTGTCACACGGTTGCCGATCTTTGCGCCTCCCTCAAGGGGCCGCGTAAAGTCATGATGCTGGTCAAGGCGGGAAAGGCGGTCGATGAGTGTATCGAACAACTGCTTCCGCATTTGCAGGCGGGTGACATCATCATTGACGGAGGGAACAGTCATTACCCGGACACCATTCGCCGCACCCGGTATGTCGAGTCCAAGGGATTGCTCTATATCGGAACCGGAGTGTCCGGCGGCGAGGAGGGCGCGCTCAAGGGGCCGTCGATCATGCCCGGCGGATCTCCTGCGGCCTGGGCCCATGTGAAACCGATCTTTCAGGCGGTCTCCGCCAAGGTGGATGGCGGGGCTCCCTGTTGCGACTGGGTGGGATCCGACGGCGCCGGTCATTTCGTCAAGATGGTTCACAACGGCATCGAGTATGGCGACATGCAAATGATTTGTGAGGCCTACTCCCTTCTGAAGGGCGTTGTCGGGCTTACCAACGAGGAACTCCATGATGTGTTTACAAAATGGAATGAGGGCGAACTGGATTCCTATCTGATCCAGATTACCCGCGACATCCTGGCCGAGAAGGATCCCGAGACTGGCAATCATGTGGTGGACATGATCCTCGACACGGCCGGTCAGAAGGGAACTGGAAAATGGACCAGCGTGGCCGCTCTGGACTATGGCGTGGCAGCCCCCACTGTCGCAGAGGCCGTCTTTGCCCGCTGTATGTCTGCCATGAAGGACGAGCGTGTGGCGGCCTCCAATCGTCTTGCCGGACGTAAGGCCAAGTTCACGGGTGATAAGGCGGCGTTCATCGAGGACGTCCGCCAGGCCCTGTATGCCTCGAAAATCTGTTCCTATGCCCAGGGTTTCCAATTGATGCGGGCGGCGGCGGCCGAGCAGAAGTGGAATCTGGACTACGGTTCCATTGCGCTGATGTGGCGCGGCGGTTGTATTATCCGGGCCCGTTTCCTCGGCGATATCAAGGCGGCGTTTGACCGCAAACCGAAACTGGCCAACCTGCTTCTGGATCCGTACTTCAAGAAGGCGATACGGAAGAGCCAGTCGGCCTGGCGTCGTGCGATCATGCGGGCCATCAAGCATGGCATTCCCGTGCCGGCCTTCTGTTCCGCGTTATCGTATTACGACGGGTATCGTTCCGCTGTTCTTCCCGCGAACCTCTTGCAGGCACAGCGGGATTACTTCGGCGCGCATACCTATGAGCGGGTGGACAAGCCGCGTGGTCAGTTCTTCCACACCGATTGGTGCAAACTGGGCGGTTCCACGACCTCCTCAACGTACATTGTGTAGAACCCATGACGATCAAACGGGCAGGGGACTCTTGTGACATTCAGGCGGGCGAACTAGAGTCGCTGGTGGCCCGATCCTTGGAGGCATTTGGCGGGGACAAACTCCGCCGCGTGCTCTTACTGCCGCCGGATCATACGCGCCTCAACTCAATGGCCGGCCCCATCACAGCCATGGCCTACCGGATGTTGACGGCTCAGGGTGCGCAGGTAGACATCATGCCGGCGTTGGGAACGCACGCCCCCATGGGCGAGGCGGAGTTGCGGCTGATGTTCGGCGGCAGTATTCCCCTGAAACGCTTCCTCCCGCATGATTGGCGCAAGGATGTCGTCGGTCGCGGTGTCATTCCCGGATCCCTGCTTCGCGAATGGTCAGGCGGGCGTGTTGATTACGAGGTGAACGTGGAGGTCAACAGGCGACTGTTCGAGGGATATGACCTGATTCTTTCGATCGGACAGGTGGTTCCCCACGAAGTCGCCGGAATGGCCAACTACACGAAGAATATCCTGGTCGGTGTGGGTGGCGCCGATACGATCAACAAATCGCATTTCCTCGGCGCGGTCTGCAATATGGAGAAGGCGCTTGGACAGACCGACACGCCGGTGCGACGCCTGCTCAACTATGGGGTTGAGACGTTCCTGGCCGGACTTCCCATCCGTTACATCCTGACCGTGATGGAGCGTGATCACGCGGCGGATCGGATGAAGATGCGCGGTTTTTATGCCGGCGCCGGGAATGACTTGTTTGAGGAGGCCAGCGATCTCTGCCGAAAGGTCAATGTCACCCTGCTTGACGAGCCTTTGAAAAAGGTGGTTGTCTGGCTGGATCCAGAGGAGTTTCGCTCCACCTGGCTTGGCAACAAGGCGATTTACCGCAGTCGTATGGCTATTGCTGACGCAGGGGAGTTGATCATTCTCGCGCCCGGGCTCAAGGAATTCGGCGAGGATAAGGAAATTGACCGGCTGATCCGTTGTTATGGATATAAGGGTACGCCAAACACGCTTCAGCGGGTGAAGGAAAACGAGGAGTTGCGGAAGAACCTCTCCGCCGCCGCCCATCTCATTCATGGTTCCCATGAAGGCCGGTTTTCGGTTACCTACTGCCCCGGACATCTCACGAGGCAGGAGATCGAGTCGGTGGGCTATCAGTTCGGAGACCTAAAAACAGTGCTGGCCCGGTACAATCCCGCGAAACTGAATGACGGAGTCAATCGGGTTGATGGGGAGACGGTCTTCTTTATCAGCAACCCGGCCCTCGGGTTGTGGTCCTATCGCGCCAACTTTTCTGGGGTGTAAAAACGCGATACACTTTTTCATCAAGGGGGAAAAAACATGCCAGACGGCTTCATTCACGACGATTTTTTGCTGGAGACGAAGCAGGCTCGTGAGTTGTATCACGCCTACGCCGAGTCGCTTCCGATTATTGATTATCACTGCCACCTGTCGCCTGCGGAAATTGCCGGGGATAAGCGTTGGGCGAATATCGCTCAGGTCTGGCTTTATGGCGACCATTATAAGTGGCGGCAGATGCGCACGGCAGGTGTCGCGGAACGTTTTTGCACGGGGAATGCGACCGACCGGGAGAAATTTGACCAGTATGCCTGGGTCATGCCGCAGGCGCTCCGCAACCCCCTCTATCATTGGTCCCATCTTGAGCTAAAGGCCTACTTCGGCATTTCTGATCGCTTGCTGTCACCTGACACCGCCGACTCGATCTGGAAGGAGTCTCTCCAGGTCATGGCGACGCCGGAGTTTTCCGCTCGTGGGTTGATGAAGAAGTCGAAGGTGGAGGTCGTCTGTACCACGGATGATCCCGTTGATTCGCTGGAGCATCACCGCGCCATCGCCTCAGAACAAGCTCCAATCTCAAATCCCCAATCCCAAAGTGCATTCTCTGTCCAGGTTCGCCCGACCTGGCGGCCTGATAAATGTTGGATGGTGGCGGATCCCGTGTTGTTCAACGGGTGGACCGACAAACTGGCGGCGGCGACGAACCGTGATCTCCGTGATCTGGACGGTTTTATTGCGGCACTCCGCGAGCGGCACGATGTATTCCATGCCGCCGGGTGCCGGTTATCCGACCGGGGCATCTGTTTCATCCCCGATGCCGACTGCACGGGGACGGCTGCGGCGGCCATCTTCGCCAAGGCGCGCGCCCGCCAGCCGGTTCCGCCCTCCGAGGCGGCGGCCTTCATGGCCTTTATGCTCCATGAACTGGCGGTGATGGACGCCGAGAAGGGCTGGACAATGCAGGTTCATTACGGGGTGTTGCGAAACAACAACAGCCGCCAATTCTCAATACTCGGGCCGGATACCGGGTATGATTCCATTGGCGACTGGGCGACGGCCGAGGGAATGGTGCGGCATTTCAACCGCCTTGATCTCATGGGGAAACTGCCCAAGACGATCATCTACAACATCAACCCGTGTGACAACGAACTCGTTGCCACCATGATCGGGAATTACCAGGATGGCGTGACGGCGGGCAAAATGCAGTTCGGAAGCGGATGGTGGTTCCTGGACCAATTGGATGGGATGACCCGGCAAATCGAGTCGCTCTCGCAACTGGGCCTTCTGAGCCGGTTCGTCGGAATGCTGACCGACAGCCGATCCTTTCTGTCCTACACGCGCCATGAATACTTCCGCCGCCTGCTGTGCGCCATCCTGGGCGACGACATGGCGCGCGGGCGGATTCCGAATGACATGGCGCTGGTGGGGAAAATGGTGGCGGATATTAGTTATCACAATGCCCGGAATTACTTCGGGTTTTTCAAGACTCAATAAAGGAAAGGAATGACCATGGGAAAGCTTGACGGGAAAGTGGCAGTGGTGACGGGGGCGGCGGGTGTTTTGTGCTCCGTGATGGCGGAATCGCTTCTGCGAGAAGGCGCTAAGGTGGTGGTGGCGGACTTGAACGAGGAGAGCGGGAAAGTATTTCAGAAGGCGTTGGCGGAAAAAGGGCTGACCGAAACCCTGGTTTTGGGTGTCAACGTACTTGAACGCGGATCACTGGAAGCGGCGAGGGATGCGATTTTGGCGAAGTGGGGCCGACTTGATATTCTTGTCAATGGCGCCGGTGGAAACCACCCCAAGGGAACCTGCCCCGCCGAACAATTTGTGGAAGGGATCAAATTGGAGGATTCCTTCTTCGGGTTGGATCTGACCGGTTTTGAGTTTGTCAACAAGCTCAATTTTATAGGCAGTCTGCTTCCTTCGCAGGTGTTTTGCCAGGCGATGCTGAAGAACGGGGGAAGCGTGATCAATATTTCCTCCATGTCGGCGACCCAGCCCCTGACCAAGGTGGCGGCGTATTCGGCGGCCAAAGCGGCCGTCGAGAACTTCACACGGTGGCTGTCGGTTCATCTGGCCCCCGTCAATATTCGTGTCAACGCGATCGCTCCGGGATTTTTCATCACCCAGCAGAACCGTTTTCTGATGCTGGAGCAGGATGGAAAGACGTTGACGGCCCGCGGGCAAAAGGTGATCAACAAGACCCCGATGCACCGCTTCGGCGAGCCGAAGGATCTGTGTGGCGCCTTGACCTATCTTGTCTCCGACGAGGCGTCTTTCGTCACCGGCGTGGTTATCCCGGTCGATGGCGGGTTTCTTGCCTACTCGGGTGTGTAGGGTTATTGATTTCTACTGACCATCACCGGCTTGGATGGTATGTTCCCGTCCAGAAATCGGACACGGGAGGCGGGGATCATGAGGCATGAGGCATTGACTCGGTGGACGGCGGAAAACTCCGCCGATTTATACGGGATCCGAAGTTGGGGGCAGGGCTATTTCGACATCACGCCCGGTGGCGAGGTGATTGTCCGCCCGAATGGTTCGAAAAGTCCCACCGAAATCAGCCTGATGCACCTTATTGATGAGTGTCGTAGCCGCGATCTCAATATGCCCGTTCTGATCCGTTTCTCGAACATTCTGGCCTCGCGGATCAAGGAAATTAACGAGAGTTTTCGCTGGGCTATTTTCGATGCGGCCTACCAGGGGCAGTATCGCGGCGTGTTTCCCATCAAGGTCAACCAGCAGTTTGAGGTTGTCGGTGACATCACCGAGTACGGTCGCGAGTACCATCACGGTCTTGAAGCGGGTAGCAAGGCCGAACTGATTGCCGCGCTGGCCCTCATGAAGGATCACGAGGCCTTTGTCTCCTGTAACGGTTACAAGGACGAGGAGTTCATCGATATTGCCCTGCAAGCCCTCAAGATGGGAACGCGTACCGTTCTGGTCATTGAAATGCCCAGTGAACTGGAACTGGTTCTTGAGCGCGCTCAACGGTTGAATATCAAACCGGTTCTGGGTGTGCGCGCCAAGTTGTCGAGCCGGGCCGGCGGACATTGGGATTCCTCGGGCGGGGATCGCAGCAAGTTCGGTCTCGATTCGAGCCAGATCATTGAACTGGTGGACAAACTTCGCCAGAAGGGCATGCTGGACTGTCTCCAGATGCTGCACTATCACCTGGGCAGTCAGGTGTCGGATATTCGCAAGGTACGCATGGCGCTCCGTGAGGCCTGCCGGTTCTATGTCGAACTGGTTCGCGAGGGCGCGGGAATGGGGATCCTGAACATGGGAGGCGGACTCGCCGTGGACTATGATGGATCCCACACCAACTATGAATGCAGCACGAACTACTCCACCTCCGAGTATGCCTCCGTGGTCGTGGAGACGATCATGAACACACTCGATGAGTGCGGTATTCCGCATCCCACGATTGTCACCGAATCCGGGCGCGCGACGGCGGCGCACCACTCGGTTCTGATCTTCAATATCCTGGATGTGCGCCGATTCGAGCCGCTCAGTATTCCTGAGAAGTTGGATCCCTCGTCGAACGAGATGTTGCAGAACCTGATGGAGGTCTGCCATTCCCTGTCGCCCCGCAATATGCAGGAGGCGTATCATGACGCCGTGTATTACCGGGATGAACTGCGCACCATGTTTCTGCATGGATCCATTTCTTTGCGCGAGCGTTCCCTGGCTGAGACCATCTTCTGGCACATCGTCTGCCAGATGTCCGAGATGACCCGGGGCCGCAAGTATATTCCCGATGAATTGGAGGGTCTCGATGCCGCGATCGCCGATGTATATTACGGGAATTTCAGTGTATTCCAGTCCATTCCGGATTTCTGGGCGGTGGATCAGTTGTTCCCGATCATGCCCATCCATCGGCTCAACCAGCGCCCTACGCGCAAGGGAGTCCTGGCCGACATTACCTGCGATTCCGACGGCAAAATCGATAAGTTTATCGATCTCCATGATGTCAAACATGTTCTTCCGTTACACGAGTGGGATGGGCGTGACTATTATATGGGTATTTTCCTGACCGGCGCCTATCAGGAGACGATTGGCGATATGCACAACCTGTTGGGGAACACCAATGTCCTCCATGTCCGGATCGACGATAAGGGTCGCATTGAGTCCGCCCGGCAGATCACCGGAGACTGTGTTGATGAAATCCTTGAGTATATGGAATATAGCCCCGAGCACATGGTGGAGACCATCAAACTTCGTGCCGAACGGGCGTGTCGGCACGGTCTCATCACGGCCAAGGAAAGAAATGCCTTTATCAAGACGTACAAGACCGGCATTCGGGGTTACACCTATTTCGAGCAATGATTCCGATTCATGACCAGGCAGGCCTGGAGGCGCTGCGCAAACGGGTTCGGTTCGACCCCCGCGCAGTTCGCCGCATGAGAAGTCTTTTCCTTCGCTCTTATTCCGGCGCGGGGGCGGCTTTGGGCGCGCTTCCAGAGACCGGACGGGATGCCTTTGCCAGGGAGGTGCGGTTTCATGAACTTGAACAGGTTGGGGTTCGGCATTCGGATCATGACGGCGCCAGCAAACTGCTCTTCCGGACGGCAAGCGGGGAGTCACTCGAAAGTGTTATCCTTCGGATCAAGACCGGCCGTTCCTCACTGTGTGTGTCTTCGCAGACAGGGTGCGCGGGCGGGTGCCTTTTCTGTGCCACGGGCCGGTTGAGAGGGGTTCGCAATGTGTCGGTGGCGGAGATGCTCGACCAGGTCGTTCAGGCGGGGGAACTGCTCCGGAGCGAAGGGCGCCCGTTGCGGAATGTTGTCTTCATGGGCATGGGCGAACCGTTTCACAACGAGGACAACCTGTTTGCCGCGTTAGGGGAATTGTGCAGTCCTCGGGGATTCCATCTCTCGGGCAAGCATTGTCTGGTCTCGACGATGGGTATTCCGTCGGGCATCAGGCGCCTGTCCCGTGATTTTCCCCGTGTCGGACTCGCCGTCAGTGTGCACACTGTGAGACAGGAGGTTCGTGATGAACTGATGCCGCTGACGAGACGATGGCCCCTGCCGGAGTTGCGCACGGCCATTGTGGAACGCAGTGCGGTGTTCGGGCAGCCGGTTATGATCGAAGTTCTTATGCTGGACGGCGTGACGGATACCGGAGCCGATTGCTTTGCGTTAAAGGAGTGGCTGGCGGGGTTGCAGGCGCATGTGAATCTGATCCCGTACAATCCACCGCCGGAGTCGGTGTCTGTTGCCTGTTGCCGGGGACGCCCTTTGCGCGCCTCGACAGAGGGGCGAGTCGCCGCGTT
>JBAWZH010000036.1:0-18109 GCA_037143135.1 bacterium
TGCCACGGTGATATCGGCCCTGACCAACGCACCGGCCACCAATATCAATTTTTATCTGATTTTAGGCATGACCATTGAAGGCTACATCATAGACGCCACTAATAATCCGGTCAGTACCAGTATCGAATTCGGCCGGTTGGATGGAACGAATTGGTTGAGCCTGTGGTGGTGGGGGAGCGGCAGTCACGGAGATTATTCTTGCACCATTGGCGCGACTTCCAACCTCCTCATGCGCATCACCGACGGACGCTTCCACGAAGTCTATTTCAGCAACAAACTTTCCGCGGTGTCTGCCGACACGCTGTCCGGCGATCCGGGCGTCATCCTGAGTAATGTGAACTTCAAACTTTACGATCCTTCAGCCGACAGCGACCACGATGGGTTACGGGATTACATTGAGGGGTATGTGACGGGCACGGATCCATTCAATTCAAATGACTGTCTGCGGTGCACCGGGATACAGTCAAGCAACAAACTTGTGACGCTCACATGGGCATCCGTTAGCGGCAAGTTCTACGGAATTGAGCGCTCCACTAATCTCCTGAGTGGATCGGCTTGGACCAATCTGGTGCCCCTGCCCGTGATGGCAGTTGGATCGAAGGCTTCGCTCATGGACAGCAACATGCCCCCCTGTAGCGTTTACCGTGTGTTTATAAACTATTGAAATCCTATACGCATTCGTGCAACCGTCGGTGCCGCTGAGTGCCGCTTATCCAATCCATCCCGGGGTTTTGCGCCGCTTCAGGAGGAACAGGAAGAACGGGCCGCCGATCAGCGCCGTGATGACGCCAACCGGAATCTCAACAGGGAGGATCGTCCGGGCGACGGCATCACACAGGGTCAGGAAGGCGCCGCCACCCAGGGTTGCCGCAGGAATCAGGCGGCGGTGATCCGCGCCGACCAGGTTGCGCATGATGTGGGGGACGACCAGGCCGACAAATCCGATCAACCCCGCCACGCCGACCGCCGTGGCGGCGATGAGGGTGGCCAGTAAGAGCGCGGTGATGACGGCCGTCTTGACCCGGATCCCGAGATGATGTGCCATCTGGTGTCCGAGGGTAAGGGCATTGAGTTCCCGCGCCATGAGCCAGAGCCCGATGCACCCGGCGAAAACGACCACGGCGCTGAATACGAGTATGGAGTTCGACGTGACCTCCAGGTTTCCCAGCATCCACCACAAAATACTGTGCATGCCCTCCAACGAGGCGACGGACACCATGAACATGAGAAGACTGGAGCAGATGGAACTCACAATGACGCCGCTGAGGATGAGACCGTACAGCGAAGGCGTGGATCCATGGCTGGACAGCATATAGACCATGCCCAGGGTCAGGACGGCCATTACGAAGGCCGCGAGGGGCAGGGCGAGCGCACCCGCGGCGGCAAAACCAGTCAGGATGGCCAGCGCCGCGCCTAATCCGGCTCCGCTGCTCACTCCCAGCACATAAGGTTCGGCAAGAGGATTGCGAAGCACGGCTTGGAAGACCACGCCTGAACACGACAATGCCCCGCCGATGACCAGGCCGGCCAGAACGCGTGTCAGGCGGAGTGTGAGAATCTCCCGCTGAACCCGCATGTCGGGCAATCCGAATCCCGATGGGCCCATCAGGACGCACAACGCCAGAATCACAGGCGTGAGGGCCATTACCAGCCAAAAGGCGCGCCGGGGAGACATCACTTTGTTTTCAAGGCATTCCATGGGGGACAAAGTCTGCTACATGTCAGCCTTGGTGTCCATCCTGATGTAGGGCTGAATGAGTTTCAGTCCCTGCATCACGCGCGGGCCGGGACGGACCACCAGGTTGTTGTCGAATCCGTCATAGACTCGCTTATCCTGAACCGCCCTGACCCGGTTCCAGCCGGGGAGTTGCATGATCACATGACGAACCGGGGCGCCGCTGGACATGAAGAAGCAGAAGATGATCTCGGGATCGCGCGTCAGCACCCATTCCCCTGACACCTGGAAATAGTCGCGGTCGATGGCATCGCCGATGTTTTGCCCGCCGGCAAGGTTCACCAGGTCGGAGATAAACGTATTTTTGCCAACGGCGGTCAGGGGGTCATTCCAGATCAAGACCAATACGCGGGGGCGGTGGGCATTGGTGACGGATGTCCGGCAAACCTCAATTTGATGCCGCAGGTCACTTGCCAGGGCATCGGCCTGGGTTTCCTGGTGGAGCCAATGCCCCACCTCGCTGATGGCGGCGGGAATTTCATCCAGCCGGGAGCAGGCGATTTTGGCGGGGTGAAGGCCGATCCGCCGTAATTTCAGGTCGAGCGACAGATCGGCAAGATCGGTATAAAGCACGGCGTCGGGTTTGGCCGCAAGGAGTCGTTCAAGGGATGGCACCCCGAAATCACCCACGATGGGGATCTTGCGGATGACATCGGGCGGATAGTCGCAGGCGGAACTCCGGCCCGCCAACTGGTCGGCGGCTCCGAGGGCGCAGATGATTTCGGTGAGATTCGGGGCCAGGGAGACGACTCGGGGCAGGGAACCATGAGAGAGGGGCGTAGGAGCGGGCTTGCAGCCATTGAGAAGCAGCAATAACGTAAGGCCCGTCAACCTTGTAGCCGAAAAGAGTATTTGAACAGAAGCCCGCAAAGACCACAAAGGGAAAATGTTATTCCGCCGGAGGCGGTAAAGAATACCTCCTCTTCGTGAACTTCGTGATCTTCTGTTCAAACTCTTCATCTTGGTTCCGGCGATGCCGGGTTAGGATACAGCGACCCGGACGGAGAGTCAGGCTATAGTAACTGCCCGCGAAATCCAGAGGAATTTTCCGCACCCGCTAAGTGCAAGTCGCGAAGGGAAGGAATTCCAATATCGTGTTCTTGAAACTCTAACCATTCAAAGGTATATTCTTTCTTTATTTCGCGAGGAGTTCTATGGCCAAGGGAAAAATAGAGGTCGACATCCACATGTGCAAGGGGTGTGGATTGTGCCTTTCGGCCTGCCAATCCAAAGTGATCAAACTGGTTGACCAGGGTCAGGCCAACAAGTACGGGTATCCTTACGTTGTGGCCGATAAGCCGGATCAATGCACCGGCTGCTCGAAATGTGCGCTGATGTGTCCGGATTGCGCCATTACGGTGTGGCGGGGGATCTTGTAAAACGTCGGAGGCGAAGGGGAGTCTATGGGCGAACGCGTGTTGATGAAGGGAAATGAAGCCATCGCCGAATCGGCCATCCGCGCTGGCGTCCAGAGTTACTTCGGGTACCCGATTACGCCGCAGAATGAAATCACCGCCTACATGGCCAGGCATATGCCCGCCCAAGGCCGAACCTTTATCCAGGCCGAAAGTGAGATTGCCGCCATTAACATGGTCTATGGCGCGGCGTCCGCCGGAGAGCGATCCATGACGAGTTCCTCGGGCCCCGGCATCTCCCTGAAGCAGGAAGGCATTTCGTTTCTGGCCGGGGCCCAGTTGCCCGCCGTGATTGTCAACATTATGCGCGGCGGTCCCGGGCTGGGTAATATTGCGCCCTCGCAGGCGGACTATTTCCAGGCCTGCAAAGGCGGCGGTCACGGCGACTACCATCTGGTGGTGTATGCTCCGGCCTCGGTGCAGGAAGCCGCCGATCTGACAATCCGGGCCTTTGATGTGGCGGATCGCTACCGGAACCCGGTGATGATTCTGGGCGATGCCATTCTGGGGCAAATGATGGAGCCGGTGGCGCTGAGTGACTCCGTTCCCAATCCCCCGGCCAAGCCCTGGGCCTTAGGGGGGAAACGGAATGGGCGCCCTCCCAATGTTATCAACTCGCTCTCGCTGGATGAAGGCGTGGTCGAGGAATGGAACTGGATCCTCAAGGCAAAATATGACCGTATCAGGGAGGCCGAAGGCATGGTCGAGGCGCTTCATTGCGAGGATGCCGACCTGACCCTGGTGGCCTATGGAACAAGTTCGAGGATCTGCAAGGAAGTGCAACAACAGGCCCGCGCCAAGGGGTTGAAAATCGGGCTGATCCGTCCGATCACCCTGTGGCCATTCCCCTACAAGGCCATCGCGCGGGCCTCTCTAAAGACCCGCGAATTCCTGGTCGTCGAGATGAGTCTGGGCCAGATGATCGAGGACGTCAAACTCTCGGTGATGGATCGCGCGGCGCTCCATTTCCAGGGTCGGCCGGGCGGAGGAGTTCCGAGAGAAGATGACATTATGGAGATCATCGAGCACGTTCTGGTCAGGAAGCGTGTCGGTCAGGTCACGACCCGGGGATCCGTGGTGGACTGGGGAATTTCCTGAGGCAGGAGGTTGGGCACGAGATGAACATGAACAAAGTCGCTGGTCGTCCCTTGCGTTGGCGGGAAAAACCTTCTCCCTATTGTCCGGGATGCGGACATGGGGTGGTGCACCGTCTGGTGTGTGAATTGCTTGAGGAGTTTAATCTGGCGGATCAGTGTGTGTTTATGGCGCCGGTGGGGTGCTCCATCATGGCCTATACCTTCCTGGATCTGGATGTCTGCCAGTCGGCCCACGGTCGGACGCCTGCCGTCGCCACCGGGATCAAACGGGCGCTTCCGGATACTTTTGTCCTGGCCTATCAGGGGGATGGCGACCTGGCGTCGATCGGAATGGCGGAGATTATTCACGCCGCCAATCGGGGCGAGACGATCACCACGATTTTTGTGAACAATGCCATTTACGGAATGACGGGCGGTCAGATGGCGCCGACCACGTTGTCGGGGCAGAAGGCCACCACCTGCCCGGAGGGGCGTGATCCGTCCGCAGGCATGGGTTATCCCATACGGGTCTGCGAATTATTGCAGAGCCTGGATGGAGTGGCCTATCTGGCGCGAACCACGGTGCATACCCCGGCCAATGTGGTCAAGACCAAGTCGGCCTTGAAGAAAGCCTTTGAGTCGCAACTCAACAAAACGGGGTTTTCGCTCGTCGAGGTGCTTGCCTCCTGTCCGGTCAGTTGGGGAATGCAGCCGATTGAGGCGCTTGATTTTGTGGAGAAGCAAATGGTGCCGCAGTACCCCCTGGGTGAGTACAAGGTTGCCGGGCAGATCGTGTTGCCGAAGGCAAGGGAAGGGGCCGGGTGATGCAGCATCGGTGCCTGTTTGCAGGGTTCGGCGGCCAGGGGATTCTCTCCATGGGGCAGATCGTGGCCAATGCGGGAATGGTGGAAGGTCATCGGGTGACGTTCTATCCCCTGTACGGGGTTGCGGTGCGTGGAGGACTGGCCAATTGCACGGTGGTGATTTCCGACGAGGAAATCACGTCTCCCATCGTGTGTCACCCGACGGTGATGGTGACGATGGACGAGGCCTCGTATGACAGTTTTGAGCCTCTCGTGGCGCCGGGCGGGTTGCTGTTTGTGAATTCAAGTCTCGTCAGCCGAAAGAGCGCTCGCAAGGATATTCGTTCCGTTTATGTCAATGCCACCTGTTTGGCTCTTGAGAAGGGCGACGGACGCGTGGCGAATATGGTCATGCTGGGGGCCGTGTTGAAACTCACCCGGATGCTGCCACTTGACTCGGTCGAGAAGGCCATGAAAAAGGCATTTTCCGTAAAACTTCACCCCTTGATACCCCGGAATATGGAAGCCATAAGACGGGGGTATGAGATATAATCTAACAGAACTCAGGAGATTCCCATGCTACCCAATATTGATTTTGACAACTTGACTTTTTGTCTGACCCCCGCTGACACCATGTTTATCAGCAAGTGCGGGACTGACGGCGTGTGGGACAAGGGGCAGTTTCTTCCGTATGGAAACATTGCCCTGTCTCCCGCCGCCGGTGTGCTGAACTATGGACAGGGACTGTTCGAGGGATTGAAGGCCCTGCGCACAAGCGTCGGTAAACTGGTTCTTTTCCGTCCGTCCGAAAACGGGAGGCGGCTGGAGAATGGCGCCAGCCGTCTGTGCATGCCTTCTTTTCCTGTGGAACGGTTTGTGGAGGTCATCCGGGAGATAGTGCTCAGGAATGCCGACTTTGTTCCGCCCTATGGGAAAGGGAGTCTTTATGTCCGGCCCTGTCTGTTTGGATCAGGAGGGGTTCTGGGTGTGGCGCCGGCCCCGGAATGCACCTTTCTCGTGTATGCCTCGCCGGTGGGCCGCTATTTCAAGTCTGGCTTTCTGCCAATCAAACTGGAAATCTCACGCGACTTTCATCGCGCGGCGCCCAAAGGGACGGGCGGAGTGAAATATATCGGCAATTATGCGGCCGGGATGCTGCCAGCCAAGAAGACCAAGGCCAGGGGCTTCAACGAATGCATTTATCTGGATGCCCGGGAAGAGAAGTACATCGAGGAAGTCGGAGCCGCCAATTTCTTCTGCGTCAAGGGAAAGACCCTGCTGACGCCGAGTCTGGGTTCGATTTTGCCTGGAATTACCCGTAAGTCGGTGCTCCAAATTGCCGGCGAGATGATGGGGTTGGAGGTTGTTGAGAAACACGTTTCCGTGCAGGAGGCGCTTTCAGCCGATGAGGTCTTCTGCACGGGGACGGCGACGGTGGTGAGCCCCGTCGGCTCCATTACCGATGAAGGCAAGGAGACGGTATTCAACGACTTTCAAGTCGGACCGTATACCCAGGCCCTCTATGACCACCTGACCCGTATCCAACTGTGCGAGGAGGAGGATCGGTTCGGCTGGGTCGTGCCGGTGGATTAACCCTGTTTGTGGAACCTGGCGATACCCATTCCGTTGCACGGGCCGTCCCACGGGGTGATACGGAGAATGCCATGGCAGGGCACATGACTCAGGGGAGTATTGAAGGGGGCAAGGGTGACTCCCGGGGTCTCGTCGAGGAACCGTTCCACAACCCGCTCGTTCTCGTCGCGGGTGACGGAGCATGTGGCATAGACCAAACTCCCGCCCGGTTTCAAACGTGTGGCGCATGCACGCAACAGTTGCGATTGAAGCACTATGAGGCTTTCAACGGCCTCCCGCTGGATGCGCCAGCGCGCGTCGGGATTACGATGCCAGGTGCCTGTCCCTGAACAGGGAGCGTCGAGGAGAATGCCATCAAAATAACCGTCGGGCGGTGGTTGTGTGGCGCCGTTCCAGATTGCCGTCTTGATTGAGGGGTTGCCTGTTTCGCCCAGGCGCCGGTGCAGTTCCTCCAGAATGTCGGGCCGGATATCCGTCGCAAGAAGAGACAGCGAGGGACCGCCCAATGCCGACAAATGAACGGTTTTTCCACCCGAGCCGCAACAGGCATCCCACCAGGTTTCACCGGGTTTCGGGTCGCAGACAAGGCCGGTGACTTGGGACGCCAGGTCTTGAATGTCAATGAGGTGCCGTAGGGTCTTGGGCAGGGCGCGCAGGTTGATGCCGCGTGTTACTGAAAGGGCGGAGAGGATTTGCGGGTGCGCCACGGGTTCAGCGCCCATCTCGGCGAGAACGGGTAAGACGGTCGCGCGATCCTCGGGTCGGGTTCGCAACCAGGTCGGGGGCGGCATCTGAAAAGCCTCGATCAGTCGTTCGGAATCGTTTCCGAGCATGGGGATGATCCAGTCGGGAACGAGTTGGGCAGGGGACAGATCGATGCCTGTGAGTTGACTGAGTTTTTGGGCCTTCTCGCGAATCGACAACGCCCCCAGCGCCGTCACCGAATCCGCCGGTAGATCCGCCCTCCCGGCCAGTTTCAGGATGGCGGGATGGATCTCGGCGCTTTCCAGCATGTGGGCATAGATGCAGGCGGCGTCCGGTTTCCGTGCAACACGGTCAATCCAGCCTTTCCAGCGGAAGAAGGAAAACACGGTTCCGGAAAAGAGACGCCTGTCCCGTGAACCAAATTCAGGATGCTCATGGTAAAAATGGGAGAGGGTAGTATCGAGGGGTTTTCCGGCGCGAACCGTGATGGTGGCCTTGTGGAAGAGGTCGATCAACACGGACGCCTGACGCTCATAAATCCGGTCGGACCGGGCCGGATCCATTACACTGACCCCAGCCGGTTTAGAAAAAGACCGGTGTAGAGGAAGCCCATCTTGAATTGTTCGAGCGAATAGGATTCATTAGGGGCGTGAATATTGTCCTCCTCACTCCCGAACCCAACCAGAAGCACATCGCCCCCGGCTATGGCGGGCAGATACGAGAGGATTGGAACCGAGGCGCCTTCCCATAGGAATGCGGTGGGGAGGGGGGATATGTCAGCCAACACGGCCCGCGCGGTCTTGACCGCCTTGGAATCCAGATTCACGCGAAGCGCTGATCCCCCGATACCCCGTTCCGTGATCTCCAGTTTCAAACCTGCGGGGACTTGTTTCTGGAGATGACCGGCGATGAGATCCAGGATCCGTTCGGGACTCTGGCCCGGAACCAGGCGTGCCGAGATTTTCGCCATGGCCGTGGCGGCAATAATCGTTTTGCTTCCCGGGCCGCCATACCCCGAATGGATTCCGTTTAGGTCGATAGCCGGCCTGAATCCGGTGCGTTCGACGGGCGTGTACTGAGCCTCCCCGCCGACAGGCAGAAGACCGGTGACGGATTTGTACCATTCGGGGTCAATGGGTTGGGCGTTGGCCAGTCTGCGCTCCCCGGCGGTGGGTTCACAGACCCCGTCGTAAAACCCCTCCACCGCCACACGGCCGTCGGCATGGTGAAGCGAGGCGATCAATCGGCAGAGGGCGTTGGCAGGATTGGGAATTCGTCCGCCATGAACACCGGAGTGAAGATCATGGTCGGGCCCTGACAGAACCACAGTCATGTGTGCGATTCCGCGTAATCCCATGGTGATGGTCGGGGCGCCGGAACTGACAGCGCTGGTGTCGGCGGCCATGACGAGATCCGCCGAGAGGGAATCCTTCTCCTGGCGCAGGACTTTGACGATAGGCATGTCGCCCGTTTCCTCATCGCCCTCAATGAGGATTTTCAGGCCGCAGTCCAGGGCCTCCGACTGGATCAGCGATTCGATGGCCTTGAGGGCGGCGAAGAGTTGTCCCTTATTGTCCTGGGCGCCCCGGGCAAACATGCGGCCGTTGATCAGAGTGGGTTCGAAGGGGTGTGTCTTCCAGAGGTTCACTGGATCCACAGGCTGGACATCATAGTGCCCGTAGAAGAGCACGGTTGGTTTACCCGGTTTCCCGGATCGCTCCGCAAAAACAAGCGGATGGGACGATGTCGGAATGAGTCTAGTTGTGAAACCCATGGCGGAGAGATGGGATGCAAGCCATTCCGCGCAACGGGCGCAATCAGGGGCCTTCTCGGCGCTGGTGCTCACGCTGGCGAACCGGAGGAACTCCTGCCATTCCCGAATGAACCGTTCGCGATGAGCCGTGAACTGGGATTGGAGTTGAGACGCCATCATAGGGAACCGCGCTTTCTCACAGGAGGCTTGCCGCGATGGCCGCCAGTGTGCTGCGCTCGCTCTTGGTCAACGTCACATGGCCGTGAATGGCCTGGGTTTTCATGCGTTCCGCGGCGTAGGCGAGACCGTTACTACTGGCATCGAGGTACGGGTTGTCGATCTGGTAGGGATCACCGGTCAGGATCATTTTGGTTCCCTCGCCGGCGCGGCTGATAATCGTTTTAACCTCATGCGGGGTGAGGTTCTGGGCTTCGTCAACGATGACAAACTGGCGGGGAATCGACCGGCCGCGGATGTAGGTCAGGGCTTCCAACTCGATGACTTCATCGCGCTGGAGTTTTTCGATCTTCTCGCGGACGGTATTCTTGTGCTCATTGTTGCTGGTCTTGAGCATCAGGTAGGTCAGGTTATCGAAGATCGGCATCATCCAGTTCGCGATCTTCTCCTCCTTGTTGCCCGGCAGGTACCCAATATCCTTGCCGAACGGCATGATCGGGCGGGTGACCAGGATCCGGTCATAGCGTTTCTGTATCAAGGTCTTCTCAAGACCGGCCGCCAAGGCAAGGAGTGTCTTGCCTGTGCCGGCCTGTCCGACGAGGGTGACGAGTTGAACGGAGTCGTCCATGAGCAACTCCAGCGCCATACGCTGTTCGCGGCTGCGCGGTTTGATGTGCGAAACACTCTCGATCTTGGGGTTCATCGGAACGATGGTGCCGTTTCCGCCCGCTCGCCCGAGGGCGGTCTGGTGTTCAGTGCCCTCGGAGATCAGGTTGACGAACTCATTGGGCAACAGGTCGATGCCGGGGAGTGTGACGCTGCGGTTGGCATAAAACTCATCGATAACCTCGGGTTTCACGCTGACTTCACGGTAGCCGGAGAACAGTTCCTCGAAGTTGATCTTCTGTTTCTCGAAGTCCATGACCTCAATGCCAAGGGCATCGGCCTTGATGCGGGCATTGATATCCTTGGAGACAAAATAGACGCGTTCCCCCTGTTTGTGGAGCCAGTAGGCGACGCGGATAATCTTGTTGTCCGGGATTTCCTCCTCCAGGCCGCTGTCGCCGACGGGACGGCTCCCGACAATGATTTTCAGGATGCCCCCGTTCTCCATGGGAACCCCTTCGCCCAGACGCCCGCGCTCACGAAGGGCGTCGAGTCGGCGGATCACGCCGCGGGCATTGCGGCCCAATTCGTTGGTTTCCTTTTTGAACTTATCCAATTCCTCAATCACGGGCATGGGCAGAACGACCGTGTTGTCGGCGAAGGATTCAATGCAGGTGTGGTCGTGAAGCAGAACGTTTGTGTCCAGAACAAAGGTTTTATTACTCATTAGGGCCAGGGTCACTCCTCTTTTGGGTCAATCTCATATGGGGTCGTATTCTCGCCATGAAGGGATGACTTGGCAAGTCAGAAGAAAAGGGATGAAGAAAAAGGGCATGTATTGGATGGCAGGAAAGAGACGTTCCCGAGCAGGCGGAGTTGACATGCGTTGGGTAAAGTTGCTATCAATAGTAGCAGATCAAACCAGAGGTGTATTATGTCAACGAAACAGATTCTCATTCGAGACGTGCCGGAGTCGCTCTACGAGTGGATTGAAAGCGAGCGCCATGCAAAGCGGGTGTCGCAAAAGGACTTTCTACTCAAGGTGCTTGAGAACGCATCGACGCATTCCTCGACGGAGACGGGCAAGGCGGGGCCTTCGGCCTTCAGTAAAATGACCCTCCTATACTGGAAGAGCAAGAAGTTCTGGCTCGGAAAACTGCTTGAACACCCCGAGATCATGACGCAGGGACGGACGCTGGAGGAATTGGACCGGAACATTCGGGAAGCATTCATGCTGATGGCGCTGGATGAGGTTCCGGCGGGGTATCAGATCCGGGAAGTGGCGATGGCATGAAGAGACGGGAACTGCTCCGGCGTCTGCAGAAGGAAGGGTGTGTACTACTGCGTTCCGGTGGTAATCACGATATTTACGTGAACACCAAGACCGGCAACAAGCAACCCGTTCCACGACACAGCGAAATTGACGAGCACTTGGCGCAGCACATCGTGCGCTACCTTGGACTGGAGCAATGAGGCGATTCTACGACGAAGCGTCGGGAACCGATCATGGTGCCTCCTGCCAGTCTGCGGCGCCAGATCGGGTTTCAGGTTCAGGAGCGGAGTGGGGAGTACCGCGTCCAGACAGCCGGTATCCGATGCCGGGTTCGGTCTTGATGAGTTTGGGGGCGTCGCCGGTGGTTTCGATTTTCTTTCGGAGATGATTCATGTAGACCCGCAGGTGATGACTCCGGCGACATGACTCCGGGGACAGGCCCATAATCGTGTCCCCGCAGTTCAGCGCCCTCATTTTGTATTTCTGGAATCATCTTCTGGCGCTCTTGCAGTGCAATTGATTGCACATTTTTAGACGCAGGATTGTTTATCCTGCGCGTGGCGCAGGGGGTGCGCCCTGATATGAATGGCCTGGTTGGACCCCCGGAGCCGGGCGAACAACGGGAAAGTTCCATGGCGAAACTGACAAGTCTCCGCAAACGTTGCGCAAACGTCAAAGGCATGCCGCCTGAAGTCGTCAAATGCCTCGACGAGGCAATCGCCATTCTCACGGCCCGCCAGCAACTCGCGTCCGTCAGTTTCGCCTCCCTGAAGGTGGAACGCCAGGCGTGAGGTCCATACGGAGGGGTTTGATAAAGGCTCGGACGACAGCGAATAGTCAGGATCTTGTCCTTGAGCGAGGCGACAAATCCTCGTCTTGCCAGTTATTTTTGGGATTCTACTCTATATCCGCACCGGTCGTGGTCACCGTCAGTTTCCCGTGTTTGACACCCCTCGCGGCGATAAGCTGATCGGCTACCTGCCTCACTACGCCTGACTTACCCCTCACGGCCAACACTTCCATGCAGTTGTGGTGATCAAGATGGACGTGCAGGGTGGAGAGGATGACTTCCTGGTGGTCGTGCTGGATGTCGGTCAGGAGCGCCTGAACGTTTCGCTTGTGGTGGTCGTATACCAGGGTAATTGTGCCGGCGATCTCATGGTTCCCTTCTTCGCCGAGATGTTCCACAAGATGGTCACTGACCATATCGGCCACCGCTTGAGACCGGTTGACATACCCCTTTGACTTCACCATCAGGTCCAACTTGCGCACCAGCCCCGCAGGCATGGACAGGCTGAATCGGCTTGCTTTCTCTTTTTTCATAATCCTCCTCGTTCAATGAACGTTAGCTATCATAAAGCCCGTGTCACTCTGGAGCAACACTTGACATCGATGAATAAATGGTGTTACCTTTTTTCCTTATGGTAACACTATTTGAGTCGTTTATGACGCTTTTTTGTTTCTCTTTGCGAACCATGCGCCCGTATTCACATAGCCGCAAGGACTTAATTGAGGGCTTCACCTTGGTGGAACTGCTCGTGGTCATCAGTATCATCATGCTCCTCGGGGCGCTTCTGGCACCCGCGTTATCCCGAGCCAGAGCCATGGCGCAACGGACCCAATGTGTGAGCAATCTGCGTCAAATCGGAATGGCGACACAACTGTACGTCAACGAAAATGGAGCCTATCCGTCGGCATGGCAGAGCAACACAAGCCGGTGGATGGATCGCATCAAGCCCTATTTGGAAAAGAAATCCTATGTCTATCGGTGCCCCAGCGATCTTGTTCAAACCACTTTGCCTTGGGATCCGGATATCACCATGAGCTATGGGATGAATTGCTTCAATTTTGGCGGAAATGACCGTTGCTTCTGGTATGGGGTCAAGGACGGAACCGTGTCCAGTCCAAGCGGAACCATTCTCTTCGCGGATTGCGACCCGGGACTTTATTACTGTGGCGGGGGCGGAACCTTCAAGGAGCCCGTAAACCATGTGGCCTACCGCCATGCTGGCGGCACGTTCTGCGCCGCTTTCTGCGATGGACACGTTGATGCAATTAAAACAACCACAAAGGCAAACTGGGATGCCTCAAAATAATGGGAATGCAGGATGAATCAGGGAAAACTTTTCAGGAAATCGGTTTTTGCGATGGGGTTTGTCATGGTGACGGGAATGGTCAACGCCGGTTATGTCCAGTATGGGTCGGGAATGAAGGTCATCATCACGGGGTCGGTGGAGAATGCCGCACTTAACGTTCAAACAACCAATACCTGGCGAAATACAGCAACCGCCCTGCCTTATACGACCCAAGTCGATTTTGCCCTGCCTCACTGCGATGCCGTTGTCAACGCACGCCTTTTCATGACCGTTTGGGGCGCAACCCGCGACTATCGTTATGCCCTCACGGTCTGTGTGAACGGAATAACGAATCCCGCGACACCCATGATCATCGGCGGAACGGGCGACTCCAATTCAGTCTTTGTGGCCTCCAATGCCTGCGCCTATGGGACTGGCTCCGGCGTTTGGCTGGTGACGGTGCCCATACCGCCCAGTACTCTATTCACCAACGGAACCCCAAATAATGTTTCGGTAACGGCGGCCTATGGGGATGGCCCGTCCTATGATGATGGGCGTATCATCCATCTGACATTGATGACCGTTTATCAGAAAGGGTCATTGTTCAACCAGTTTTCCTACGCCATGGCGGAAGGATCCGGCGACATCTATAAGAACCAGGCCGGTGCGACAAATAGCGTGTCAACCGCATGGGGGTCTCTCAACATCAATGATTCGCTCTCCGCCCGGCTTTACGCCCTCTACACGTATGGCGATTCCAACCAGAATGACCGACTCTATTTCAACGGCATTCAGTATGGCTCAGACGACGTGGCGAATAAACAGAACAACTATACTGCCCTGATCTACGTTCCGGATCTTGTTTCGTTCACTGTGACCAATCTGCTTTCCACCAATGTCGTCAGGTTCAGTGTCTCGACCAACGAAATACCCGGAACCTGCGAGACATCCCTGCGCCCGCAAGCCGTGGCGTTGGGAATTACACGGGAACCCGTGTTCACCGTCAGGAATTTCAGCTTATCGGAATCCGGCGCGGCAACCTTCGACTGGATCGCAACAACGGCGCGAACTTATTCGGTTCAGGCATCCACCAACCTGCTCTTTGCCAATGGATGGAACACTCTTGAAGGGTATTCGGATATCTCCGGCACAAACGGCCTCATGCATTTTGCGGCCACATTCACCAACGCTGGAACCGTTTTCTTTCGTCTGCTGAAACAATGATTTTCTCCCATCATATAAGAACCGGTCTGCTCACTCTCCTGCTCGGCATGACGGCCGGCCTGATGTCCTGCCGTCAGAATCAGGGTAAAGCAGAGGGGCATCCTGAAACTTCCGGGATACAGGACATGACTTCCCGGACAGTCCACGTCCCGAAATCCCCCGCGAACATCCTTAGCCTCTGCGCCTCGGCAACGGACACCATCATTGCGATGGGAGAGCGCCGGCGTCTGGTTGCCATTGACGAATACGGGCGCGTCGTGCCTCAAACAGAAGGGATTCCCGTTATAGGACGGGGAAGCGCCATCTCTTCCGAGGAAGTGATCGCCCGACACATTGATCTCGCCTTCATTTGGTGGTATCAGGACGATGTAGCCCGACAACTGGCGGGACTTGGCGTGCCGGTTGTGCGTTTGCGCAGTGGGCGTGCCGCCGAAGTGCCTGGCATGATCCGGCTGGTGGGTGAATGCCTGGGTTGCCGCGAGGCGGCCGACCGGATCGCGAAACCCGTCGAGACCTTCCTGAAAAGGCCAAGGGAGATTCCTGTGTCACACTCACGCGTTTACCTGGAACTCTATGCGCCCTTCAAAACCTCGGGGGCGGAAACCTATGCCAACGACTTGATTGAAATGGCAGGGGGTTCCAACGTGGCGGCGGGAACCGCCGGAAATGTCCTGCTTTCACCCGAACTGCTCATTCAATCCAACCCGGAAATAATCCTATTTATAAACCAACCTCACGGTAACTCCACGATTGAACAAAGAGGTGGTCTTGATGCCTTGTCGGCAATTCAGTCAAAGCGAGTCTATCCCATCAACCGATATTGGCTCGTTGCCGGTCCGGGAATGCCAAAGGCCGTCGAACAACTGCGAATGAGACTCCAATCAACCCCTCAAACAGAAGGCATGCATCATGGCATTCCATAAGGTCACCTACAACGAGAAATACCGTTTTGCCACACTGCACAACAAAGGCTGTACTTTTCGATGCCCGGTTTGCAGTTACAAACTCCGTAGCGGCGCCGATGGCGCGCCGGGACTCGGCTTTCCGTCGCCGGAACGATTTCCAAGTCGAGAGGAACTGAAACAGGCGTTGCGCTCCGTCCCGGTGGACAAGGTATTTTTCATGGGAGGAGAACCCACCGTCGCTCCGGAACTTCCGGAAATGCTGGATTTTGTCCGGAATGAACTGGGTGTCAAAACCTATCTGGGCCACACCAATGGGAGCAAGCTACCGCTCCCGAACCTCAACGGCGCCAATGTGGGGTTGAAGGCCTGGGATGAAAACGTGCATCGTGTTTATACGGGGCAGCCCAAGCAACGCATTTTTGACAATTTCGCCGCCGCCTTTGCCGCAGGGTTGGAGTTGAAGGCGAACGTGGTCTATGTGCCGGGTTTGGTGGATGTGGATCAAGTGGAAGCCATTGCCGCCTGGATCGCCACCTTGAACCCTGATATTCGATTTCACATTATGGGTTACATCCCCGTGCCGGGACAACCTTATCCGCGTCCCACCACTGAACAGATGCAGACTGCCGAAGAAGTCTGCCGCAGGCACCTTCATCATGTGGCCAGTTCCCATCTTACGACTTTAGAGGCAAATGACTTGTCCGCCCGTGATGACCGGTTCGTCGTCACTCGCATTGCATAGGAGTGTGAGTATGCCTGAAACACGCTTGCGAAGGCCGGGTCTGGTCATGACAATACTGGGGACGCTGCTACTGGCGGTCTTGATGATCAGTCTGATGACCGGGAGCATCGCCATTCCGCCACAAGAAATCGGTGCCCGGCTCGCGAAGGTCGTCACGCAATGGCGTTGTGATGACTCAACCGATCAGATCCTCTGGATGACCCGACTCCCCCGGATCATGCTGGCGCTGCTCGTGGGCGCCACCATGGGAATGACCGGACTGGCGTCACAAACATTATTCAGAAACCCGCTGGCCAGCCCCTACATCATGGGTGTTTCCAACGGGGCTGCGGTTGGGGCAGTAATTGGGTTACTTGCGTCGTCGTTCGTTCCCTATACCCTTGTACCTGTGCTCAGCGTTTGCTCAGGATTGACGGTTTCGTTCCTTGTTTTTCTCCTGGCCCGGCGCGGCGGGCACTTTGGACAGTCATTGCTACTCGCAGGGATGGCGATTAGCGCGTTCTGTTCTTCCCTCACGGCAGGGGCTTTGTACGTGGCGGGGGAGCGGCTCCAGACCCTGGTGTTCTGGTTGATGGGCGGCTTGTGGCAGGCAACCTGGCGCGATGTTTTGGTGATGCTCCCCCTGTGCGTAATCTGCCTCATTGCCTTGCGCCTCCTGGCCCCGGCCATGAACGTGTCCCTGACTGGTGACCGAACCGCCCGCGATCTTGGCGTGAATGTCGTTCGCCTGCAAAGGCAATTGCTGGTGCTGATTGCGGTGGCCACTTCGGTGGCGGTCAGTCTTACCGGTGTGATCGGCTTTATCGGACTTGTCGTCCCGCATCTGCTGCGACTGGCCATGGGGGCCGACCATCGTCATCTGATGCCCGTGACCGCACTGGGCGGCGCCGTGTTATTGCTGGGTGCCGACACGCTGGCGAGAACGGTGGTTGCGCCTGCAGAAATTCCCGTTGGCATCCTTACCGCCTTGATTGGGGCGCCCGTCTTTTTGTGGATGCTATTACGTCATGGGGGCGGGAGGGCCGGGGAATGAATCTGACCGCAAACGACATCTCCTTTGCCTATCACCAGGATCGCCCCATTCTCAACGAGGTATCACTGACCGTGCAGGCAGGGATTGTTACGGCGTTATTCGGGCCGAACGGGTGCGGCAAAAGCACTTTGCTGAAATGCCTGAATGGTTCACTAAGACCCAGCAGCGGCTGTGTCACGCTTGATGATGAACCCGTGAATGGCATGTCATCGGCGGAGGTGGCGCGGCACGTCGCCGTGGTCCCCCAGGACATGCCCCGTAATATTCCATTCACAGTGCATCAGATGGTCATGCTGGGCAGATATGCCCATGGGCAGATGGGAAGGGAATCCGCCGAGGACTGCCGGATTGTTGAATCCGCTTTGTCTCGCGTGGATGCCAATACCCTGGGCAATCGCTTCTTCAGTCAACTCAGCGGAGGAGAGCGCCAGCGCATCGCGATTGCCATAGCCTTGGCACAACAAGGGAAAGTCCTTTTGTTGGATGAGCCCGCCTCGCATCTGGACATCTCCCATCAACTGGAATTCTATCGACTGGTTCGCCAGGTGGCGTCCGAGGGGCAGGCCGTGTTGATGGTATGCCATGATATTCTCCTGGCGCCCCTGTTTACAGACAGATGCGTTCTGATGAAGGCGGGGTCAATTCTGGAAGCCGGAAAGGCTGAAGATGTCCTGCGCCCGGCAAACCTGGCACATGCCTATGGCTGTCACGCCGAGATTCTTTGGGGCCGACACTTTGAGGTTCAAGCCCGATTTCCAGAAGTGCCGCAATAGCCATCCATTCCGGCACAATCCTGTTCTTGGTCTCAACTAACGCATTCACGATGCGCTAGGCGAGGAACATTGAGGAGGGGATCAACCTGCGGTCAATCAGCGGCATAGCTCCGGCCTGCGACCTTTTGGAGTATGCGAATTCCATCGTGATTATGCTCGATCTTATCCTGTTATCAGGGTTTCAAGAAATGGAACGCGTATTAGTGATTTCGCCTTGACTC
>JBAWZH010000037.1:0-17933 GCA_037143135.1 bacterium
GAGTTCCTGTCGGACGCCGAAGTTACGCGCATGGAGGATGCCATTCGATCCGCCTGTCCCTTGAACCCAGTCCCTTGAACCCATTGCGAACGGCGGCAAAAGTGTCGCAGGAAAAGGTCGTTGCGGACACATTTCCGCCGTAGGCGCACGGTGTAGGGCGCGGTATCGAGAGTGCCGGTCTTTTCGATGGTTTAAGTACGGGTGACCTTGGCGGTTCCGCTGACCAAGGTGCGACCGACATCGATGCTCTTTGCGGAACCCCCGTTGCCCGGTCGAGTACCATCACTGATCATGATCTGCGTGCCGTTGAATCTCGTAAGGGTCACGTTGTTGCCCGCATACGAAATCGTGTATGTTACGGCGCCAATCGTGACTTGACCGTTCGCATTGGCGAATTTACCGACTACCGGATTGCTTCCCTGGATCAGTGTTATCGTGCCGGAGGTAGTCGTAAGACCGCTCACATCCAACATAGCGCCTGTGGTCAACGTGAGTTGATTGACCTTCAATAGGCTGCCGTCGGTGGGTTTGAATGTGCCGTTCGCGCCGACGGTGAGTGCGGCGTAGGGATCACCGGTATCGGCCTGACTGTACTTCAGCGTGCCGGCGTTGACGTTGATGGTCATTGTGCTGCGGGCGTCATCTCCGTCGGTGTGGGTGAAGTTCACGCCCTTCACTTCCAACGTGCCTGTACCAATCTTGTTGAGGGTAGTGGTGCCGGTACGCTTGGCCATCAGCGTGATGGCAGAAGTGGCGCCGCTGTCGCCATAGGTCGGCGTGAAGACCACATTCTCGGTCGCAGTGCCGCTGCCCAAGACCAGTGTCGTGCCCGTGTCGGCCAACAGGTTCAACGTGGCGTCGGCGGCGGCGGCGTTGCCGTGGATGTTGATGTCGCCGCCGGGCGAGCCGGCCAGGAGTTGGCCCAACGCGGCCTTCCGGCTACCCAGGAACGTCGCCGTACCCGCCGCGCCCTTCACCCCAAACGTGCCCGTCTGGGCCGTGCCCGTGCCGAGGGTGCCAATCACGAAACTCTTGCCTTCCGGCAAGGTGTATGCCGTGGCATTCTGGGTCAACAGGTAGCCGAATTCCTTGGGGTCTGCCCCACCCTTCCGCAACGCCGCCAGGTAGCCCGGTCCCACCGCGCCGGGGATGAAACTGTTGGCCCCGTCAAACCGCACGTAACCTTCGGCGCCGTTCTCCACCGGGGTTGTTGTGCCGCCGGCGTAGGCCAGGAAACCGGCCGTCCCGAAGGCGAGCGCCGTGGTCGTCTGGTACTTCGTGACGCCGAGGTTGATGCCACTCTGGGCATTGACAAACCGCCGCTGCGTGGTCCCGTCGCCGTAGCTGTAGATGTCCGGCACGCCGGAGACGGAGATCGTTCCGGAGAGCACGGTTTCGCTGACCGCGCCCGCGTTGTCGTAGCCCTGGAAGGTCAGGCCGCCAGCGGAGATGATCTTTCCGCTGAGGGTTACGGCCGCGTCGGTCTTGGCGTTGGAGATAAGAGTCTTGGAGGTGGTGGCCGAACCGACGATGTCGTTGGGCACGGAACGCGCGCCGTCACTGTTGCCGGTGAACTCGATGATGCCGATGCTTGTCGGATTGACGATGCGGCTACTGCCGGCAGCATTGGCGCTGCCCAAGCGTACCTGCATACCGCCGTTGACGCGGAACCCGCCGGTCAAGGCGGTCGCCCCGGGGACGGCGGCTGATTCTTCACCGGACTGAATCCGCCCATGAAGGGTGTGCCGGATTTGGTGAGTTTGCCGTCGCGATACGTGTCGCAAATTCCGATCAGTTCGGCGCCCACCACTCTGCCGGTCAGTTTGAACGTGTAGGCGCCAATCAACACGCCTTTGGTTTCGTCCACCGTCCCGTCAACAGTCGCCGTGAACGCGGCGGCGTCGAACTTCACCTCGGCCGTCTTGAACGTGCCTTTCCAACCGCCCTTGTTGTTGAACATCCCGCCGGTTTCGGCGTGACCCTTCGTCGCCACAAAATTGATCCATGTGCGACGGTGCCAGGGAGAACCATCGTTGACGCCGTCCTCGAGTTTGAAGTTGACGCCCACCGGTTCCGGCACCGGCGGTTGATCCATCAGTTCCCCGAAGACGGAACCCGACACTGTGCGGTCCTTGAACAGGCCCGTGTACGTGCCGCCGACGATGCGGCCATCGCTGATCTTCGCGTCGATCCTGTATGTCGCCGAGACGCCCTTGTGATCGGGCGGCATGTAGGGATCGGGGTTCATCGTCACCTTCAGTTCGCCGGCAACCGAATTTCCATCGAGTTTCAGTCCGCTCGCATCCACGTCGTGGAACACATGATTCCAGGCTGCCGCATAGGCCACCCCGGCCCCGAACTTGCCGCCAATGCACGGCACGGAGACCATGAGTTGAAGCGCCGTGGCGGCAGTATTGGTGTCCCATGTGCGGACTACGGCGCGATGCAATTCCAGGTAGTGCAGCGCCTGCGCGGGTGAACGTTCCGGCATGGGTTCGAGTTTGCCGTGGAACGGACCGCCGGCAACTTCGTTGCCGTCCACCTGCTTCTTGTACGTGCCTCCGATCTGTCCGCCGACCGCAATGCCGTCGAAGGTGAACAGGTAATGGGATCCGCCGGTGGCGCGAACCGCCAGTGGACCGGTGAGTGTCTTGCCGTCAAACCGCAATGCGTTGGTGACGATCTCCGACTCGAAATAGTTGATCTGCACCCGCTTTCCCCAACCATAGACCAGTGACTGCACCCATTTGCCGTCTTTCATGAACAATTTCGGGTAAACCCTGGAACCATAGGACTTCGGCCCCAGTGTGCCGGCGCCGGCCCCGTTCTCCATCTGCAGGTCCATCACCCAGTACCCGCGAAGGTCCGGCGGGGACAACAGGTTCCCCTCGACCGTTCCCGATACCTTCTGACCGGGAGTCACCGTTCCCTCGTACTTTCCGCGCACTGTTCCATCGGTCACGACGGCGTCCAGACGATACTCGTGCGTCATTGGTTTGCCATCGGACGGGAAAAACCCGTCGAATCCGACGGTTCCCTTCAGACTGCCGGTGACGGCATTACCATTCAGCGCGAGGCCGGTGCAGTCGATCTCGGTGGGCCCCAACGGGCCTACGGTCACGCCGGCCGTGAATTTCCCACCTTCGGCCCGCAAACAGACGTGCAGGGCGACGGCATTCGTGTCGGCCTTCCGTAACACCACATCGTAGACGGCGTTCGTCGCAGGCGGCGCCGGGATGGCGGGTGCCGCCGCAAGTGCCCCAACCGCTCCGCAAACCATCAAACCCACCAGACCCATGTACTTCATATTCATTTCCCTCCAATGCAGATCAGTTCATCTCCTCCAATTCGCGGGGTGCGAGCGCCAGACAGGCGATGAGGTTGAGGCTGACGGTTGCCGCCATGTTCGTGCCGATGTCGCTGTCGCGGCGCGGTTCGGCGGATAGATGCAGGGGGGCGTCCGCCATCGGATGCGGAATCGCCCACGCATGCGGTTCGCGCGGATCGTTGTCGCCTTTCAGCAACAACTCCCACGCCCGGCGTTTCAGTTTCGCGTCGTTGCGCTCGACACCCGCCCATGCCACCAGCCGCGCGTTCTCCATGAACAACGCCAGGCGTTCGTAAATCCCCGGCGGGAACCGGGCGCGTTCCTTGACCGGGTCTATGCCATGCATCACGCCGTACTCGGCCAGCGCCGCGCGGAACCCGTCCAAACCCAGTGTTTCCGCCATGTCCATGAACGCCTCGGCGCCGCCCATAATGAATGCCAGACGGTTGTTAAAAACCGCATACTCCTGACTGTGCGTCATCACGCCCGACGCCGGGTCGTAATCGAACGGATCGCCCTGCAACAGCCGGTGCGGCGCGGAGAGGATACCGGCCAGTCCGGTCTCGATTTTCTTCAACCACTTCGGATCGCCGGTGCGCTCCCATGCGCAATGCCAGTTGGCCGCCCACGACGACCACGTCGGCCCGATCCGCGCCATGAATTTTTCCGTCGGCACGTTCGTCGCCTTGAACTGGTCGGCCTTCTCCGCCACCTCGTCGAGCAAATCGCGGCAGCGTTCGTCGGCGGTGAAGAAATGGTAGAACCGTTTCGGCCCGGCCTGACTTGCGCGCGGCTCCTTGCACGGGCACCCCCAATGCACCACGTTGTGCCGGCTCCCCTGTCCCGTCCACGGGCCGAGATGGAACACATCCACCTCGCTCACGTGCCGCGTCATCGCCTCGGCGAACCGGAACCAGTCTGCCCGGCCGCTGCGCAGGAAGTTATACCAGGGCCAGATGTCCGACCCGAGTTCGGTATTGTCCCACGCCCGGCCGCCCTGGTCGTAATGCCACACATGACGCAGCGGGTCGTAGGTGTGCATGACGTCGCCGTAGTGCAGAAATCCATACCACCGCCATCGCTCGCGCTGTTCCTGGTAGTAATCCATGTATCGCGCCAGTTCGTCCTCGATGAGTGTTCGTGCCGGGGTCGAACGATCCACCGGAGACCAGTGCGGGCCAAACACGCCGCATTGCCGGTAATGCGGCGGGTCGGCGACCAGTAACGGCGGCGTGGTCGGCAGGGGTTTCGGTTTGCTTTTCGCCGGCACCAACGTGAGCGTCATCTGTGAGGTTCGCGCGATACCGTAGGCGTTCGAGTACACCGCCGGATCCGGGTTCCGCGCCTCATAGACGGGCCGGTAATCACGGCCGCCGTAATGGCGCAAGTCCAGCGGTTCCGCGTCCGGCGCCCACCACCAACCGTTCAAGTGCGCCTCCGTCGTGCCCGCCGCGGTGACTTCCAACGCCGTCGGGTACGCCTGCCAGAAATCGCGGACGGTCATCGCCAACCCGCCGTCCGGTTCGCTCAACGACATGATCCCCGGCGCGCGCCGGCAATGCTCGGCGTTGACCCAGCAGTACTCCGCGCCCTGACGCTTTCGAACCAGCGCATGGTCGCAGGAGTCTTGAAAGAGTTGGATGTCATTCCACACCGGCAACAACCCGCCGTCCGCCGGAGCCGGCACCGCTTCGCCGCGTTCCTGCGCCCGGTGTGCGACGGTCGCCGCATGGCCAGCGTAGGGCGTCATCCGCACCGGTTCGACCCACAGGGTCTTGCCGTCCTCGCCCAGTACGCGCACATGCCGGTTCTGCACGCCGTCGTGCAACAACACGTGGGCCTTCACCCCCAGCCCGGCAATGAAATCGCGTTCCGCATCGCCATCCCAAGCGAAACTGTGCGTTACGTCGACCGACTCGCACCCGGCATAGAACACGAGCCTCACGGTAAACGGCAACATGAGCCGGCCCGACTGCTCCCCGCGATACCGGCCTGTCAATTTGATGCAGGCCCGGATCGGGCCCGCCTGCTCGACGGTGAGTTGCTCGATGATCCCGGCAAACGGTTCGCGTTCCCGCACCTCGACACGTCCATCCTTCCGCCGGTGTTCGAGCAGCATCGCCAACTCCACGCCACCGACCACGGATCGTCCGTTGCGCACGATCTCCTGAACGAGATACCGGCCCCGGTCGCCGACTTCGGCCCGCATCGCCCCGGTATCCACATACCGGATCACCTCGATGCCCGGGATTGTCACCGTGAGTGGTTTCGCGGGTTCCGGTCCCCTGCCCTTGCGGACACTGAACCGGTCGCCGTCCTTGGGCCCGACGACAACCGCCATGCCCAACCACTTGATCGAGCCATCCGGCCAAAACGCGAGCGGCCACGACTGTGTCGGGATCGGCGTCCCGTCGGTTCGCCGCACATGCACCGGCGTGCCGGTCTTCAGTTCTCCGCGGGGCCACGAAAGGCCGAACGTGACGCCCGCCGGTCCTGTCGGTTTCGAATCGAGAAAATGCAGCGCGATGGATTTCATGGGTTCTGTCATCATACGTTGAACGGACTGACCGAGGCAAGTTCGGAGTGCGCGTCTATGGATACAGGGTGCGATTGCAAAATATTGCACCCGCGCCGAATTCAGAATTCAGAAGTCAGAATTCAGGAGTTGAAGGCCAACGAGTTATGCGGGATATCAGGGAGATCCGTCGAGTTCATTATTTAGGACCGCACTTGGGGAAGGGTCGCATCCTGATCCCGGCGAACGTCAATGTTGAACGGTGCCGTCATCCTGTTCATCCGGTTTTCTGGCGGTCATCACGCGAAAGAATTGCCGCATGTCTGTTATGCCTCCGATGGAGAACCAGATCAATGTGCCGAAAGCGATCAGACCGGGAATGATCATTTGTATCCACAACCATATCGTGGCCCAGCCATGTTTGGTCAGTCTGAGCGCTTCGCCCGCTTCGGGCGTTCCCCCGAAAAGTGTGACCAGTCGGGGCATCCCATACTGCCAAAAGAGCGTGAAGATGACCAGGCCGAACATGAACATGGAATAGCAGAATATGAAAGTGGCCACAAAACGATCAGAACGGGTGAAATGGTCGTCAAGACCGATCAAACGCCTGAACCAAGAATGTTTGGCGGATGTCTGCGCCGGCTCCTGCTCATGGTGCTGTTTGGCGCGCGACAACAAACCCTGAAGATCGAAGGGTTTGCGGCAGGTGAGAAGCGAAACCGTTATGTAGACGATGATCGCGACCACGCTGACGAAGAAACTCAACCAGAATCCGGAGGAGATGAACTCCGGGTATCCGTGCGCTTTCAACCAGGTCATGGATGAAAACCAATTGTTGCTCAACACCACGGCCGTCAACGACAACGGCAAACTTGTCCCGACCGCCGCCCAGGCGGCCTGCACGGTGCCGCGAGTCCAGTACAGGCCGCCGATGAGAATGGCGCCTGCCCCGCCGTTGTAGATGGCGCCGGTAACCGCCCACCAGATCCAGATCGAGGTGGATAACGGAACCAGCATGGAGGTGACAAAGGCGATCAGCGCCACACCGACGGCGCCCAGCCGGAGGACCTTGAGATGCTGACGCGTCGTGATGGGTTTTCGACGCAGAGGCATGTAGACGTCCTGCACAAAGACCGAACTCCAGGAGATGATGTGATTCCCGTCGCCGGCAAGAAGGCCCATGATCATGATCACCAACATCAATCCCTTCACGCCCACGGGCAGCATGTCGGCCAGGGCCATGAACGGCGCCTGTTGCCGTTGACGTTGTATGGACTCGCCCGTAATTTCCGCGCCGTCGGCGGCGCGGAGTTTCTTCGCTTCTTTCGTGGCGCCAAAGAGATTCCTGCCCTCGAACCATGACGAACTTCCGATTGGCGTAGTCTCCGAGATCTTCGCCACCGGCGCCCCGGAAGGACTTGTGACCGCGGCAATACGTTCCTTGAGATGCGCGGTGCGTTCGGCAAAGTCCGGATGGCGCAGGTAAGTCAACACTCCGATGGCGATTACCAGCAGGACAAGCATTTTGGCAGTACCTCTCCAGGCACCCAGGATTCCGGCCATGCGTCCTTCGTGGGGAGTCAGGGCGGCGCTTCGGAAACCGTGCCCGGCCTGCCAGGCCCCGCACAGGTAGATCGTGCCGAAAAGCCCCAGCATGGTGGCAAAGAAGTTGAAATCCTTGACCTGAAAGGCATCGAACGGATCGATCGGACTGTGCTGGGGAGCAATGGCCATCGTGGCGGAGACAGGGAGACCTCCCGAAAGAGTTCCGGTCAATACATCAACCACCTGTTGCCATGACACCACGCTGAAGATCACAAGGATGACGATCAGGTAGGCCAGGTGCGAGAAAATGCCCTCCACACAATCGGTAATGATCAGCGTCACCTGCCCGCCCGAGCAAATCATGGTCAAAACAAGGCTCAAGTAGATGGCAATGATGGCAAAGTTGGTCGAAACCGTCAGACCGGCCAGGGTGAAATAATCCGGCAACCCCAGGAATGCCTTAAAAAACAGGGTGGACGCCAGGGGGAAGATGGCATAGTTGAAGGCCCCGGCCCCAAAGATGATAAAACCGATGAAGAGACGGAATTTCCGGCTGTAGCGTTCCTCGAAAAACTGGGCCAGGGTCAGCACCCGGGTCTGACGATAGCGGTAGCCGACAAAACCAGTGATGGCCAAGAGCAAACCCACCGGACCCATCAGACTGCTCCAGAACAGGCCGACGAACCCGCAAATCATGAACATCTCGACATTGGCAACCGTGTTGCAGACCCCGGCGCCGGCCTCGCCTCCGGCATTGGCGAGAAGATACCGGCCCGCACACCGGCCGGCGGAAATATAGTCCGCAACCCCCCGGACGAAACGCCGGGTATAGAGCGCCAGTCCAAGAACTCCGATCAACGGAAGCAACACCACAACCCAATCGATCCATTTCATTTTACCCTCGCCTATCTGTGTGATCCCTCACGGTTTGGGTTCCCCCCAGCGCCACGTGGGGTGGAAGGCATGGGCGACCGGCCCGAAGACCGGGTTCTGGACCTCAGGCGCACGAAGCAAAATACGGGCGCCGCCGGCGGTGGCGGAGAGTCCGCATTCACCGTCGGCCTGATGCACAACCTCCATGCCGTCAGTTTCCACGAGCGCCTGGGCGATGCCATGCCGCAGACGAATGCTGCCGGGCACGGTGGCCTCGACCCGAACCCAGGCGGTGGCGCCGTCTTGGCGTCCAGCGGAGACCTTCCAGCCGCCCTCGGCGGACAAGTTGTGGAAGGCGCTGGCCTGCCAGGCGTCGGGAATTGCCGGAAAAATGCGGATGCGTCCGCCGTGCGATTGCAGAAGCATTTCCGTGACCGCGTTGCCGATACCCAATGGGGTTTCCAGAATGAAACCCCATTCCCGGGCCATCGTGTTTTGAAAACGCCGGGCGGTTCCACGAGGAAGTTCCTCGAAATAGGTGTCCATGTGCCCCCAGGCCCAGTCGCCGCGTCCAATGTGGGCGCAAATGTTAGCCGCCGCCGCCCATGTGAAGCCCGTGCGTTTCTTGCCGTCGGGTGGACAACCCAGCCAGGTGCCGATGGAACGGGCGATGAGTTCCTGTTTCCCGGAGTCGTCCCAGTTCCACAGACGCAGGGGCCAGAGCATAACCAGGTGACTGTAATGGCGATGGCCAACATCATGCGAGAGATCCGCGCTGATGCGCAGGCCGAAGATATCAACCGGAAACCCGGTCATGTTCGCAAGCGCTGCTTTCCATTGCGTTGCGCGGGGATCCTTTGGCAAATCCGTGCACAACTGTTCCAGCGCCCAGCGCGTGAACGCCAGTTCATAGGTGGCGTCGGTCATGGCTTGGCGGTGATTGACCTGGAACTTGGGTGGCACGGGATATTCGGGCGAATCACTGTTCAAGAGATGCAGTTTCCCGTCCGCTCCTTCCTTCAGTCGCGCCAATGGGTCATTGGCCGCTGCGGCCAGCACGGGCAGCAGTTTGTTCCAACGCGCCGCCCATTTCTCTGACCCATCATGGCGCGCTGCCAGCCAGCAGTTGTGGAGCAGCCAGATCAGATGAATGCTGGCGATGGGACGCCTGTGACCTTCCTCCAGATCATAACTGGCGCCGCCACCGATGGCCAGAGGGCGCGAACCCTCTTGTTGCCATTCAGGCTGGCGCAGGGCCCAGGCCAAGAGCCTTTCTGCCACGGTGGCAAGTTGCCCTGCATGACCCGAGACATTTCCGATCAAACAGTGCATTTGCAGGTTGAAGTTCAGCCAGACATGCGGATAGCCGGGGCAATGCGCCCAGTCGTCCGGTCCGCCCATGGCGTAGGACCAGGGCCCCGTCGCATCGGGAATCGGCGCCCCGGCGCGGGTACTGCTCAGGAACTTGTAGATCTGGATGGTGTAAAAGGATTCCAAACGCGCATCGGGAATGGCGATGGCGCTTTGCTGCCACCGGGCGCTCCACCAGGCGCGGTGTTCCGCCTCGATGGCGGCCAGTCCGGCCTCCCGGGCCGAGCGGACGGCTTCGATGGCCTCATCCGTCGCAGAACGGGTGTCGTCGCTGCCCATTGACAAGGATTTGATCGAAGGCGAAACACCCAGCGAACAGTAGAGATACAGTTTATCGCCCGCTAACACCTCGGTCCAGGCGACGGCGTATTCTTTGCCGTCCAAGAGCGGTTGCACTTCCACAATGATGCCGTCGTCCGTAACACTGTTCTTGGCCGGTGGCCAGCCCGGAAAGGGCATGGCGCGGCGAACAAATCGGGGACGGCAGGAATTGGAGTAGTCCAGATTCTCTGCGCGCATGATGTCGGCGCTGGCCACGGTGTTCAGAAATGAGGGAATGACCTCATCGCCGGTGAGCAGGCATTCCGCCACAATCACCTGCCGCGTCGCCGCAACCAGAACCCGCATGGAAATGCTGCCGGGAACCTGATGTTTCGTCGAAACCGCCGCCCGACACTCCGCCTGGTACAGATCCAGGGTCATGGGCTGCACCTTTGCCAGTCCGTGTCCCCACAGCATGAATCCGCCGGTATGCAGGCGGGTTCCCTTGTTCTGGCAATTCCACTTGTCCCACCACATCCCGCCATCGGTTCGCTGGCCGCCCTTATCGGCGACATCGGCCCGACCAATGTCCACTCGCAGGGCGTGGTGCGGGAAATCACAGGGTTCATCGCTGGCATAGACCAAGGCGCCCAGGGTTCCGTTCCCGAGGAAGGCGCCGCGCATCATGGTCTCGGGCGATTCGGGCCGGCACAGGGGCGTCTGCGCCCATTTCATGTCATGGCGTCCAATCAAGGCCGCCCAATCCATCGTATTTGTCATCGATTATGCCTCCTCATTGCTTTTCATCCGGACCTAAACCACCTCATTCCGCCAGGGTGGCGTCTCCGGCAACTCCTGTTCGAATTCGACAATGAGCCTTCTTTCGCACTCACCGGCATAGGTTCCGCCCAGAAACCGCCCGTAGATCTCACGGTCAAACAGCGCCCAGGATTCGTCCGCCGACGACGGGCGAATCGGGAAGAACAACGCGCCGTTCTCGCGCGCAGCCTTGAGATCACCGGGAGCGTCGCCGATCATGAGGACGCGGCCGGGAGCGTACTTGCCGCCGGTGGCCAGGCGCAGATGCTCCGCCTTGGTGCCGAGTTCCTGGCCGGCAATCATCGCCACCGTGTCCATCACGCCGTTTTCCGTCCACTCGCGGACGAGCGCCTCGGCCGGAGTCTGTGATACGCACAGGGTGTCCGACTGCCCACACACCCGCCGCAACGACCGCTCCGCCCAGGGAAACGGCGGAATCTTTTTCACCGTTTTGGCAATCCGGTCGTTGGCCTCCCTGCTCCAGGCCAGGCACAGGCGGAGTTCGGGATCATGGGTCGCCTCGACGGCCTGCTCAAGGTGCACGTTGCTCAGGGGCACCCCGGAGTTCACCCACTTCTTCAGCGAGACCAGCAGCGGAACCTCCACGCCGGCCTGTCTGACTTCCGGCCGTTCACGCAGGAGTTCGAAGACCTTGACCTGTGAAATGAACCGGTTGCTTCCCCGCCATTTCGAATAGAGGTTCACGAACTCCAGCGTCTCACGGGCCACGGCCTCCACCTTCCCGAGATTCCAGAGGCGCACCGTGGCCGTGTGAAAACACTGCTTCTGCTTGATCTCCATCGTGTCGAACACGCACCCATCGGAGTCCACCCCCACGAACGAGTCGTGGCGCGGCTTGAATCGAATGAGATCATCCCGGGTCGTCCATCGCTCTGGCGTCATATCCCTGTTCCTTTTCCCTTTGCCCGCGCCTCGGCGAGCAGCCAGCCGTGACGCGGCACCGTCAGGCGTCCTTCGCGCGGCCCGAATTCCAATTCCCCATCAAACCGGCACGCGAGCGTGCGGCAGCCGGGCGGCAGAACCGCGTCGGCGTCGGGCCCGTGGTTGGCCAGGAACAGTAGGCGTCCGGCGTCGCTGTCGAGGTAGCGGACGTTCCAGGTTCTTGCGGCGCTCTCCCAGGCCACGGGGCGGGCCACGCCCGCGCGGCGGCAAAGCGCCGCCACGAGATCCACCGCCGCCGCGCGCGTGGGTTCGTCCACGCCAAGTCCGGCCGCGGCCTTGTGATACTTTCCGGCGCCCGCCGCAAACGCCAGGGACGGCGCACAGCCGAGCAGCAGGCTCGTTCCCCCGCCCCACTTTTTCTCCAGCGCGGCCGGTTCGCCACGTTCGTTGCGCAAGGGCACCGCCGTACCCGCATCCGGCCTGTACGTTTGCGCCGCGCCGGGGAACGCCACGTGAACCTGCGACTCCGCCACCGTTCCGAGCACGGTCTGCGGCTCGGTTGTCCAGAACAGTTCTTCCCGCCCGCCGAACACCTCGTGCAGGCCCGCGCCGGGCTGCGCCTCATAGAGCCATCCTTCGTCGTTGACGTAACCGGGGCGGCATTCGGAGACCAGGTGCCCGCCTGCGCGGGCGTACGCGGCAAGGCATTCGCCCACGCGTCGCGGCAGCAACCACGCCAGGGGAAGCCAGACCAGGCGAAACGCGGCAAGATCGGCGCCCAGCAACCGCTCGGTATCGAGCCAGCGCAGGGGCACGCCCAGGCGGTTGAAGAGGGCGCTGGCCCCGAACAACGATGACCGCACCAGGGACTCCACCCCGGCCTCGCGCGCCAGTTGCATCGTTTCCTCCGGCCAGTAGGCGGCCACCTCCGGAATCACGGCGCGCGCGTCTGCCAGCCGCGCGCCGGCCTGATCGAGCAGGGCCGACAGGCGCCGGATCGTGCGCGCGTACTCCACCTCGGTCCCGTCGTTGCGCAGCGCCGCCTGCGACCCCGTAAACTTGTGCGGCTGTTCGTGACGCGGCGCCTGGTGCCTGAAGTAGAGCACCCCGCGCGCGCCTGCGCAAAGCATCTCCGCCGTGAGGGCCTCGCCCAGTTCGCGGCACGGCCGGTTGCGGAGCCAGGTGCCGTACTGCGCGATCCCGGTCTCGCCGATCACGTACGGTTTGCCGTGCGCGGCGGCCACGCTCTGGCCCAGATCCAGCGCGAGGGTTGTGGCGTCACGCGCGTCGGCGTCGGCGCCCATGGTGGGATAGATATCCTGCACCACCCAGTCATTGCAGGCCGACATGCGCCAGTGACTGTAATCGGAGCCGGACAGGCCGTGATTGTTGTGGAACACGGGGAGGTTGCTGTGACGCCGCACGAGGGCGCAGCCCCAGACCACCAGCTCCTCCAGCGACCACTGATAGAACGAACGGGTAGCCAGAAGCAGCGGCACGAGCCCCTCGACGGGCGCTCCCTCGGCGGATCGGTACAGCGGGACTTCTTCCCACGACCGGAACACGGTGGACCAGGCGCCATTGAGGGCGTCGAGGTCGTCCCGCCACCGTTCCCGCAACCAGACGCGGAAGCGGGCTCTCGTGCAACGGTTGTCGGGCCAGTCCACGCCATAGCGGATCTCGTTGCCGAATTGCCAGGCGCAGATGGCGGAATGGCTCGCATAGTGTTGGGCCTGCGCCGTGACGAACCGCTCCATCAGTCCGCGGTACCCGGGATGGTCGTGGTTGGCGCACTGGACGCGCCGGTGCGCCGGGCGCCCCTCGGCGTCCACGCAACGCACATCGGACAACTCGTGAAAGATCCACGGGGGCGGGTTGTTGATGCCGAAACCCATGACCACTTTCAGTCTCGCTGCAGCCGCCTCGTCAACAAACCGGTCCAGGTCGGTGAAGTCAAAGTTCCCGGGTTTGGGCTCGAGCACTTCCCAACCCGGCCAGATCTCGGCCACCCGAACGGTATCCAGGCCCATGTCGCGCATGGCGCGGAAAGCGGGGCCATAGGCTTCCGCCGGGTGGGCGAAGTGATAAAACGTCGTGCCGTGAATGGACGACCCTCTCTTGCCGTCAAGGCGCGGCAAGGAGGAACGGTCTAGGACAATCTCATGCATGGTGCGTCACCGCTACGATCCAGTTCAAACTCCCTGTAAACAGGGCTGATTACCGATGCTGTCATCATTCAGGCCGATGGCGTACCCTTGGCCTGCCAATTTGCCCGCAGATAGTCGATGAACCGCAGGCACATCTCGTCCGTAATATTGGCCGGGATGTGGTTGCCAACCGCAAACATGTGGCCGGGCATCCCGCGCGTCAGAGCCAGGGTTGCGTCGATTTCCGCCTTCACCTGATCCCACGTTCCAAACGTCATGGTGCGGCAATCCACCTTGCTTCCCGCCAACATGTACCGCCCGCCCAAGGTGCGGACAATCTTCTCGAAATCGTTGCAGGGTTCAAAGATGAATCCGTCCGCCCCGCAGGCGGCGATATCCTCCAGGAACATGTCAACCGTGCCGTCCGAACAGAAGATAATCTTCTTTCCGGCCGCCTTCAACGGTTTCCACAGTTCACGGTAGATCGGGAAGAGCGCCTCGCGGTAGAATCCGGGCCGCAGGAACGGTCCGCCCGTCCAGACGATGTCGTCATGCTGAATATAGACCTCGATGGACGTCTCCGCCCAGGCCCGCGCATGGTGCAACGTGTACTCCCCAAACCGCTCCAACACCCGGGCAAACTTGACTTCATCCGCGGCCGCCATCAGGAGCATGTCCCATCCGAACGCCTGGATGGCGCCGGAGATCACCGATTTGTAGTACCCCCCGGTCGTGACCTGGTTCGGGAACGCATCGAACCGCTCCCGGTAATCCTTCTCATACCCCGCCACCAGGTCCTTGAACGGCGTCACGCCATATTCACGGACAGGATCGAACGCCCACACTTCCTCCGGCTCGGTGAAGGGACACGCCTCCGCCGCGACCTGGTCCTGCCCATTCTCGGCATACGAAGCATGCCCCATGTTGGCACAGCGGCCCGCCTTGGCCCAGTCAACAAACCCATCGTGCGTCCCCCAGAGGAAGTCATAGCCCCAGGCGTCATAGAAGCGGCGCAGGACCTCCTTCGGTTTGAAACCATAGTCCGCCGCATTCCGCGCGACCGACTCCGCGCCCGCGTCCAGACCCGTCACCTTGCGGATCAGGTCATTGTGATACTCCATGGAGTACTCCGAATGCGCCGGCCGTGGAGTCGGCCGGCAATAGATCGCGTCCATTCCCAGTTGTCTGCTCATCTTGCGTTACCTTACCTTTCTTACAGGAAAACAGAATATTGATAGTGCATTCGACGATCCCTTCCCTTTCGCGGCATCGATACCGCACCCCTTGTTTATACCGGCCGATGCTCACCGGGCAAGATTATTCATCGAAGAAGTGAAATTCAGAAATACGGCCTGTCATCTCAATTTCGCCGCGCCGCTGTAGTAAGTTGCTGGAGGCCTATTCGCATTCTGACTCCTGAATTCTGAATTCTGACTACCTGAGCAGTTACGATTATTTATACAATAAAATAGACGGCCTATCCGTTGTAATTCAGATAGTGCATTTTACTGAATCGAAATAACTTACAGGAAGGAAGACCATGAGAGAAACAACCCCCACCCAGCGCATTGCGTTGGCCGGCCTGCTTCTGGCAGAACTGCTGTTCACCAATGCCCAGGCTGCGGATTCGTCCGCAGGCAAGTCCGCTTTGCCGGATCCGCAACGGGTCTATACCGAGGCCGAGGCGATCAGCATTGGCTGGCCGATGATGGCCGGGCCGTACTGTAACTATCAGCCGCTGCACACCGCCACGCCGATCGTGGAGAACGCGTCGCAGATCAAGAAAGTGTGGACCACCGAAGGTTTGCGCTTGGGAATCTGCAAACAGGGCACGGGCTTCCGGGGTGTGCTCGGTTCCGGCAAGAGGGCGGAGGAGTACTTCGCCAAGTCGCATCCCGGCGCGTGGGGCGGATTGATCGTAGCCGACGGTAAAGTGTTCGGGGCGTCGTTCCGTCCGAGCGGCGAACCGGTCGAATGCGAGTTCCCGGACAAGAGCAAGGGCAAGGTGCCGGTGAATGCCGAGGATTTTGTCGTGGCGGTAGATTTTCAGACCGGCAAGAAGATCTGGGAAACGGTCGAACCGGACGGCGCCCTGTGGGGCGGCGGCAAACGGGTCGCCCATCAGGTCACGCCGGTGTATGCCCGTGGCAAGGTGTTCGCGATGGGGTCAACGGGCCGCCTGTTCGCCTATGACGCGGCGACGGGCAAGAAACTGTGGCAGGGCGACATCGGCCCCATATACCAGGAATGCGAGAAGGGCCGCAAGCAGACCCTGGCCAAGATCACCAGCGGAAAGTTCGCCTTCGGCATCGGCACCGGCGATTACGGGGACGGACGCACGAAATGGAACCCGGACTGGCACACCTCGCTGGTGGCGGCGGAAGATGTGCTGATCGTGCCGACCTTCCAGGACGACGGATTTCGCGGGTTGGAGATGGCCAGTGGCAAGATCCTGTGGGAGAAGAAAAATTTGACCTGGACTCACGCCACCCCCAGCGTGTTCCGCAGCGGCGGCCGCGAGTACATCCTCTCGGCCAGCATGAAGGGCGAGATGGTGTTGATTGATCCCAAGGACGGCAAGGAACTCTGGAAGGTGACCGGGCTTGGGGCGAATGGTTTTACCCTCTCGCCCTCGGACAAGCATGTGATGGTCAACGTGAACCCCAAAACGGGCGGTAATGATGCCAAAACCCGTGTCGGAGGAACGTATGGCTGTTACAAGATCAGTCCTGAGAATGCCGAACTCATGTGGAAGATGCCTGATGATCGGAAATACCAGTTCGCCGCGTGGATGGACTGCATTGCCGGGCATCAGGAGACCATCCTCGACGGCATCTTCTATTTCTGGGGTCTTGATGTGATGAACGGCACCTTCATGGTGGATATCGAGACCGGCAAGGTCGTCGCCGAAACCGAGAAGACAGTTGGCGGCCAGTGCTGGTATCTGATCGGCGACAAGATCATCGGTCGGGTCAACGCGACGCATACCAACATGGGCACGAACCCGTGGGAGATGTGGAGCGTGGCCGGCAAGAAGTTCGCCGAACTGCCGGGCAAGTTCAATCCGGGACGGGTCACCGGATGTTACTCCGTACCGCAACAGTGTCCCGTGGTTGACGGCCGCATGTTCGAGCGCACCCAGACCGGCGACATCAACTGCTATGACCTGCGGGCCGCGAAAAAGTAAACCGAAACAAATCATCAAGGAGAACGAACATGACCAAGAACCTCACCCTCATCCTGCTGGCCAGCGTTGTCACCTCCAGCATCGTCCACCTTCACGCCGCTGATGTTTCGCCAACCGCCATCGGTTGGCGCGGCGACGGTTATAGTGGTGTGATGCCGCCCGACTGTAAGCCGCCCACGGACTTTGACGGTGTCACCGGAAAGAACATGAAATGGAAGGCGCCGCTCCCCAACCACGGCAACTCCTCGCCCATCGTCGTCGCAGGCAAGGTCTTCGTGACCTGCGACGGCGGTTGGCCCGAGGGCCAGGACTGCCCGCAACTGCTGTGTTTCGATGCCAACAACGGCAAGGAACTCTGGCGGCGGAACCTGGACCACTTCGACAACCTGCCCGAGGCCGAGGCCAAGGCGGCGAAAGCCGACCGGGCTGAGGCCTGGAAGCAGCACCACGCAAACTGTGCCCTTTTTTGGGAACTACGACACGGCAATGCTGACCAAGCGCGGCAGACAGCCATTGTTGAACAAATCAAAAAGGCGGGAGTGGTGGAGATCCGTGAACCTGCGCTGGACTGGTTGCGCGATAAAATCGACATCACCCAGGGCACGCTCTGCGACAAGGCCCTGTCCACGCGCCTAGCAAAGGTCGGTTTCGCAGCTCCCACCTGGGGTTGGCGCTGCATGGGCATGGCCATGCCGACTCCGGCCAGTGATGGAAAGGCCGTCTATGTGGCGACCGGCTTTCGGACCATGAGTGCATTCGATCTTGATGGGAAAAAACTCTGGCAGCAGGTCATTACCCAGAGTATTCCCGGTGAAGGGGCATTCTTTACCGAGGAATTCGCCCATAGTCCCTTCCTGATCGAAGGAAAACTGCTGATGCACTGGTTCAACCACCTGTGGTGCTATGAACCAGCCAGCGGCAAACTCCTATGGTCAACCAAGACCAAACCGATCCCCGCGCATTCGATGGGTCAACCGACCGTGT
>JBAWZH010000038.1:0-17595 GCA_037143135.1 bacterium
CGGCAGGCGGAACTCTGCAATCGCCTCGTTACCGAGGCGCGCCAGGCCATTGAGGAAAAAAATGATTCCATGGCCATGGCAAAACTGTATCAGGTGCACCACGGGATGCCCAAGCACAAGCAACTGATGCACATCCTGGAGGAGCCGGCCGTGCGCAGGCTTTTGGAAAAGGTTGAAGGCCAGATGTTGACCGACATGTACAAGGAGCAGGCCCGGGAACTGCGCGAGGAATTGTTCTTCAATATTGACGAGAAGGGGCATGACGCGACATTGACCGAAAAAGGGTGCGAGGAAATGAGTCCTTCCGACCCCGATGCCTATGTGCTGCCCGACTTGGTCTCCATCATGTCCGATCTGGACGGAAACACCGCGTTAAGCGAAACGGAGCGGGCCAAGCAGAAGCAGGAATTTCAGGACAGGGTCGCCACGCGCAGTGAGCGCATTCATAACGTGGATCAGTTGATCAAGGCCTACTGTCTCTATGAAAAGGATATTCAGTACGTCGTACAGGAAAACCAGGTTCTTATCGTGGATGAATATACCGGACGAATCCTTCCGGGACGCCGTTGGAGCGACGGACTCCATCAGGCTGTGGAAGCCAAGGAAGGCGTCAAGATTGAACGGGAAACCCAGACGCTGGCTACCATTACCATTCAGAACTATTTCCGCATGTACGCAAAACTGGGCGGAATGACAGGGACTGCGGAAACCGAGGCCGATGAGTTCCACCAGATTTACAAACTCGACGTGATGGTGATTCCCACGAATCGTCCTGTGCGTCGCGTTGACCGCAACGATGTCGTCTATAAGACGCACCGCGAGAAATTCAAGGCGATCATCGATGAAATAAGCGAGTGCCATACCCGGGGGCAACCGGTTCTGGTTGGCACGATTTCCGTTGAGACTTCCGAGTTGGTGAGTCGGATGTTGAATCGGGCCAAGATTCCTCACAACGTGTTGAATGCCAAGAATCACGAGCGTGAAGCCGATATCGTGGCCCGCGCGGGCCACAAAGGGGGCGTGACCATTGCCACCAATATGGCGGGGCGCGGTACCGACATCAAGTTGGAGGAGGGAGTCGTCTGGGTTCCTCGAACGGTGATTCTGTCGCAAACCTCGCTGTCGGATAAATACGAGGGAAGCACGTTGAAGGAGCAGTTGACCGAGAAACCCTGCGGCTTGTATGTGATCGGTTCGGAACGGCACGAGTCGCGCCGTATTGACCGGCAGTTGCGCGGTCGATGCGCCCGCCAGGGTGATCCCGGAATGTCCCGCTTCTATGTCTCACTGGAAGACGATCTGATGCGTCTTTTTGGTTCCGAGAGGATCGCCGGTTTTATGGAACGGTTCGGGATGGAAGATGGAGAAATGCTGGAGCACAAACTCCTGAATCGCTCCATTGAAACTGCCCAGCGCCGCGTGGAACAGCAGAATTTCTCCATCCGAAAGCGGACGCTCGAATACGACGACGTGATGAACAAGCAGCGTTCCATCATCTACTCGTTCCGTGGGGATATTGTCCGAAGCACCCAGACCCGCGAGCAGTTGCTGGATGTCCTCTATGAAGTCATCTCCGCGCATGTCGAGGAAATGCTTCAGGGCGGCAAGGAGGATGCGTGTGAGGCGTTCCTGCTCTGGTTGCACGGAGCCTTCCCGATCTCTGTGAAGCGGGAGGAGTTGAGTTTTGGGAAGGATGATTTGGATGTGGTGACCGACCGTATTTACGACAAGGTCAAACACGCCTACGAAATCAAGATTGCCAATGAGGGCGGCGATTTGATGCAGAATGTCGAGCGTCAGGTCATGTTGCAGTCGATTGACCAGCACTGGCAGGATTACCTGCGCAGCATCGATGGATTGCGCCAGGGAGTCGGTTTGCGGGCCTATGGCCAGCGGGATCCGTTGGTGGAGTACAAGCGGGAAGCGTATGACATGTTTGCGACGCTGATGGATGATATCCGCGAGGATATTTGTGAAAAGATATTCCGAACATCGTCGCAGATACTGGCCTTTGAACGGATGATGCGTCAGATGCCGATGCAAACCATACATGACGGCGTGGCGGTGCTTGGTCAGGGCGTTGGCGGGGCGTCTGCAGAGGCGCAACGCCAGACCGTACGGGGCGGCAATGAGGTCATGCAGGCTGTTTTCAAGGCGGCGTCAACTCCGGTTCAGCGGCAGGTTCAGAAGGTGGGTCGCAATGATGCCTGCCCCTGCGGAAGCGGAAAAAAATACAAGAAGTGTTGCGGGGAAAATGCCTGATGGAACGGATTGTCCGCCATTGGCGAATACTGGCGGCCCTGCTGTCGGGGGTTCTGCTGGCGCTCTCGTTCCCGCCCTTTAAGACGGCCAATCTGGCGTGGGTCGCTTTGATTCCCCTTTTGATCGCCCTCATCCGGCAGCCGGAGGGAGGGAACACCGTCGGCCAGGCGTTTAGACTCGGTATTTCAGGCGGATTGGTCTTCTGGCTTCTCTCGCTGAGTTGGCTGTTTCGGCTTTTTGAGACGTCGCCTGCGCCTATGCTTCTGATTGGTCTGGCGTGGCTCTTTCTGGGCGCCTGCTGTGCTTTGTATTGGGGTGCATTTTCGGTGGCCGCCTCGTGGCTATGCCGGAAGGTTGGCACGGCCAAACTCTGGCAGTCCGCCATTCTCACGATTCTGTTGCCTGTTGTGTGGGTGGGTTGGGAAGTGGCGAGATCGTATTGGTTCACGGGGTTCCCGTGGAACCTCCTGGGGGTATCACAATACCGAAATATCGTCCTTATTCAATGGGTGCAATGGGCGGGTGTCCCCGGCATTTCGGCGCTGGTGATGCTGGCCAACACCAGTTTGGCATTCACGTTGATCCGTTATCTTCCGCCGTGTGATCGAAAATACAGGCCCCACATCGAGTTGTTCATTGCGCTGACGGTGATCGCTCTGTGTTACCGGTCAGGGTATGCCCTCGTTCTCAAGCACGGAACCATCGGGAACAGTGTGGACATTGTGGCCATCCAGCCGGCCATTCCCCAGGTTCAAAAATGGTCGCAGGATCAGATCGACATTGTCCATTCCTCGCTGCGCAACCTGACTATCGGGGCGCTTGACGCGGAGGTGACACTTCCCGATCTGGTGATCTGGCCTGAAACAGCAACTCCGTATTGCGTGACGGAGGAGGGGGAGTCGAGGGATCTGGCCCTCGAATTGTGTCGAAAAGGAGCTCCGCTTCTAATCGGTTCCATGGACATCCTCAAGGTTAACCGTGAATCACTGTGCTATAACGGGAGTTTTTTGTTCGCCACCAACGGGGTCATCACGAAGTCCTATTACAAGCAGCATCTGGTTCCGTTTGGAGAATATGTTCCATTGAGCGGCTGGATCCCGTGGTTGGCGAATCTCGCGCCCATGGGGTGGAATTGTCAGCCCGGCAAACAGGCGACGGTTTTTACAATGGGTAAGCCGTCCTGGTCTTTTTCATGCCTGATCTGTTTTGAGGACATTATGGCAGGGTTGTCACGGGCGTTTGTCAAAGCCGGCGCCCGTTTGTTGATCAATCAGACCAACGACGCCTGGTTTGATCGGTCTGCAGGGCCCGAGCAGCACCTGAGCCATTGCGTGTTCCGGTGCGTTGAGAATCGCGTATCGGCCATACGGGTGGCCAACTCGGGAATCACATGTTTGATCCTGCCCACGGGGGTTATTCTCAATCCAACCGAGAATGCCAGGGGAACTCCCCCGCAGGCGTCCTCGCCCCGTTGGCAAGTTCCTCTGCCGGACGCCGATTTTCAACCCACGGTCTATACCTGCTACGGGGATTGGATTTTCGGGATCCCGTGTGGCGTGATTGCGGTGGCCATATTTTTGGCTGCCTTGATCCCCAAATTCGCTTCCAAAAAATGACGAATCTCGTCTTCCCGAGCCGGTAGAATGGTGCAACGGGAGGGGAGTTCACGCAAAGCGTCCAAAAGGGAATGACGGGCCAAATCGCGTCCCGTGGCATCCTGAATTGACTGTCCGAATTTTGCCGGATGAGCCGTCGCCAGACAGATCATGGGGGCATCTTTGGACAGATGGCCCTTAGCCACATGAACGCCGACGGCGGAATGGGGATCCAGCAAATACCCATACCGGGAATGAGTTACCCGGATACAGGCCAGGGTTTCTTCGGTATTCCCTGATCCGGCGACGATCAGTTCGTCAATTCTTCCGTCCGCCAGAGGAGGGACGGAGAGTTGACCCTGAGATTCAAACTCCTTCATGACGTCGGCAACCCGTGCGGGATCGGATCCCAGCCTGTAATAGAGGTAGCGCTCAAAGTTACTGGCAACCTGGATATCCATGGAAGGGCTGATGGTGGCGTGAACCGGGCCTGCGCTATAGACACCCGTGTTGAAGAAGCGGGCGAGAATATCGTTCTCGTTTGTGGCCAGCACGAGACGGCGGATGGGCAATCCCATTTTTGCGGCAACATAGCCGGCGAAAATGTCTCCGAAGTTTCCGGTGGGGACGGTAAACTGGATCTGCCTGGCGCCGGTGAGGCGCATGACACGGAACGCAGAAAAGAAATAATAGACGATCTGGGCCAGAACGCGGGCCCAGTTGATAGAGTTTACTGTTCCCAGGGAATAACGATCCTTAAAGGAAAGATCGGTGAAAATGGCTTTCATCATCCGCTGGCAATCATCGAACGTGCCCTCCACGGCGATATTGAAGACATTGGAGTCGAGAACAGTCGTCATCTGCCGTTCCTGGAGAGGACTCACGCGCCCATGGGGATGCATCACGAAGATCCGGATCCGGTCGCGACCCCGCACCCCGCAAATCGCGGCGCTACCGGTGTCACCGCTGGTGGCGGCAAGGATATTCAGTTCGCATTGGCTCTGTTTCAGGACATATTCAAAGGTGTTGCCGAGAAACTGGAGCGCCACATCCTTGAAGGCCAGGGTGGGCCCGTGGAATAGTTCCAAAATGTGTACATTGCCGACGCTGCGGACAGGGGTCACGTCGGGATGGCGGAACGTGGAATAACTGCGCGTGATAATGTCGCGCAGATCGCTGTCGGGGATATCGGCATAGAGCCGTATGATCTCAAATGCCAGGCTGGGATAGGAGAGTGATTGCCAGTCCGCGAGTCGGCTGGAGACATCCGGAATGTCGGCGGGCAGGAGTAGTCCGCCATCCCGGGCCAGTCCCGTCATTACCGCCGCCTGAAAGCCCTGAGTCCCTTTGTCCCCTCTTGTGCTGATGTAACGCATGGCGGCACCATAGTCAGGGCGGTTACAACAGGCAAGAAGAAAGCGCCAGATTGGCATTCTTGCGAGTTTCGGTTCCGACGAGTGTCCCGCCCTGAACTTTTTCGACCTGCATCGAAATGACCTGGCGGGGCGCCACGCGGGATGCAATAACCTGCGCCCTGACATACTCGCCAGTCCACCCGTGGCCGTTACCGGCGGTATCGACGCGTTCGATCAGAACCGAGACCGTTCGTCCAATGAAGCGTTCAGCAAAAAGAAGACGTTTGGCTTCCCCAATCTCGACCAAAGTGAGAAGACGTTCTTTCTTTTGGGTCTCGGGAATCTGGCCGGGCAAAGTGTCGGCCCGTGTGCCCTGGCGACGGCTGTAGGGAAAGACGTGAAGATTGCTGAAGGGGAGATCCCGAATCAGTTGCACGGTGTTCGCGAAGGCGTGGTCATCCTCACCGGGAAAGCCGACAATGATGTCTGTCCCCAGTCCGACAAACGGCATGGCGGCGACGGCCTGTTCCACAGTGCGGCGATAAGTGGCGGAGTCATAGCGGCGCCCCATGGCTTCCAGAATACCGTCATCCCCGCTTTGCAGCGGGATGTGCAAAAAATGGCAGAGTTTGGATGAACGGGCCATTTGAATCATGATGGACTCTTCGGTGGTGGTGAGTTCGATCGAACTTAGACGGATCCGCTCGACGTCCGGGATGGTTTCAATGAGAGCGATCAAGTCGGTGAGACTATGGGAAGGATGCCCGTAACGGCCCAGATTGGCGCCGGTGAGGACAATTTCCCTGAACCCGGCGTCTGCAAGATGCCGGGCCTCGTCCATGATTTCGGAGACGGGCCTACTCTGCGGAGTCCCTCGCGTGATTGGCACGATGCAATAGGCGCAACCGAAATCACAACCATCCTGAACCTTGACCAACGCCCGTTGGGTGTCGAAGCGGGGTATGGAGTCTGATTGGTCGGGTTTGGTGCCGGGTGCGGGGAATTGTTCGGGACGCAGACGATGAAGCAGTTCAGGAATGGCATACTTGCCGGTCTGCCCGATGGTGAGATCAATGGAGGCGTCGCCACGGATCGTTTCTCCGAGCGTCTCCGCCGGGCAGCCGGCGAGGATGACAAAGGTGTCGGATCGGATCCGTTTGGCCTGACGGGCAGCGTACAGACTGCTGTGTTCAGCCTTTCCGGTAATGGCGCACCCATGGATCACGGCAACATCGCTCGGAGTTCCAAAAGGAACCGTCATGTATCCTGCGGAATCGAAGCGGGCCGTCATGGTCGCCGTCTCGGCCTGATTGAGTCGGCAACCGATGGTTTTGAAGGAGACGGTTGGACGCATGTCATCCCATCACGGCGCCTGTTCCGGCGCTGGTGACGAGTTGGGCGTACCGTTTGAGGTAACCGGTGACCACTTTGGGAGTGAACGGTTTGCTTTCGGCGCGTCGCCGGTTGAGTTCTTCTTCCGCCACCTCAACTTCAAGGGTGTGACCGGGAATGTCGATGTTGATGATGTCGCCAGTTTTGATCAGGCCGATGGTACCGCCAGCCGCCGCTTCGGGAGAGACGTGCCCGATGCAGGCGCCGCGTGTTCCGCCGGAGAAACGTCCGTCCGTGACCAGCGCCACGCTTTCGCCGAGTCCGGCGCCCATGATGTACGAGGTTGGCGCCAGCATCTCCTGCATGCCAGGTCCGCCGCGCGGGCCTTCATAGCGGATGATGACGCAATCTCCCGCCTTGACCTTGTTCTGGAGAATGCCTTCGCAGGCCTCTTCCTGGGATTCGAAAATCACTGCGGGGCCCTTGAATTTCAGCATAGTCGCTGTGACTCCGGCTTTCTTCACCACAGCGCCGCCTTCCGCGAGATTGCCCCAGAGGATAGTCAATCCGCCGTCGGAGGAATAGGCATTTTCGACTGACCGGATGACCTGTGAGTCACGGACTTCAGATCGGGAGACGTTCTGCCAGAGTGTTTTCCCGGTAACGGTCGGGGCATCACGGTGAATGAGGCTGCGTATTCCGCCAATGGTCTTGATGATGGCGCTGATGCCTCCCGCACGATCCACGTCTTCCATGTGGTAGGGCGACGAAGGCGACACCTTGCATATATTGGGGCATTTCTGGGAGATCTGATTGATACGGTTGAGGTCGTATTTGACACCAGCCTCATGGGCTATGGCCAGTGCGTGGAGAACCGTGTTTGAACTTCCGCCCATGGCCATATCGGTGACGAAGGCATTGTCGAGAGAGTGTTCGGTCACAATTTCGCGGGGGAGCGGGCCTCCCGCCCTGGCCATTTCCACCACACGGCGCGCCGCCATTCGGAAGAGGCGTTTCCGGCGCGGGTCAGTGGCCAGAATGCTCCCATTGCCGGGCAGGGCGATCCCGATGGCTTCGCACAGACAGTTCATGGAATTGGCCGTGAACATGCCGGAGCAGGATCCACAACTCGGGCAGGCTTTTTCCTCCAGGTTCAGGAGTCCCTGGTCGTCTATTGTTCCCCGCTTATGGGCGGCAACTCCTTCGAAAACACTGATCAAATCGACCGTTTTACCATCGGCCAGATGGCCTGCGGCCATCGGGCCACCGCTGACCATGAGGGTGGGGATGTTGGCTCTGAGTGCGCCCATGAACATGCCGGGAACGATCTTGTCGCAGTTGGGGATGCAGATCAGGGCGTCAAAGCAGTGGGCCTTGACCATGGTTTCCACACTGTCAGCAATAATTTCCCGACTGGGGAGCGAGTACTTCATCCCAGTATGACCCATGGCAATGCCGTCGCAGACGCCGATGGTGTTGAATTCAAAGGGGATGCCGCCGGCCTTTCGGATGGCTTTCTTGATAAGTTCAGCCACTTTGTTGAGATGAACATGGCCGGGAATGATTTCATCAAAAGAGTTGCAGACTCCGATGAAGGGTTTTTGGAAGTCACCGGTTTTTACCAGACCGGTTGCCCGCAGAAGGCTCCGGTGAGGCGCGCGTTCGGATCCCAGCTTGATTTGATCGCTATTCATTATCATTCCTTTCGTGAAAATAGTGGTGTTACATTACCTGATGGAGGAGAGAGTGTCGAGGCTGGAGGAAAGCATGACGGTCGTTACGGCATGGCAACTCTGACCCGGAAAAAAGTCTTGTCCTGCTGGCCGGAAGGCGTTGTCAGAGCGGTTTTTACCGTTTCAGTAATCCCGTTGGTGTCACTGGTTGCCTGGATTAAGGTCGTGCTGTTGGTCGTCCAGTTAACGAGATTGGTGGATGTCTCCTCTGAGTAAAGGATGTCGCGTAATCCCGCTCGGCGGGGATAAGAGAATACCGGTGTGAGAACCCCGTTCACTCTCTCCAGGCTTACCGAGAGTTTGGAGGGAACGCTTTGAGTGACATGCGGGTCGCTGTTGAACGCGTACTCCAAGACATTGCAGTATCCATCATTGTCAGGATCGGCCATCGGGTTGGTGTTGGAGGGAATGGCAAGTTGGAGGGGTGTGAATGAGTTGGTTTGCCAGGCAATCCATGGAGAGGGCTGTGAGGGATAGGTGAAATTTAGAGCCCACCCTTCGTTGATGCTGCCGCTGTCACCCCCGTTATTATCGGTGACATACAGTCTCCAGACGCCGTTGGGATTCATGTTCGAGAATGTTGACAGGGATGCGCCGTATGGCCGGGCCGGGGCCGGAGAATCGAATGTGTAGGCAGGGGAACGAAGATCCGTCGGTTTGTAAGCGTGCGACTGGATGATGGAGTCGGATAGGCTCGTGTCTGCGGAATCGTCAAATGTCAGGTTGACTCCGCTAATCGAATCGGATCCGCCGACGTCCGTCATGAGGACGACTTTTTGTCCTCCTGGACCGACAAGCAGGACATTAACATCGCTTGGGTAGGTGTGAGTGAGCCCCTTCAGCGTAACCGTTACCTTGACGGGATTAGTGGCCAAACCCGAGACCGTTATCGAAGAGGGGTAGGGGGATGCAGGACTGTTATCGTGAATGGTTATTACAGAGGTATTTGTTGAGAGGCAATTTGATGTAGCGAGAGAGGGGAGCCCCATATCCACCCAGCCCCACACGGTTCCCGCGATGGCAATACCTGTTTCGGGGTTCAATGCGACAGGTGTGTTAGTCGGAGTGACGGTTGCCTGTTCGCTCGCGACCCTGTCGATAAGCGAATAGGATTTCAGTTGACCGTTACCACTCGCGGAAGACAGGCCGATAAAATACCGTCTCAGTTGAGAAGGGTCGGGGGACACTCCTGACAAGTCGAGGTAAAACGTGCCATCACAGGGGGTAGAGGATCCATCGAAGGCATAGGCCCCTCCGCAGCCGTTTAACCCGGCAGGGCTCCAGGAACTTGACGGGTTGTTACTGACTGTTGCCGAGTCTATCCCGAGAGAGACGGATACCTGGTTGCGCTGACCATGTGTGATTGTAAATTTGGTTAGAAACCTTGGGTTGTAGTTGGTTTTGGCTGTGATCACATAGGCAACGCAATCAACGGCGCTGTCACTGGATCCGAATCCGTAAACTTTATCGCTTGGATTCCAGCCTGGCACATCACTATCCGTTTTCAGGGCATCGTAGGCAAACCAGGCGTACCCGCTGTTTCCCCAGGAGGTACCCCATGAGTTGGCGATTTTCAAGGCGCCTTTCTCTCCCGGATCGACAACACCGTTCGAGTTCAAGTCACACCAGATCGAGTCATTATAACCCACAATAGTCATGGCATGACCCCAATCCAGGGCGCGAACATACATACAGATTGCCTGGCCAACATAGGCATTATCATTCGTGGTGGCGAGATCGTCTCCCACGCTGCCTTGCACCCAACCCTGGCATGACCACGGGGAATAGGATTCGAAGGTGGCCACATACCCATTGTCCAGCCAAGCCTTGAGCGTGGCCAGTCCGTTTGATGTCGCAAGGTTATCGATGGTGCTGAAGTCATTGAAACGGAAAGAAATTGCATTGCTCCAGACCGTAGAATTCATACACCAAGGCCGAAAATCAGACGACGATCCAGAGTAGGGGAACTCTGACCAGAGGGCACACCCATGATCACGCGTCAGGGCGAGATTGTCGTAAATAATGCAGCCGCTGTCGCGGCCGCCATTAACCATATTGTAGGTCCATTTAGGTGAGAACCGATAAGAATCTCCCCCGGTCTTCGCATTCCAGCCTCGCGCCAGGGCTGTCATATGGGTCATTTGGTAGTAAGTTGAGGAAAATGAGGCGCAGGAATTCTGGCTACCCTGATCCCGAATCGGAGGAAAGGCGGCGAGGGTACTGTTGTCCGCATTACCGGACGTCGTGGCGCTTACAGAAAGATCGGACGGGACATTCAGTGCGCTCACGGCCGTAAGCCCTTTATATTGTCGGGCTTCATTGACGCGTTTCTGGCCTAGGGAATTCAGCTTTACGTCTCTGACTTTTGGCAAAAGACGGATTTTTTCAAGTTGTTGGAGTGAAGGAATAGGAACGCCGATAGGGCGCCGCTCTTCTTGAAATTGAGAAACGAGACTGGAGTTTGAGACTGATGATTGATTCGAAATCGCGTCGGCTCCGAAAGAGGATTCCAGAACCAAAAAGAAACACAGAAATACAAGGGTATTGCTGGAAAAGCCGTTATTCCAGACTTTGGCTGGATTCCTGTGTCTCATGCCGACCTTATTTCAGCATAAAATGTGCCTCATTTTTTTGCTTTATCCATCGCGAGTTGGTTGTGGATCAACTGGGCGAGGGTCACCTTCTTCAGGTTATTGTCAAGTCGGGTTTGAATGCCTCGAAGTTCCTGATGAGTGGCGCAAAAAAGTGTTCGGGTACAGGCTTTCGGATTAATCAGACATTCGTTCAAGGCGCGTGGCGTATCTGCGGCGCTGATGATATCGTACAGGGTTATGGTGTCGGGTGAACGAGCCAGTTGAATCCCGCCGCCCACTCCGCGTTGCGCCTTGATCAGTCCGGCCTTGGTCAGGATCTGAGCTATTTTGAGGGTGAATTGTCGGGGTACTTCAATGGCTTCTGATAATGCCTCGCTCGTCAGACGTTCCGTTGGACGACATCCCAGCACGAGCACAATCCGCAACCCATAATCCATTTTACGTGTAACGAACATTGATCCCCCCGCTTCCTATTGTGACCTACTTGATCCACCATAGACCAAAATACCGTCCACTACAACGACTGACTGTTTAATATCCATGCTCAGACGAAGGGAACACGCCCTCTTCGACATCCGACTTATACGCCTTGAACGCAGTCTCCATCTGGTCGCCCAAATCAGCATACCGTTTGACGAAGCGTGGCACGGCGAGCCCCGAAAGGCCGAGGACATCATGCGAGACAAGGACTTGTCCGTCGCAGCGAGGGCCGGCTCCGATGCCGATGGTGGGTACCTGCACGGCCTGGGTAATCGTTTCGCCCACTGCATGCGGCACACATTCGATGACAATGGCAAACACACCCACGGCTTCAAGCGCCAGGGCATCGGCCAGCAATCGCTCGGCGTCCGAGAGCTTTCTTCCCTGCACTTTGTAGCCGCCGAACTGCCGGATACTTTGAGGGGTCAGGCCGACGTGGCCCAATACCGGGATCCCGTTCTCGACGATCCTGGAGATCATCCGGGCACGGAAAGCGCCCCCTTCAATCTTCACGCCATCTGCTCCGGCTTCCTTCAGAAAGCGTCCGGCGTTGGCGAGGGCCTGTTTCGTGGAAACCTGATAGGACATAAACGGCATATCGGCCACGACCATGGCGTTGCTGGTGCCCCGGGCGACGGCAGCGGTATGGTCGAGCATCTGCTCCATCGTGACCGGCAATGTGGTGGTGTATCCGAGCATGGTGTTGGCGAGCGAGTCGCCCACGAGCGCCATATGGACTCCGGCGGCGTCAAGATGACGCGCGGTGGTGTAATCGTAGGCGGTGAGACAAACAACCTTCCCGTTACCCTTGAGTGCCCTGATGCGTTCCGCTGTCCATTTTGTTTTCATAGGGGTCTTTCTTGCAACACATCAAAAATATAAACTCACGGTAGTGGAGAGTATCGAGTCGGAGTTCTTCTTGCCTTCAACGGGCGCGCTGTCATATCGCTCCTGATATATGACATTCAGACTCAGATCACGGGTGATATAGGAGGCGATTCCGGCTTCTGCGTTTACGAAATAGATCGAGAAATCACCCACTTTCGGCAGATACTCCCCTGTGCTCCAGATCAGCACATGGTCATTGACTACGCGCTCAAGGGTGACGGCGGCCCGGCCCGCCGTGTAGCCGTCCGCTTCGGATGCCTTCTTCTCCTGGATATAGCCGGCGCCGACTTCGAGGTTAAGAAGCGTGTTTTCGGTACGCACCAGGCGAAGGCCTGGCGAGAGAATGGCCGTGCCACGATACCGGAGTTCGGCAATGGTATCCGTGATCCACTCGAGATTTCCAAGAGCGTAGAACCGTTCTGTCAGGAGGCGCTCATACCTTAATGCCGCATTGGCGTTTTCAGTGTCTTTCGTCCCCGAACTCTCGCCGTAAACACCCCTGGCCTGAATCCTGAATAGGTCTGAATCCTTTTCCTTTACAGCGTCAAGCCCGAGCGAGTAGCGCAGGGTTTCGGTGTTTCCCTTACTTTGGTTCATTCCGAAATCCAAATGGCGCCGCCAGTCCCCGTCCGCCCTTACCGTATAGTCCTGGGAGGGCAGTCTGAGCGTCCGTCCTGAGATGCTGAATTTTCCGCCGACCTGGCCGCATAACGATCCCAGCCTGACGCTCCCGCCGTTGGCCAGCAAAGACTTACCCGTGGTGGAGGTTGTATTGGTGGATCCAGCGGGCCGAATGATCACGGTGGAGGGGAGATTATTCGTGGTGACTGTCGTGGTCGGTGGGTTGGTCTGGGCGGAGCCCTGCCCTATGGCGCTCTGCGCTTGCGCCGAGGCGGCCAAGAATCCAAACGAAACGCCAATCATTGTAGCAATGATGTTCATGTGATTTACAGCTTCAGGGAGTCATATCTCGCCTTTGCGGCCCGGGACCATTCCTGCATCATGTCCTGTTTGCGGCGTGGATCATTCCATTTCCGGGCAAGCGCTTCCAGCTCTTTTTCGCTGACCGGGGGCCTCACCAGGGTAGCCACACGATCTGCCTGGACTCCTTGTGACAGGATTGATTTCCAGGCTGACTGAAGTTCTGCGTGGGCGTCGATCAGCCAGACGCCCATCAAATCGTTGAGAATAGTCCATCGCCGCGTGGCCAGTTCGTTGTCATAGGCAAGGCCGGCGGGGAACCCGTAGGGATCGGGTTGCGGGGCGCCGGGTTCCCGGTAGAGTGATGCGCGCACCGGCATACGGAAGAGGGTATGTCGCTGCCCATTGGTTCCCTCCGGTTGAAAAAGCAGCCTCTGGCCATCGGAGGAAAGGGCGTATTCGATAAACATTCTGGCCAGTTCAGGGTGTCCGCATCCCCTGAGCATGGCTATGGCATCGGGACTGATAACGGTTTGCCGATGGGGGAGCACCAAGGTCAAGGATCCGTCGCCAACCGATTGGATTACCGTCTGGGCGTACTGGTCAATGACCATGCCTGCCGCGATGTCGCCGGAGGCCACTTCGCGGGGAACCGTCCCGCCGGCCTCGCCAAATCCCCTTACATTCGCGCAGATACGGGCGATCACCGGCCATCCCTTTTCAAAACCATAGGATTGCAGAATGATCTCGTAGCACATGTGAACGGATCCGCTGGAGCGTGGATCACCGGAACCGACCCATGAGAAATACTCAGGACGGGCAAGGTCGTCCCAGGTCACCGGCTCAGGCAATCCAAGACGCCGGATAATCGGCCTGTTACAAAGGATTCCAAAGCCGCTCAAAGCGATTCCGAACCAGCGATGGCCGGTATCATAAACCGGCGATCCTGCACAGTTGGCGGGAATGCCATCCAGAGTTCCGGGAGAAAGATCGACTGCTGCGAGCCAGTTATTCTGGACTGCATTGAGAAAGGGCGCCACTCCGCCGCCGAAAAGCAAATCCACACCAGGGTGGTCGGGAGTTGTTTTGAACCGCGACTCCAATTCCTTCATGATTTTTGACGTTCCGCCGACATCAAGCCATTGGATGTTAACGTTCCGGCCCTGTTGCCTCAGCATCCATGAGGTGAACCCTCGGGAGTATTCCTGCCTAACCTCCCTGCGATGGGGAGAGATGATGGTCAATGTTTCAACAGCGCGATGCGATGCAGAGGCCGAGTCGGTGACCCTGCCTGCACCTGATTCAACGGTTGAGAACTCTTTGATCCGGCGGCCAAGCATAAGCAGAAAGGGGAGGGCCGCAATCAGCAGAAATAGAATGACGGCAATTCGACGCATGAAGGTTGTCCCAAAAGCCTAGTCCAATAGGGATTCGTCACCGTATTGAGGTGTTGAGGCGGAATAGCCCTTTTCGCGTTTGAGGGTTTCTGTAAAGTGCCGGGCAGGCCCGGGTTCGCCATGCGTGACAAACACGTTTCGGGGTGCCGTGCTCCCGATTCGGGAGAGCCATTTGAGAAGTTCGATTCTGTCGGCATGAGCAGAGAACCCGGGTATATTTACAACGTTGGCCCGAACAGGAAGGGACTGACCAAAAAGTCGAATCGGTGTCACCCCATCCTGGATCAGGCGTCCCAGTGTTCCTTGTGACTGATAACCCACAAAGAGGACGGTGGATTCAGGACGACTGATATTGTTGGCCAGATGATGCTTGATGCGTCCCCCGGTGCACATGCCCGCCCCTGCCATTATGGCCACCGTTCCCTTGATAGAATTGATAGCCTTCGATTCGTCCACGGTTTGAATCATTTTGAGGCCGGGGAAATGAAACGGGGACTGGTTGTCGCGCACCAGGCGTCTCATGTCGGCATCGAGTTCGGACATATATTTCTCAAAAATAGCGGTGACCGTGACAGCCATGGGACTATCGACGAAAACCATCATGCCGGGTATCCGCTTGGATCGAACCAGCGTGTTGAAATAGTAGAGAACCTCCTGGGCTCGCTCAATGGCGAAGGTCGGGATGATCAGGTTGCCGCCCCGTTTGACGGTATCGTTCACAACCGCACAAAGTTCGTTCTCAATCAGGTTTGTTTCTTCGTGTACCCGATCCCCATAGGTTGACTCCATCACCACATAATCGGCAGGTTCGCAATACTCCGGATCCTCCAAAATGGGACGGTTCCAGCGCCCGATGTCGCCAGAGAAGAGGATGGAACGATTGCCAGCGCTGATGTGGATTGATGCAGAACCAAGGATATGGCCTGCATCGGAAAAGGTGGCCGACACGCCGTTGTTCAAAACCAGGGGCTGATGATATTGAACCGGAGTAAAGTGAGAGCAACACTGTTCGGCGTCATTGACGGAGAAGAGAGGTTCTACCGGGTTGGGGCTTAGCCGGTTCTCCCGCTCATGGCGCTTCTTTTTAAAGGCGGCATCTTCAGCCTGCAGTTTTGCCGAATCCATGAGCACCGTCTTGGCGATTTCGGCTGTTGGAAGAGTGCCGTAAACGGCGCCGCGGAACCCGTCCTTAACGAGTTTGGGAAGATATCCGCAGTGGTCAATGTGGGCATGGGTCAGAAGGACGGCATCAATGGATGAAGGAGGAACCGGGAAGGGTTTCCAGTTTCGATCAGCAAAGATGCGTTCCTGCACCAAACCGCAGTCGATAAGGAAGCGGGATCCGTTGATTTCAAGCAGATACCGCGACCCTGTGACGCTTCCGGCCGCGCCAAGAAAGGTAAGTTTGGCAAACATCGACAGTCTCCTTTTTGATGCCTGCGAACTATAGTGGGTTTGACGCCATGACGCGATGAAAAATCAGGGGGATGAAGGTTGTTGAGCAGGACGACTCCTGTTAGGATTCAACGCCATGTCAACAGACACCGCTACGCACATACCGGATTTCAGTCATCTGACGCCTGATGCCGTCATCAATGCGGTCGAAGAGACTTTGGGCGTGCGTTGCGGCAATCTGTGCCGTCCCCTTAACAGTTATATCAATCGCGTCTACGAAGTGGGGCTCGATGCAGGCGGTTTTGTGATCGCCAAGTTTTACAGACCCGGGCGATGGAGCCGCGACGCGCTTCAGGATGAATTGGATTTTCTTCAGGAATTGAATGCCGCCGAAGTGCCCGTCGTGCCCCCGATGCCGTCTCCCGACGGGGCGCTTCTGCATCAGTTGGGCGGCGCTTGGTTTGCCCTATTTCCCAAGAGAGGCGGACGTCCTCTCGATGAACCCACCCCGGAGGAGTGGTCACAGTTGGGTCGGCTCATATCCCGTATGCATGTCGTCGGCGCCACTCACAGTCCTCGGGATCGGATCCGGCTGGATCCCCGCGAATCCACCATGGCCCACCTGGATTTTATCCTGAGCTCAGGGACCGTTGCGCCGCAGTATCGGGACGCCTACGAGGATGCAGTCTGCGGGTTGGTGGATCAGATTGATCAGTCCTTCGACGACGTCGATACACTGCGTCTTCATGCGGACTGTCACCGGGGAAATATCCTGCACCGTCCCGGTGAAGGGTATCACCTTCTTGATTTTGATGACATGGCCGTGGGACCGGCCGTGCAGGATCTGTGGATGCTACTGCCCGACCGCCTTCCGAAGGCGAGGCCGCAGTTGGATCTGCTTCTTGAGGGATACGAAACGTTCCGCGAGTTTCCCAGCGACACACTCCGTCTGATCGAGCCCCTTCGCGCGATGCATTTCATCCATTTCACGGCATGGTGCGCCAGGCAGAAGGCCGATGGCGGGTTTGCCCGACTTGCGCCGGATTGGGGAAGTCAGGACTTTTGGCGGCAGGAGATGGCCGCTCTTGAAACACAGAAGAGAGAGATTGAAGAGGGAGAAGATTAACCGTGTTATCTGATAAAAACACCGTGCTGGTCGTGATCGATGTCCAGGGTAAATTGGCGCAGGCCATGCATGACAAGGAGACTTTGTTTGTCAACTTGGAGAAGATAATCAAAGGCTCGCTGGCACTGGGTATTCCCATACTCTGGCTTGAACAAAACCCTGCTCGAATGGGGGATACGATTCCTGAAATCAAGACTCTTCTTGAAACGCATCAACCACCAATTGCCAAGATGAGTTTCAGTGGCTACGGGGAAACTGTATGTATTGAAAACCTTGAGTCGATATGTCGTCGGCAGGTGCTCTTGGCCGGTATTGAAACCCACGTCTGTGTTTACCAGACGGCGGTCGATATGCTTAAACGCGGATACGAGGTTCATGTTGTCTCCGATGCTGTCTCATCAAGGAAGCCCGCCGATCGTGAAGTTGGTCTGGCGCGCATGCAGGCGGAGGGCGTCAAATTGACCTGCGTGGAAATGGCCCTGTTTGAAGTGATGCGAACGGCCCTTCATCCGGCATT
>JBAWZH010000039.1:0-16971 GCA_037143135.1 bacterium
GACGGATGCCGTGCGCGTCCTGGATCAGGCGAGTCTGGAGTGGGAAAAGGAGAAATCGGCCCTTTTCGCGGGAATGTCCGGGGAGAGTGACGGTCTGATTTCGGCCAGTCGGATCGCCACGCTTAACCTCCAGCATCCCTGGATAGACGGCGTCTTTGTTTTTCAACCGGCGGACGGACTGATCTATCCTCCCCTTGCCAGCCTGGTTTCCACCGGTGTCGCGTTCGTTCCCGAATCAGGATCTTTCGGCAAAAGCACAGTCATGCTTCCCGTCGGAATCGCCGAGTGCCGACGGATGCTGGAGCAACCCGCCCTTTCGCCTGCCGTTCGGGCGGAAATCCTTTTACGGTTGGCTGGGGTGGCCTTGGCGGCGGGTGCGACCAATCAAGCCGTCGAGTCCCTGAAACAGGTGACGCTGTTAAATCCATCGACTCCCCCGCGCGACCCCGTTGAAGGGTTTTACTATGATCTGATCGCCTTGAAGAGACTGGCGCCACTCTCCACTCCAGCCATCCATCAGGAGATTCTTCGTCGCGTTCTGATCCGGTATGATGACATCCCTCCTCTCCAAAGGGATTTGATGGTGGAGTGGGTGGAGAGTCAGCAGTCAGAGGACAGGGGACGAAAGCCAGATGCCTTGGACGAGGAATGGCGTGAGCGGATGCGGGGACGGGAGTTGACACCGGAGATCCGTGGCGTGTTAACCCAGGATCTGGAAACGCTGGCGGCATTGGCTCCCGAGGAGGGCTGGGCGAGAGGGAAGGCGCGCGGGCGGGACATCCTTGCCCTGAAGCGGGGAATCACGAGACAGACCAAGACGTTCCTCCTGCTGGCTATCCAGTTTGAGGAGACCCGTCTGATGGCCTTTCTCAATACTCACTATGCCGACATCATGACCAACAGCGGAATTCGGGTCGAGTGCGGTGTCGGTGAGCCATCCAGTGAATCACATGGGGAAAAGACGACGGCCGCCCAGTCTCCGCAGTTGGCCACGCGCCGTCTTCCCGCGCCGATGGATGCCATGACCCTGACGGCCTACCCGTCTGATCCCAGGGCATTTTTCCTGAATGCGCGTTTGCAGTCCCGGCTTTACCGGTGGAGCGGCCTCTTATTGATGACCAGTATTGTGGCGGGAGTCTGGTTGATCTGGCGGCAGGCGGCAACGGAAATCAGGCAGGCCCGGGAGCGAAGCGATTTTGCCGCAACCGTATCCCATGATCTGCGCACCCCGCTGTCGTCCATGCGGATGCTTGCGGAGAGCCTGTACATGGGGAATGTCCATGATGAACCCAAGAAACAAAAGTTTCTCGGGGCGATCATCAAGGAGAGCGACCGGCTCAGCCGGTTGACCGACCGGGCCCTCTATTTCATCCGCTATGGGCAGGAGGCCCTGCGATACCGGTTTACAGAAGGGGATCTCGGGGTCTTGGTAAGAAATGTTGTGGAAGTCTTTGCCATCGGGGTGCAAGCGGAGGTGGAGGAGAAGACAGAAGAGAGTTTTCAGAAGTCAGTACTCAGAAGTCAGAAGGCCGAGGATGGAGGAGGGAATGAAAGGTGCGCGAAGAACAGTCCTCGAATCACGCTTTTCATTTCCCCGGAGGTGCCTCCGATCCAATTCGATGGCGGGGCGATGGAGCAGGTGGTGTTTAATCTGCTTGATAATGCGGTCAAATACTCCGACAAGGAGAGGGGCGTGCACATTGAGGTGTCCCTTGAGGTCGCCAGTCCGTCTCCCTGGTTCGGGGTTGGAGGGGCGTGGGCACGCCGGGCGAAAATTACCAGACCCGAGATTGTGCTGGCCGTGCGGGATCACGGAGCCGGCATGGCGCCGGAGGATGTGAAGAGGATTCTGAAGCCGTATGCCAGGGGGCGCGGGGCCGCCCAACGTAACGCGCGGGGCATCGGGTTGGGGTTGGCCTTGTGCCACCATGTGGTCAAGGCCCATGGTGGAAGGATTCAGATTGAGAGTGTGCCCGGGCAGGGCAGCGTATTCCGTGTAATTATGCCGGTGGGATGAAATGAGGGGCCTATGAAAAGACAGCAGACCGTTCTGATTATTGAAGATGACGAATCGTTGATGTTGGGGTTGGAGGAGAACCTGTCCGTCGCGGGGTACCGGGTGTTGACGGCGGTCACTGGCGCGTCAGGGCTGAGTATGGCGACCGACCGTAAGCCGGATCTTGTCCTGCTTGACCTGACACTCCCCGACATGGGCGGGTACGAGGTTTGCAAGACCCTGCGCGAGCGGCACAGTCCGGTGCCGATCATCATGCTCACTGCCCGCAAGGATGAGGTCGACAAACTCAGGGGGTTTGAAACCGGCGCCGATGACTATGTAACCAAACCATTCAGCGTCAAGGAACTTCTGGCCCGGGTAAAGGCCATCCTGGCCCGGGCGGATCGTAAGCAGGAAGCGGCGGCGCCGCTGCGGTTTGGCGATTTTGTCCTGGATGGATCGGCCCGTGTGTTGACCGTGAAGGGTCGGGCGGTGGATCTGACGCGGACCGAGTTTGACTTGCTCACCTATCTGGTCATGAATGAGGGAAAATCCCTCTCGAGGGAAATGCTCCTTCGCGATGTGTGGGGAATGGAATATTACGGCACCCAACGATCCCTGGATACGTTTGTGGCCATGCTGCGATCCAAGATCGAAAAGAACCCAAGGGAGCCGAAACATATCCTCACCGTGCACGGGGTGGGCTACAAATTCGCCAAATGAAGTCTTCTCTTCTCTTTATCCTTTTATTCTTTGCCTCTTTGGTGTGTGCCTCCACCAACCCTCCCTCGCTCCAGTATGCGCGGATTTTTGAGCGGGAACTCGCCGGGGATGTGGCGGGGGCGGTGACAGAGTATCGCGCCTTTCTGTCAACCCTGCCGCCTTCCGAGCCCGTCCTGGCCGAAAAACTCCTGTACCGGATCGGCGTGGGCGAGCACCGTCTGGGCCATCCGGAAACGACACGGCAGATCTGGCGCAGGCTTGTCCAGGACTATCCGGCCCGCGATCCCGAGGTGGTTCGAACCCGCGAGGCGCTCAAATCCCTTGAGCGGGAATTGGATCGGGTCACGATAAGCGGACGGGTGGACTATGCCAGGGGAACGGGGGTCGCCGCGGCGGTCTTTGCCGGCGAATGGGGCGATGAGCCGACCGTATTGGCGGATACGAACGGAGCGTTCAGTGTGGAACGAAAAATCGCCGGACAGACCATCGGCGGTGAGCGATATTGTCTGGTCTTTGCCGAACATCCTCGCCTTCCTCTGGTTGCTGCGGAGGAGGCAAAAGAAGGCCGGAGCCAGGAGTCAGGAATCCGGAATTCTGCCTCCAACCGTCTCGGTGTGACGATCCAATTGATCCCTTCCCTGACTTTGTTCGGAAGTGTTGTTGACCCCATGGGGCGCCCGATGGCAGGGGCGGCAATTCAGGTTATGGGATTTAAGTCCGATATTCCTTTCCCTTTTGATCGCCTTCTTCCGCCCACGGTCTCCGCGACGAATGGTGACTTCAGTGTGGCCGGTCTTGTGCCGGGGTTGAGGTATGTGCTAACCGCCGTGAAACCGGGATGCCGCATGGTGACGGCGGCGGAGAGGGATACCTCCTTGCCTGCCGAGAAAACAGGCGAGTCATCCGCCTCCTGCGGTTCCATTGTCCTTCAAAAACTCGGAGAGGTGTCCTTGCGGGGGAAAATTGTTGATGAATCCGGCGCTCCGGCCCAGGCGGAGGTGGCCGCGTGGTCGCTTCCTCCTGTTGATCGGGAAGTGGCCCGGGTGACAACAGACCCTGCGGGACGGTTTGTTTTTCGTGATTTGCGTGAAAACGGGGTGACGCTCAAAGTGGAGGGTGACGGGTTTCTGTCGAAATCCATCATCGGACTGAAACCCATGGGACAGGATATTGACGTGGTACTGAGAGGGAATGGGTTGTCGGCAAGGAACCCGGAGCAAGGCGTGCGAAGCAAAGGGGCGGTGGAGCCGCAGTCTGTGTTGACCTTTGAATCCGAGGATCATGAGACGCTGTCTTCCGGCCGCCTGCCGTTTTCCTTTATGAATTTCCCCGCATTCCCTTTCCCGCTTCCTCCCTGTGATTTTCAATGGCTTCGGGGTAATCCGGAAAGCGGGGCGCCGGTGTTGGCGCGTGATCTGAAAGGGCATGTTGTGGTTTTCCATCTCGGGTCTGCCTATGTGGAGTCCGCCTTGAGGGCGCAGTATCCGGGAGAGTCGTCGGTCTTGTCCAACATCATGCGTTTGTATGGGGATTCCGGGGTGATCTGTCTGTGGGTCGTGCCGGAGGGGGAAGCCCGGGGGGATGCCGCCCGGATGGCGCTGGAGTTATATCCCGAATTGCCTGTGGCGAGTCTTCCCCGTTCAGGGAGGGAGGCGGGGGGTCCGGGTCGGAACGAGAAGACTCCCGTAGAGTCGATTTGGGGCGTGGAACATGGCAATATCGTGGTCGGACGGGATGGACTTGTGAGAACCCTCTGCTCAGACCAGCAACTTTTCAAGGCGGTGAAGGCCGCCATCACCGCGAAGCCGTGATAGAAAGTGATTCTCATTCTCCTTGCATTCTGTTGGCAGGCATGGTTGAAATCGGGGGTGTCGGGATTGACAGTCGAGTTTCCAAGGGAGGCATCATGAAGAAACGTAATCTGGCTTTGGCGGGCGTGGTGATGATCGTGGCGGTCATGGCCGCACTGGTGTGGACCGGTTGTGAGAGCGCGGGGGGGACGGATGGGATTTCACTTTCACCGTCGAACCCGACTTTGGGGGCAGGCTCGAGTAACGCCACGAGTGCCGTCGTCTTTACGGCTGCCGTCCGGGATCAATTGGCGTTGCCGCTCAAATGGAGTGTTTCTGATCCCGGCCTGGGCGGGATCATCAGCGCCTCGGGAAGCAATGCCACGTATATGGCCACCGCAGGCAGAACGGGTAATAATGTCATCACGGTTCAGGATCAATATGACAATAAGGGTTCCTCCGTGGTGACCCAGCAGTAAGCCTGAAAATGGGAGTGAGGCGGCTTGTCTGTCCGTCGCCGTCCAGGCAATGGAGAAACGCCTGTTTCTGTTTGCTGGCGCCGCCTTGGAATGGTACGATGACCCATCATGATCGGATTGGGGGCGCGATGTTATGGTAAGTAGGCAAAAACTTCGTTACCGATGTCTTGTGGCGTTGCTTCTAGCCCTGTGTTGGGTTCCGGTACAGGGCGCCGTCGTGACGCTGAAGATACGCGCCATCAATCCCTCCAAGACCGAAAAACAAAAAGTCCCTGTCAAGGCTCATCTCCCGCGCGGTGTGCAACCGGCGGATGTCGTCAATTCAGGAGAGTTGGATGTCTCCTACGATGTATCAACTCGCACGTATGTCGTGTCCAAGGAGATTGAACTGGCCCCCTCCGAAGCGCGAACCTTTGAGGTTACGCTTCGGGATATCTGGGTTATTCCGGAAGCCACGGTCAAGGAACTTTCCGGACATGCCCAAAAAATGTCGGCGGCCTTGAAGGGCACCGACAAGGCGGGCACGGCGACGGGATGCAAGGAGTTGATCGACGGGGGGTTGAAAGACATCCTCGCCCGGCAGGAGGCCGCTGCGGTCGGAGCCGTCAAACCGGTTGACCATATCCGGGTGTATGAATCCAACATGGAGAGTCTCGAGCGTGTCCGCAAAGATGTCGGGGTGCTGGAGAATCTGGTGATTGCTGCGGGGAAGGATCTGGATTCGATTCTCGGGACACCCAAAATGCTGCCCCCGCCGGACTCGGGTGATTCCAGTGCGACGGGCGCGGTCGTGACTCTGCATATCAAGATCACCAATCCATCCCTCACCGAAAAGAAGAAAGTGCCCCTCAAGCATGAATTCCCGGCGGAGATTAGGACGACGGATGTGGTGGATGCCGCCGGGCTTCAGATTGGCTTTGATGCCTCGCGGAATATCTGTTACGCCTATTTGGAGGATCTCGAACTGGCACCCCAGGAGAGCCGGGTGTTTGATGTGAAGATCAAGGATCCATGGGCCGGACTGGCTGGCAAACTTCCCCGGATTGAAAAGCGGTGCCGGGATATTCTTGCGATTACAAAGGACATGGAGACGTACAAGGCTGTGGATGCACAGGCCAGGGCGATCCTGAAGGATCTTGAGGTGGTGAAGGGACAAAAAGGGCCGGATCGGGTGAATCAGGAGTATGTCGCGTTTTCCCGCCAACAGGCCACTCAGGTGCATGAGTTGGAAGCCCGAACCCAACGGCTCGAGGAATTCTTCCAGCCGCATGAACAACCCATAAAAAATGGGATTCCAGTTATGGATGTGCCCCGGCCCGACAAGCAGACCACCTGGGTTTTGATCTATATCATTTTGGGATTTCTGGGTGTATTCAGCGCACTCTTCTTTCTCCGGTGGTACGGCAAAAGTAAGTCCGAGACATTAGGACAGTCCGATCAACCCGCCGGGGATAAAAAATGAGCGGGCTGAATTAATATGGCATTAAATTTCAAAATCTCTCCCCTTCAGGTCAAGGAATACGGCGTCGTCGCAGAAATCAAGCAGGATATTGCCCATATAACCGGGCTGACCAATTGCATGAACGGTCAGTTGGTGCATTTCGAGGGTGGAAGCCAGGGAACCATCGTCGGGTTTGACAGCGGTTATGAACTGGTCATGATTGTCAAGGAGGGCGCGAAGATCAAGCCCGGTGACAAACTCTATTCGACCATTGAGAGTTGTTCTGTTCCGGTGGGTGAGCAGTTTCTCGGACGAATGGTGAATGGACTGGCCGAACCCACCGACGGGTTGGGGCCCATCAAGGCCGACAAGCGATATCCCATCTTTAACGAATCCCCGAGCGTTCTGGAGCGCACCCCGCTGAAGGAATCGCTCGAAACCGGCGTCAAGATCCTGGATATGATGAATCCGGTCGGCAAGGGACAGCGGCAATTGATTCTGGGTGACCGGGTGACGGGCAAGACCACGATCGCCACGGACACGATCCTGAACCAGCGCGGAAAGGGCGTCATTTGCATTTATTGTTGTATCGGGAAGGCCGAGACCGCGTTGAACAAGGTGCTCGACCTGTTTCGGGAACACGGGGTCATGGACTATTCCATCGTGGTGTCCTCCACGGCGGCGTCCTCGGTGGGACAGCAGTATCTGGCGCCCTATGTGGCGGCCAGTATAGGCGAGTACTTCATGTGCGAGAAAGGCCGGGACGTGTTTGTCGTGTTTGATGACCTGACGAAACATGCCTGGGTGTACCGGCAGATGTCGCTTTTGCTGGAACGCTCCCCGGGTCGTGACGCCTATCCCGGTGATATTTTCTATCTCCACTCGCAACTGGTCGAGCGTGCCGGCAAACTCAGGCCGGAGCGGGGATCGGGATCCATGACTTTTTTCCCCATCGTCGAAACCGTGCAGGGGGACGTGACGGGATATATTCCCACCAACATCATCTCCATGACCGACGGTCAGTTGTATGTCAGTACCCCTCTGTTTACCGAGGGGTTCAAGCCCGCCATCGATATCGGACTGTCGGTGTCTCGTATCGGCAGCAAAGTCCAATGGCCGGCCATGCGTAAACTTGCCGGGATTCTGAGGTTGGAGTATATTCAATACAAGGAACTTGAGAAACTCACGCGCATCAAGGCCGGGGTTTCGGAGGCGGTTGAGAAGCGCCTGCGCAAGGGGAAAGTGGTGGCGGCCATCCTGAAACAGGACAAGAATGCGCCGGTTCCGATTGTCGAGCAAATCATCGTTCTGTACGCCCTGGCGAATGGCTACATGGAGCATCTTATGCCGGATCAGGTGTTGGATTATCAGGGGGGAGTCATGGCTAAAATCCGAAAGGATAGGCCAGGATTGATTGAAGCGCTGATTCTGAAAAAAGATCTCACGGAAGAGATCAAGGAGGGGCTCAATGAGCAACTCGCCGCGTATGGTGGTGTCACCGTTTAAGATCAAATTTTCCGAGACGGGGGTGATCAAGGACATCAAGAAAATGATTGTCCGGATTACCGGTCTGCCGTCGTGTTTGAACGGGCAACTGGTCGATTTCGGCGGAGGCAACAAGGGCATCATCATGGGTTATGATCAGGAGGATGTCCTGGCCCTGTTGTTGGGGGAAGACACGGGAGTCCGGTTGGGTCAGACGGTGACGGGCGCCAGCGAGCCTTTTACCATACCGGTCGGCGCGTCGTTGATCGGGCGCATGGTGGATGCGCTGGGAAATCCGTGCGATAACAGGGGGGAGATTGTCCCGGATACCCGGAAACCTGTTTTTTCGCCGTCCCCCCTGATTGTTGAGCGCTCACCCGTGGAGTCCTTTTTGCTGACCGGCACCAAGATTGTGGATGCCATGGTGCCTGTCGGGAAAGGCCAGCGCCAACTGATTATGGGCGACCGCATGACCGGGAAAACCAGCGTGGCCGTGGACGCCATCCTCAGTCAGGCGGGTCGCGATGTGGTTTGTATTTATTGCTGCATCGGCAAGGCCATCGTCTCCCTCGAGAAAGTCCTCACGGTTCTGTCAGAGAAGAATGCGCTGGCTTATTCGATCATTGTGGCGGCCACCGACAGTTCCACCCCCGGGGAACAGTACATTGTGCCATTTTCGGCGGCGACCATCGGGGAATATCTCATGCGGAAGGGCCGGGATGTTCTGATTATTTTTGACGATCTGACGAAACATGCCTGGGCCTATCGGCAAATTTCCCTTCTCCTGGAACGCTCTCCCGGACGGGAGGCCTATCCCGGCGATATCTTCTATGTCCAGACCCAGTTGATGGAGCGGGCCGGACAGTTGAGCAAAACGTGTGGCGGGGGGTCGATGACCTTCCTGGGGCTGGCCGATACCTTGCAGGGGGATCTGACCGGCTATATTCCCTCGAATTTGATCTCCATCTGCGACGGTCTTGTCAGTTTGAGCGCCTCCCAGTTTGGCGAGGGGATGAGGCCGGCCATTGATTTCAGTCTCTCGCTCTCCGTCGTGGGCGGGAGGGCGCAGCCTCCCATCCTTCGGGAACTGAGCGCCGGCCTGAGGCGGGCTTATTTGGAGTATTCTGAAGTCGCCCGTCTGAGCAAATTGCAGTCGGGCTTATCCAAGGAGGCCGAGGCGGTGATGAAACGAGGGATCGCCCTGATTGCCATGCTTCAGCAATCGCAGGCAAAACCGTCGAGTTTGGTGGAGGAGATCCTGATTCTCTATGCCTTGCGGATGGGGATCCTGGAGGATATGGAACCGGCCGACCGAATCCGGTTCCGGGATGGAATCGTGGTTTTTGCCCGTGCGAACGACCCGTCTTTGGCGGCGGATATCGAGGCGAAACCGGTTCTGACTCCGGACTTGGAACGGCGATTAGTCTCTTTGATCAGGACGTTTTTCGGGATGGGGCCTTAAACCATGGCCGCCACGTTTTCACTGAAGGTGTTGAATCCCAAGCATGTGGTGTTGGAGGCGAAGGTGGAAAGTGTGTTTCTCCCCGGGGATAGGGGAGAGTTTGAACTGCTGGCCTATCATGTGCCTATCATCAGTCTGTTAAGGGAGGGTGACATTGTGGTTGACTGGAAGACTCGTATCCCGATTCGGAAAGGTATGGTAAGGTTCGCCAATGATGAGTGCGTGATCCTGTTGGAGGAACACGGAGGCGGGAAACCGGCGGCAAAGGCGGAATGATGAGTCATGCGTAATTTTGTCATATTCATGGTTATTTTTTTAACCGTTCTGGGACCTTCGGCTGTGATTGCCACGATTGGGTACGCCAGCATCCGGGCCCTGGGGCGCAATCCGTCGGCCGCGCAGAAAATTCTGCAGGCCATGATCATTTCACTCGTTTTTGCAGAGGCCATCGCGGTGATAGCCCTGCTGGTTCTATTCCAGTTATTCGGGAGATAAGAGGGGGTTCATTATGACGATCATGATCTATCTGGTGCTTTTTCAAGTGGCGGTCTTTGCTGTCCTGGTCATGGGAATGAAGCAACTGTTATTGCAGAATACCCTGAAGGCGGCGGCCAAGTTGCGGGAGGCGGAGGCTGAACTCAGTCGCAAGGAGGAGACCGTGCGCAAGCGGATCGACGAGAACGAGAGCGAGTTCCGCCGGAAGAGCGCCGAGGCGCAGGACACGCTTGTCCGCACCCGGGAGGCCATGGAAAAGGATGTGTCGAAATCCCGCGACTCGCTCCTTGAAGAGGCGCGGAAAGAGCGCGACCGGATTCTGGACGAGGCGACCCGGACGAAGGAGAAACTTCGCCAGGAACTCATCCGGGAGGCCCAGGTTCAGACCCTGGAGCATGCCGGGCGCGTTTACGAGATGGTGTTCAGCGATGAAATCGGAAGGAAGTTGGATCATGCCTTCCTGGATGAATTGCTCGTGGCGCTGGACGAGATGGATGCCGGAAGTATTACCATTTCGGCGCCCTTTATTGAGGTGGTCTGCAGTCATCCTCTGGAGGCCGCCCATCGTGCGAGGCTCCGGGAGATCGTGTTGCGTAAGTTTGAGGTGGACCTTGAAGTCCGGGAGACCGTGGTTCCGGAATTGATTGCCGGTATCAAGATCAAACTCGGAAGCCTGGAAATCGATGGAAGCCTCAGAAACCGCTTCAATGAGGCGATCGAACAGTTGAAGAGTGAACACATGTAATGGCGTCCCGCGGGGACGGGTGAGGGTGTGATGGCATGGCCCTGCTGAGTCAATTGCGGCGTGATCTGAGGTTTAACGCGGAGTTTCTTCAGTTGATTCAAACTCTGAAGAATATCGCGGCATCCCAGTATCACACCCTGGAGCGGGAAAAGGAACGGTTCGCCGATTTCATGGCCCAGTTCGCCGGATTTTTCCGGGTGGTTGACATGGTTCATGTCGAGGCGCCGCTGGTGACGGCCGTTACGGATGTGGTCGGTATTGTCCTGGTGACATCGGATTCCGGTTTCATGGGAGGGTTGAACGCAGGCGTCATTGACGGGGGATATGATGTCCAGGGAGAACTTCCAGCGGACAAGGTGAGGTACATCGTGATTGGAGAGCGCGGCGCGTCCAAACTGTCGGAGTCGGGGAAGGAATTCAAGGCGTTCCCGGGGATATTTCAGGAAACCCGGTATGAACAGGCGATGGAAATCCGGGATTACATCGTGAAAGAGGTTTTGGAGAAAAGGATCGGGAGGGTGGTGGTGGTTCATCCCCGCCCGCTCTCGTTCACCCAGCAGACGATTGACACGTTCAGTCTGTTGCCCTGCGGGGAACTCTTCGACAAGACGTCGGACTCGGTGATCGCCCGGCATACCGGGAGGACGGGGGCCTTGATCGCGGATGCGAGGAAGGTCACGGTGGAGTCGTCCTTCCAGGATATGGTTGAGTATCTGGCCTCCGTGTGGGTCGCGTCGAAATTATTCGAGGTATTCGAAGACAGCAAACTCTCCGAGTTTGCCGCGCGCGCCATGCATCTGGAGGATAGTGTGCAGAAACTTGAGAAGGAACATAAGAAATTGAAGCATCAATGTTTCCGGGCCGCGCATGAACTGGTGGATAAGGGCATGCGTGAATCGTTCTCATCACGAAAAAAGAAGAAGAAGGTGGCATGATATGAGCGAACCGATTGTTGCTGAATTGAAAAAAGGCCGCGTGGTGGGCGTTCAGGGCCCGATCGTGGATGTCCGGTTTGAGAATACCGGGGACATGCCCGATTTGCATGAGGTGATTAACGTCAAGACGTTTGATAAACGGAACCTGACGCTGGAGGTCGCGGAGCACCTGGAGGGCAATATGGCGCGTTGCATCGCCCTGTCCTCGACACTCAACCTCCAACGCAATGCGATTGCCATTTCGTCGGGGGATGTCCTGAGGGTGCCCGTGGGGGATGCCCTCTTCGGGCGCATCATCAACGTCATGGGACAACCGATCGACGGGAAGGGCCCCATCAATGCCACGGAGACGCGGCCGATCCACAAGGACGTCACCAAATTGCGGGTGAATATGTCGAGTCTTTCGGAGAACAAACGCGAGGTGCTGGAGACCGGGATCAAGATGATCGACCTGCTGTATCCCGTTGTCAAGGGAAGCAAGACCGGCATTCTCGGGGGCGCCGGCTGCGGCAAGAGCGTGGTCATCCAGGAACTGATCCACAACGTGGCCAAGGAACACGACGGATGCAGCGTGTTCACCGGCGTCGGCGAACGTATCCGGGAAGGCAATGAATTGTATTTTGAGTTCGAGCATGAGGGGATTCTTCCCAAGGTGATCATGGCATTCGGCCAGATGGATGAGCCGCCGGGTGCGCGCTTTGAGGTGGCCAAGACGGGCATTACCCAGGCGGAGTGGCTCCAGGAACAGGGCAAGAACGTGCTGCTGTTTATTGATAACGTGTTTCGTTTCGTGCAGGCGGGTTCCGAGATCTCCACCCTGATGGGACGCGTCCCTTCCGAAACCGGGTACCAACCCACCCTGAGTTCGGAAGTCGGCGACCTTCACGAACGGATCAAAACCGGAAGCGGCGGGTCGATCAGCGCCTTCGAGGCCGTGTATGTGCCCGCCGATGATCTCACCGACCCCGCCGTGGTCGCCATTTTCAGTTATCTCGATACCGTCATGGTGCTCTCCCGCGACCGCGCCCAGTTGGGACTGTATCCCGCCGTTGACCCGCTCAATTCCTCCAGTTCCAACATGGATATCGCCATCGTCGGGGCGCAGCATTTCAATACGGCCCAGGAAGTGGTGCGAATCCTGACGAAATACGACGAACTCCGGCGCATTGTTGCCGTCATCGGCATCGATGAATTGTCCCGATCCGACCGCCTGGTCTATGAGCGGGCCCGCAAACTCCAGAATTATTTGACCCAGCCCTGCTTCGTCGCCGAGTCCTACACCGGCCGGAAAGGACAATATGTTCCGACCCAGGTGACGGTGACGGATTGTTCCCGGATCATCGAGGGCGCGTATGACGACCGTGACGAACGGGAATTCTACATGATCGGGCGTTTGCAGTAAGGGAAAGAGAAACGAATGGCGCCACAATGGATGAATCTGCTGGTCGAGGAAGGACTGCTTTCCGCCAGTCAACTGGAGGAGGCGGTTCGCCTGGCGAAGACCCGTGGCGAATCCCTGATCCGAACCCTGGTCAGCCAGAACCACATCGCGGAGGACAAACTCCTGCGCCTTGTGGCCCGCCAGCAGGGGCTCGGGTTTGTCTCCCTGCGCGAGGTTCATCCGGAGGCCGCCGCCGTGGCCTGCCTGACGGCCCGGTTCGTGGCCCATTATCGCATCATGCCGGTCACGTTGACAGGCAACCGCCTTCAGATTGCCGTCGCAAACCCCTTTGACCAGGCCGCCATTGAGGATATCGAAAGCGGGCAGGGGCTCCGGGTCGAGCGGGTTCTGGCCTGCGAGGCCGATATCCTCGAGGCGATCAGAATCCATTATGGCGTGGGTTCGGAAACGGTGGAGCGAATTCTGGCGGATTTGCCGGGGCAGGGCGGAAACCGCGCCACCGAGGAATCCCATGACCTGGAACACAAGGCGGAGGATGCCTCGGTCGTCAAACTGGTGAACCAACTCCTGCACCAGGCCATCACCGACCGGGCCACGGATATCCATTTCGAAGTCTATCGTGATGACATCATTCTGCGGCGGCGCATCGACGGGATTCTCTATGACACCACCGTCTCGCGCAGCATGGCCTCGCTCTATCCCGCCATCATTTCCCGCATCAAACTGATGGCGGGCCTGAATATTGTGGAACGGCGCCTGCCCCAGGATGGCCGGGCCCGCGTCAATATCGGGCGCTTCCAGTATGACCTGCGGGTATCGGTCGTTCCCTCCATTCACGGCGAGAATGTGGTGATTCGTATTCTTCCCACGTCCATGCTGTTCAGTCTGGAACAACTGGGATTGTCGCCGCGCCATTCCCAGATCCTGATGGAGTTGATCCAACTTCCCCATGGCATCGTATTTGTCACCGGCCCGACGGGGAGCGGCAAGAGCACGACCCTGTACGCCTGCCTGAGCCGGCTCAATACGCGTGATCACAAGATCATCACGATTGAGGATCCGGTGGAATACGAGATCAAGGGAATCATGCAGACCCAGGTGAACCCCCGGATCGATCTCACGTTCGCGCGGGCCCTCCGCAGTATGCTGCGGCATGATCCCGATATCATGATGGTCGGCGAAGTCCGGGATCGCGAGACGGCTGAAATCACCATCCAGACGGCGCTGACCGGGCATCTGGTTTTCAGTACGCTTCATACCAACGATGCCGCCAGCGCGGCCATCCGGCTCCTGGATATGGGGGTGGATCCCTATCTCATTGCCTCAACCGTCCGATCTTTCATGGCTCAACGGTTGGTGCGGGTGATTTGCGAACATTGCCGGGAGTGGTATGACTTCAACGGCCGCCGGTGCAGTCGCGGCCGGGGGTGTCCCCAGTGTAATGGAACCGGTTACCGGGGCCGGGCCGCCATCAGTGAAATCCTTCAGGTCTTTCCGGAAATCCAGGACTTGATCCTGCGCCGGGCCTCCGCCCGCGATATTCGAATGAAGGCCGTTGAGATGGGAATGAAAACCCTGGCCGGTGACGGCTGGGATAAGATCACCGAGGGGGTCACCAGCGTGGATGAAGTGACCCGTGTGACGTTTGATACACTGACTCATGTCGAATAACCCTCGATGCCCACCTTCCTCTATAAAGCCAAGCAGGGTCCTGACCGCACGGTGGAGGGGGAAATTGCGGCCGAAAGCCGCCCGGCGGCCATGGTTAAACTGGAGAGAATGGGGTGCAGCCCCCTCTATCTGGAGGAAATGTCGGGAAGCAAACGTGTGGCCCGGCCGAAGACGGGGCGCATCCGCTCCCGTGAAATCACGGTGTTCACCCGGCAGTTGGCCGGTCTGTTGCGCGCCGGAGTTCCCATTCTGCGTGCCCTCACCACCATCCAGAAACAAACGGAGAACGCCACCTTCCAGTCCGTCGTCATGGATCTTTCCGGATCCATCCGGGATGGCCGCTCACTCTCGGAAAGCCTGGCCCGCACACCGGCGCTGTTCCCGGAATTGTATGTCAACATGGTCCGCTCCGGTGAGTCGGCGGGAATGCTCGACGAAATCCTCATGCGCCTGGCCGAGGCCCGCGAAAATGACGATGAGTTGAAGTCCCGGGTCGCTTCGGCAATCGCCTATCCCGCGTTTGTCCTCGGAGTGGGCGCCCTCAGCGTGTTTGTGATCCTGACCTTCTTCCTCCCCCGCATCGTGCATCTGTTCGACGGGATGAGCCAGACCCTGCCCATTCCCACCCGGGTTGTCCTGGCGGTCAGCGGCGTTTTCTCCAACTACTGGCTGGCACTGGTCGTTGTTCTTGCCATCGCCGTCTTTCTGGCGCGACGCACCCTGAAAACCGAGGCGGGGCGAATGGCCCTCGACAGCGCCCTCCTGCGTCTCCCCGTCCTGGGCGATTTTGCGCGGGATACCGACGTGGTGAGGTTTTCCAGAACCCTCTCCCTGCTGATCAAGGCGGGCATTTCCGTGGATCGCGCCCTCGCCCTCTCGGGTAATACTCTCATGAATAGGAAGTTAAGGGCGGCCATTCTGGCCGCGGCCGAGGAGACCGTCCGGCAGGGCGCCACCATTGCCGACGGGTTCACTAAACGGCCTGAAATCCCTGAGTTCGTGACCAATATGGTGGCGGTCGGTGAAGAGAGCGGCCGACTGGATGAAGCCCTGCTGGAAGTGGCCGCGTTTTATCAGCGGGAACTGGATCGGGATTTGAGATTGGTGACAACCCTCCTGGAGCCGGTATTGATTTTGCTCGTCGGGGTGGTTGTCGGGTTTATTATCTTTGCCATGTTATTGCCCATCTTCCAAATTGGACAGGCGATCCGGTAGGAGAGAAAAGGAGATACGATGAAACAATCCAAAGAAGGCTTTACGCTGATCGAACTCATGATCGTGGTGATCATCATCGCCGCCCTGGCGGCCATGGTGGCGCCCAATTTGATTGGTCGTTCCGACGAGGCCAAGGCAAAAATTGCCCAGGGCGATCTGGCCAGTCTTAAGACCACCCTCAATCTCTACCGGCTCGACAAGGGGGCTTATCCGACCTCAGAGTCGGGGCTGGATGCGCTTCTGGCCGCGCCGGGGCCGGGCCGTGAACCCTATCTGGAAAAATCCCCAACCGATCCCTGGCAACGCAAATACCTGTATCGCTGTCCGGGCACACACCGACCCTCCAGTTATGATCTCTTCTCGGTCGGGGCCGACGGCAAGGAAGGCACGGAGGATGATATCAAGAACTGGGAATAGGGGATTCTCCCTGATTGAAGTCCTGGTGGCGTCGGTCATCCTGTTTGCCGGACTCGGCGCCGTCCTGAAGGCCTACAGCATGGCGGTTCAGGCATTGGGGGCGGCCTCGGAGACTCTGGCGACATCGGACTTGCTCCGCGAAAAAGCTGTCTCGGTTGACCTCCAGTTGATCGCCTCTCCCGATGCCATTCCTGCCCAGAACGGCAGGGAAAGACGCGGAGGCGTGGAGTATGTCTGGGACATGCATACTGACCGGCAGGTTGTCACGCCCCTTTCCTCATTCCAGAAAACGACCATCAGGATCGTTCGCGTCCAGGACGGCACGCCCCATTTCCTGGACTTCGAGCGGGCCCTCTTTCGTGATCCCCCATGAAACAGAATGGCTTCACCCTTCTTGAACTGTTGATTGCGGGCGCACTCATTGCCGTCGCGGCCACGGTCATTGCCAGCGCCTTCGCCGCCGGGTTCCGCGTGTGGCAGCGGGCGAGCGAGAAGGGGGACGGGGACGCGGTGATGGCTCTGGAACTGATGCAGAAGGATCTTGCCAACACCGCGCCTTTTCGACTGGTGTCCTTTCAGGGGAGCCAAAACCGGGTCGAAATTCCAGCCCTGATCCAGTCTCCGGCGGAGGCGGGCCCTCGGGAACAACTGGGCGCGATACGGTATGAGTTTAACGCCGCCTCGCGCACCCTGGATCGGGTCATCCGGTGGTTCC
>JBAWZH010000040.1:0-16592 GCA_037143135.1 bacterium
CTTCCGTCCGGACACTTGCCGGACTACTAAAAGGGGCGAATCATACGGATAAACCAGCCAGAGGCAAGGGAAATTTACGCGATGTTTCCAATCCCACTCAGAACCCTGCTGCATCGCTGAGGAAGAACTCGCGGTCTATTCGCGCGATGTCCCGTTCGACGTCATAACGAACCGTCATCCAGCGGATATCCTGATCGCGGCACAAGACCAGAACATTCCCGTATGAGGGATGATGCGCACCGGCCTTCGGTGCCTCATCGTGCCGGTCAAACGCCCACTTGGGATCGGCCAAGAGTGCCCCCTCCTCGGTCTTGCGCCCGTTGATCCCAACCACGAAATCCGGAAAAAATCCGCGTCCGTCAGGTCTTGGAACATTGACGGACCAAGGTTGTTGTTGCGGATTCCGGTGCCACCAGCACACCACGCCCAACGTATCGCCATCAAGCCACTGCGCAAACGCACGCTCCCAACCGTTCAGTCTCTCGGGATAGACGCCATAAATATTGCGGGCGGAGGAGGGGAGTCCGGCGTCTGATACCAGTTCCCCGGGCAAATCCGCCGCCATACGCACTTCCAGTGTGGCGCTGATAGCCGCCTTTTGTGCTCTTTTCAATAGTTCCGGATGACGCGCCAGGAGTGTGTCCAGAAATCGAGCCACTGCCTCATCGTCATCGCCTTCGGCTATTGCCCATTCCTTCATCATTGCCGACACCTTATGTTCCAGAACCTCGCGCAAGGCCTTTGCGTCAAACATCGTCGAAGCGAACAGAATCTTCTCGGCCAGTCTGGCCAACTCTGATGGATTCAAATCCGCGCCGACCAAATCAAATTCCAGTTGATGCGTGAATACTTCCAGAGTCCGCCGTTGCACGTTGATCCGACCTGCTATCGCTTCCAACAAGTCGCGGGCAGACACCACGAAACGATTGGCACAATCCTCTTCGGTAGTCTCGTTATCCATCATTGCCACCACGGTTTTGAACCGTTTCGGCACATCCGTCCGCAACGGATACCGGAATCGCCCGGTTATTGGTTGAATACGGGATGTCACACTCATATCCTGATCGGCACTTCCCTCGCTGGCGGAGCTCGGCGTTGCTCCGGTCTCAGGCACTCCGAGTCGTGCGAAATCGAACGTCAGTTCGAATGGTTCGACCGGGCGCTGATTTTTCGGCTCGTCTCCCGTCGCATCCGCCGCCAACCTATTGCCATATTCATCAGCCGTCGGGAATAGAACGGGCTGGCCATCCGGCGCATGTTGAACACTAATTCCACCCCCAAGTTGGATCAGCACCGTTGAACCACAGACCTGGGCATACTCAGTTTTAATCTGGTTGATCCGTTGCCCGGCGATATCGAGCCCCTCCTGGGTAGAGGGATCAGCCAGGAAGACATAACCATACCGCAAGCGTTCGGGAAGCGTCCGCTTTCGTGCCGCCGCCTGCAACTGGCGATGAACTCGCAGGATGCGGCCCACCAACTGCACCCCGAAATCGGGATCGCGCGTCGCCCGCATGGACACCAAAGTGAAGGCGCGCGGGGCATCGAAACCCAGGGCCACCGCCATCTTAAAGACAAGCACCTCGCGCGTCATGTCATGCGCAAGAGCAAGCAAGCCATCGTCCGGTTCTTTTGCTGTATGAACTGCGATCTGCTCTTCGGTAAACCCCAATTTCAGCAACTTCTCCTTCACGCGCTGTACACTCTTTTCCGTCCGCGCATCAGCCTCATCCTCGCGTGAATCGACCTGCACAAGGAGCAACGGCGTGAAGTCCGCGCCCGCCTCTGCCAGTGCTGTTTTGATGCCCCGGTGCGCCGCCACCGCGTCACGTAGCGCCAACCCTTCTAAATCCACCAGTCTGGCCTTCTCCGGCTCGATGACGTAAGCCGCACAGCGGACGCCTGCCTTGATCAATCCTGCCTCGACCGCGTCTTCGCGCCCAATGCGGATCCGCTGCTCCGGCACGATGCCCATCTTCTCCTCGAAAGTCTCCAGCATCTTGTCATCCGGGGTCGCCGTGATCAGCAACGCATATTCCGGCGCAAGGATCTCCCTGAAGAAGGCCCCCGCCTGGGTCTGCCCATGGAAACTGTGATGCGCCTCGTCCACCACCACGCCGATGCGGAAGCCTCTCTCGCGCAGTTTTTGCACCAGCATATCCACCGAATCGGTGTTTTCCGTGACCTTGCGCACGTTGCGCCGGTCCAGGACCCGCGTGGCCACGGTCTGCCAGGTCGTGACGAACACATCGCCCGCCTCGCTATCCTCAAGATTCCGGTCATCCACCAGTTCGCGCAAACGCAAACCGGCGAATTGGTCGCCTAGAAACGCCTTGGTCTGCCCAATCACACCTTTGAATGGGGCAAACCAGAACCATACAACCTTCTCACCGGCAGAGACCCTTTCGACGATCTGGCCCGCCATGAGTGTTTTGCCAGAACCCGTCGGCGCCTCGATCAGGAGGCACCCATTGCGCGCCGCCACAGTTCGACGGCTCACCTCCTCCGTCGCCGCATCAAATAGCGACCGCGCATGACTCAAGGCCGCCACTCCGCTTTCAACGGCGGACTGCTGGAACTGCGTCAGAGAGAGTTTGGCGCTCATGTTCTGCTCCCCACGGCGAATTTCCTCGACAGGAATTCCGCCACCGACTCATGTTGAACGTGGCTGCCTGGTGCCGCTTGACGCAAAGCGTCCGGCTGCCACGAGAAGACCGTGGCCGACGCCATCCCGTCCAACCGCTGCCGCAGCGCCTCCGCCTCCGCCCGCCGAAACCGCGGTACATAGACAAGCGCCTGTCCGTCCTCCTCAGAAAACTGGAGCCGCACGGACGCATCAAACGGGGCGATCCGGTCGCGATAGATCAATTGCAAGGCCGTCCAGACCGCCTCATGATCCAACCGAAGCAATCGGCCGGATGGCACCCGGCGACACCGCAGATATGCGAAATCCCCGCCCAGTCCAGGCGACTCGTTAAACCCCGTAATGACCCGCCGCACCCGCTTCGCACAAACATCGCGACACAGATTCTTCTCCGGTTGATCCTCCGTCGCCTCGGTGTTCGAAACCAAAATGCAACGCCGCCGCCCTCCGTCCGCCAAATTCATCTTGTGAACCGCGTGTCCCGTAGTGCCGGAACCGGCGAAAAAGTCCAACACGATATCGTCAGGACCAGTGGCTATCTGGAGAATGCGTTCTATCAAACTGGTTGGCTTTGGGGTTGAGAAGGTTTCACGTGCTTCGGGAAGAAGCGCCATAAGTTCCTTCTTTCCCGCATCATTGTGCCCGACTTCATCATGCGTCCACCAAGTTGTAGGGACGACTCCATTCCCAAGTCGTAACGTGTGCCTATACCGTTTGAATGAAGGGACCTTTCCTTTTCCATCCTTGCCCCAGTAAACATGGTTATTTGCCACATTCTCTAGGTGTCTTTCTTGCGAGTATCTCCATGCAGAGGTGCGTTTTGGCCATACTTGTTCACCTGTATTTGGGTTCGTGATTGGGTAATAAAGGTTCGGTCGCTCTTCTGCACTCTTGTTACAAGTGTAGTCACTGCATCGGAACAACCCTTGTTCATCTTCAAACCGGTACTGTCGATCCTTCTCCTCACCGCGTGGCAATAACTTTCGTTGCCACATATCTGACTGTCGATAGACGAGTACGTACTCATGCATCGGGGCAATCGTCTTATGGTCGTTGGATGATGAATAGCGCTTCTGCCAGATGCAATTCGCGATAAAGTTCGATTCCCCAAACACCCGGTTCATCAGCATGCCGAGTGTAAAGACCTCGTTGTCGTCAATGGAAACAAAAATGGCGCCGTCCGGAGCGAGGAGGCGTTTGGCTAGTTGGAGGCGGCGGAACATGAAGTCGCACCACTTGGAGTGCCGCCAGGCGTCCTCACGATCCACGAAACTGTCGTTGTAGACGAAATCGCGGTTGCCGGTATTGTAGGGCGGATCGATATAGATGCACTTGACGCGGCCGGCGAAAGCCATGCGCAGATGGCGCAGGGCGTCGTAGTTATCGCCCTCGATGATCAGATTACGCCAGGGCGCATTCCCGCAGGAGAGTTCGGGATCAAGATCCAGCGCCACGAAATCGTCATTCAACTTGCTGTCACGATCCGCATCCCGGGCCTCCCAGACCAAACCAAAGCGAGTGGCATCGCGACGGTCGCGCTGCTCCAACAGAGCAACCAACTCAGCAGGGTTCAAATGGTCATATTTCGGCATGAGTTCACTACGATGTTGCGAAAGTTTAAAACCCTATTCCTTGCTACCCCGGTTCATTGGACAAACCACATCTAACCACTTCGTGATTTCTGGCGGTACCGAGGACTTACCAGCAACTCGCAAGTCAAACGGAACCGCTTCCTTCATTTGAAGGCGGCACAAGGTAAATGCATCCTCTGGCTTTCGACTGTTATCCACCAGGAGGGCCGCATCCGCCACCGTCAAGGCATGAGCAATCGCTTCTTGGGTGCGGGGAAACCTTGAAAGCAATTTATTGATCGCGACATCATGCCCGGAACTCCCCTTGTTTGCGACACGCATTTTGACGCGCGCAATGGATAATTCCGCGCTTGCCAACCCGACAAAAAGCAACAGGACAAAATATCCCTCTCCCTGCAGTTGCCGGATCTTGTCAATCTTCGATTCTACAATTCGCCCACCCGCGTCTTTTTTTAAATGCGAAAAGACGGTTTCCATTGCGAATGGCACCTTCTTTTCAATGGCTTGAGCCACGAAAGCCTCGACTCCTTTTTGCGCCACCTGCATCCAACTCGCATTATTATCACGAATCTGAACGGCCCATGAGGGCAGAGGGTGTCCCGGTTTCGGCTCCGGTAGAAGCGACAACATCATGCGATCCGCGTTAATCAAAGGAATTTCGAGCGCATCAACGAGATGGTTGTACCATAACGTTGATTTGCCGGAACCGTTATGACCGGCCAGAATGACAGCGAGCGGGCGTTTTGTTCTCTTCAATTCCGTCGCTATGTCCGACACCACCGCTCGTAGATGACCTTCCGTCATTTGCAAACCACAAAATCGCCATTCTCAAAACGAACTCGTTCCCGCCTGCCAGCCACCTTCCGGATGAGATACTTCGGATCCTTGGGGTCGGCATAAAAAATAGGCACACTTTTCCTGAGCGAAAGGATAACCCCTGGTTTCTGGATACGGTCAAGTAGTTTTCCCATCACCACTTGTCCAACGTGTACGTTGCGACGAATCTCCGTTGTAGTTGAGGGAACGACTTGTACAGTGACTGACCCAAAAGTAACCGTTTTAGGCTTCTTTGCCCGAACGATCTTTCTGTATTCGCTCGACACCTTACGTTTCGTTCGCGATTCTATATGTGTCATAATAATTACCCTGCGTCACTAATCCGACTAGTGCATTCGAATCATGTACAGAAGATACTCTGGGCATCGTTACCCGACAAGTCTTAACCAATCATTGTGTTGGCAGGGCAGATTTGTTGTACTTCCACAACGATGCAATCAAGCAGTGGCCGATGGTTCATTGAGACTAATACGTTTTTTTGATTCAGAACTGAAGTCATAACACCTATAGGAGAGAAGACAAACGATGCAATTATCACATCATGATATTAATGTTCTGCGCACGCTGGCGTCGCGCTGCCGCCAGATTGCTGATGCTCCGAAAAATTTGGAGCTAAAACAACGTTGGACCCGGCTCAACGACCTACAACACAGTGGACCCCCTTTACTTTTGGCTTCCCCGGAAGGGTCGTGGAGAGAGATTAACGCCACGTTTCCCGTCGAGTGCGAGAGCCAACTGGCCCGCCAATGGGAAGTCTCGCTACGCCAAACCCTTTTCAGGCACGATGATATCCAGGACGATTCCGCCTTCGATCCATCCTTTACCGTAGAATGGCCGGTGACGCTCGGAGATTTTGGCATTCCTTTCAAACAGTCTCACAGCGATCAGCATGACGGGGCCTACCACGACGAACCTGTCCTGCAAAACCTTGATAGCGATCTCGAAAAGCTTCGCGTCCGAACTATCACCGTGGATCGCGAGGTCGGTGCCCGGAACGTGGAACTTGCACGGAACACATTTGGGGATCTGCTATCGATACAGGCGCCTTCCACCTACTGGTGGACCTGCGGGCTGACGTGGACCGCCATCCGGTTGCTTGGCCTTGAAAACCTGATGCTGGCCATGTACGACAATCCCGACGGGCTGCATCGTTTGATGAAGTTTCTTTCGGACGACATGCTCAATTTGATTACCTTCCTCGAACGTGAAGGAGTACTCCATTACAACAACAGTGGGGATGGCATTGGAAGCGGCAATCTCGGTTACACCAACCAGTTGCCCTCCCGCGAGAGTTCAGATAACGGGCCTGCGAAGCTCAAACAACTTTGGGGATTTGCGGAATCCCAGGAAACGGTGGGAGTTGCCCCTGATATGTTCGGGGAATTCATTTTCCCATACCAGTTTCCGTTGCTGGAGCAGTTCGGGCTCAATTATTATGGGTGTTGCGAAGCGAGTGAAAGCCGTTGGAAGTATCTTTCCAAAATCCCCAACTTGAGGTGTATTTCGGTGGCTCCGTGGAGCGACCAGTCCCGCTGCGCCGAGCTCTTTGGACGCCACTATGTCTATTGCCGCAAGCCCAATCCCTCGCCTGTCTGCATGGGCTTCAACGAAGCCGAGATCCGGAAGGAGTTCAATGAGACCCTCCTGCATGCCGGAAACCTGAACACCGTCATCATCCTGAAGGATACCCACACCGTTGAAAATGACATCTCCCGTTTTGCCCGCTGGGTGAAACTGGGGCGGGAGGTGTTTGGAAGTTGAGAGGTACGTCCATCAAAATGAAAGTTCCGCGGAGATAACTTATGACCCTGAAACTCTTACGAGATCCGCATCGGCATCAGCACGTAAATGAAGGGAATATCGCATTTGATGACGCCCGGACTCAACTCATCGGTCAATTCCACGTAAATCTCATCATTCACCAGATTACGCAGAGGTTCCATGATGTATTCGGGATTGAACGCAACCTGGATTTCCTTATTGCTGTACTTGATCGGAACCGATTCATGAGCTTCGCCCACATCCGGTGAAGAGGCGCTGATTTTGAGTTTATTCTTTCCAAATGTCAGTTTGATGGAACTCGATTTCTCGCTGGTCAACAAGGCGACACGCTTAAGGGCGGTTAATAAAATTTCCCTCTCCACCGCAATCCGCTGCTCACACTGGCCTGGAATAACCTGGCGGAAATTCGGATATGTTCCATCAATCAACTTGGTGATCAGAACGACATCATCCAACTCGAAAATCGCCTGATTTTTCCCCGCATGAATCTTGACTACACCCTCATCCTTCAAGATTCGGATGAGTTCATTGACCGCCTTCGTGGGAACAATAGCCTCACATTCCGATTCTTTTGGAAATTCGAGTTCATGTTCCGTTAAGGCGAGGCGACGACCGTCCGTGGCAACCAGCGTCACCTTGTTGGCCTTGAAACTCAACAGGGTTCCATTGAGAATAAACCTCGTCTCATCCGTTGACGCGGCGTAGAAGGTCTTCTGGAGCATGTCCTTGAGGATTTTCTGATCCAGTGTGAACGTGCAACCGTCTTCACTCTTGGGTGTGGTTGGAAACTCATCATCCGGAAGTCCGTTGATTTTAAAAAACGCCGAGCCGCATGTGATCGAGGCGGCATTCTTGTCATCCACATCGATCTCAATATTATCCGCAGGCAATTCGCGAATGATGCTCAGTAACCGACGGGCGGGAATCGTTGTTGATCCGCCTTTTCCTACCTGAGCCTCGACCACACAACGCATGGTGACTTCCATGTCGGTTGTCGTCATCCATAATTTATTGTCCTTTGCCTCCAGTAGCACGTTGGAAAGAATGGGGAGGGTGGGGCGTACATTGACCACACCATGAACCATCTGAAGACCTGACATAACGGCGTCTTTTCCAATAACCAGTTTCATTCGACCTCCGGATAACTTTTCAACAATTGAATAATGATATTTCTTACCATTATATAAAACACCCGCCGTATTATACCCTGTTCACAACGGCCATAACTCTAAACAACGTCAGAAACCCAAACAAACGGCAACTTTCACGATCCTTGTCCTGTTCATAAGAACCATCACTTTGCCGCAACACCCGTTGATAAGATCACCACCGTTGCTTATGAACAACATTTCAGCAAGTTATCAACACGCTTGTCAACTTTTCTTCTCAAGCAGACGCGACAAGTGGGAAACGTTCTGACGAAGATCAGAATCGGTCTCCATCTTTTTTTCAACCAATCTGCAGGCATGAAGAATCGTTGCATGTGTTTTTCCAAAAGCAACCCCGATTTCAGGCAATGACGAAGGGGTCAGGGAACGGCACAGATACATGGCGACCTGCCGCGGCATCGTAATGGTAGCGGTGCGTCGCTTGCTGGTCATTTCAACCAAACGGATATCATAATGATCCGCCACGGTTTTCATGATCTGCTCAAAGGTCAGGTCGTCCTGCTTCTCCTGATCCAGCGTATCGCGCAGAAGGGTTTCGAGATCCGAGATGGTGAGGGGCCGGTTGATCAGGGAGGCGTATGAAGTCGCCCTGATGAGCGCGCCTTCGAGTCGCCGGATATTGGAGCGGATGGCCTTGGCAATAAACAGAATCACTTCGTCAGAATGCTTGAATCCACCCTGCGCTTGCCGGTTGCGCAGAATGGCGATACGGGTTTCCAGATCCGGCGACTGGATTTCCGTAACCAAACCCCATTCAAACCGCGTTACCAGGCGCTGTTCCAGTCCCTGGATTTCACTCGCGGGCCGGTCGCTGGTCAGGACAATCTGTTTATGGGCGTCAAACAGAGCGTTGAAGGTGTGGAAGAATTCCTCCTGCATGCGCTCCTTGCCGGTCAGAAAATGGATGTCGTCAATCAACAGCAAATCCATACTCCGATATTTCTTCCGGAACTGAACCAGCGATTTGTTCTGAAGGCAGTCAATATAATCATTGGTGAACGCTTCCGTCGTCAGGTAGGCGATCTTGGCATTGGTGTTGCGCAAGACATGATGACCAATGGCCTGCATCAGATGGGTTTTCCCCAGGCCCGACCCTCCATAGATGAAGAGCGGATTGTAAGCCCGCGCCGGCGACTGGGCCACCGCCAACGCGGCGGCGTGGCCAAAATTATTGGAGGGCCCGACCACGAAATCATCAAACGTGAACCGGGGATTAAACACAGGATTCGACGTATTTCTCGAGGAGGACGACCGTCGCGAAGGCTGGGGTTTGATCTCGTCGTGGTTCTCCTGTTCAGGAGAACTCTCTTCCGGCGTCTGACGGCGCCCGATCTTGAAGGTGATCCGATACTGGGTTCCCGTAACCGAGGTCACGGCGGATTGGATGAGCGCGAGATAATTTTCCTCCAACCAAGTCTGGTAGAAATTATTTCCCACATTGAGCGATAACGTGTCGCCCTCTAGCGTTCCCGGTTCAATCACCGCGATCCAGCGGGAAAACACATCCGGATGCAACAGCTTGCGAAGATGGTCGCACGCCTCTCTCCATACAGTCTGAGCGTTATTTTCTGACACGATAAAAACTCCTCCCGCAACGAGTACTCCAGGCAGGTTTCATAAAAAAACGACCCCTGTCGTCACCAGCCAGGCCTCCCAATGCGCCTGATAATTCAAATTGATCAATGGGGACAGCCATCATAGAGTTATGGCGACTTATTAACAGGTTATTAACAGGCGCCTATTCCTCTTGTTCTATACCCGCTAGCGCAGGACAATAGAAGAGAAAACCCATGCAGGCAAGGGGTTTCGTAAATATAATGCACATTTTTTAGAACCCACGACAGGTGGATAATATTTAAGTGGCTACCCCAATATGTAGCGTTAAATGAACTAAATAAAACTAACCCTACCGGACAATTTTGATCGGTAGTCTGCGCAAAACTCGCCTCACAAATGGCTAACCAGATTGTAACTCATTCGTTTTGAATGTCATGTGTAAGGGAGTTCATTAACAGGCCGGGTCAGTCCTCTGAAAAAGAAGGAAAAACCCCCAATAAACAGGGATTAATTCCGTCCGATTTAGTTTGTGCAATAAAACACCGGGTTGTTTCGTCATATGTCAATGGCGGAACGTTTATTCGCCTGTATACAAGGAGTATTCTGATGAAAATGAATCGTATGAGGGGGCTTGTGGTCGGGAGTTTGAGTCTATTAGCGACGTTGAGTCTGGCGCAGGACAATCGCGAAGGAGAGAATGCGGAACAGCCCGAATTTCGTTTGCCGATGAGCGCAGACGAGATCGAGGGCGAGTTTCCGATAATGCCTGCCATGATGTTGAGCAGGGAACTGGGACTGTCAAAAGAACAGCATCAGACGATTAAGGCGATTGTGTCGGGGAGTGTTGACGTGATGAAGAAACTTCACGCACGAATGATAGCCGCCGCCCAAAAACAGGTTGAATTGATGGGAATGGATTCGCCTGATGAATCAGGCGTGTTGAAGGGCGTGGATGAAATCTCAAACATTCGCCGGGACATTGCGAGGCTCCGCGTCAAACAGATGCTTGAAATTCAGAAGGTTCTCACGCTGGCGCAGCGTTCAAAAATGCGGGAGAAAATGAAGGTGAAGATGAAAGCGCGCCTTGAAAAACAGGCCCAGGGTGAGCGGCACGCGGGACGGGAAGGGCGGAAGGCATGTGGTAACACGAATGACTGCGCCGCCGCAATATGTCCGGTCGCCCCGCCGCCGAAGGCTCCGTAACCGTAGAGCCATGGTTTACAAAAAAACGCCCCGGAATTTACTCCGGGGCGTTTTTCTTTTTCTGTGTGATCCGGGTTAGTCGGCGATAGCGGCGTGGGCGGCCGCCAGACGCGCGATCGGCACGCGATACGGACTGCAACTCACGTAGTTCAATCCGGTCTTGAAGCAGAACTTCACCGACTCGGGATCGCCCCCCTGCTCTCCGCAGATACCAACCTTGAGCGCCTTTTTCGTCTGGCGTCCCTTTTCGACCGAGATCTTGATCAGTTGGCCCACGCCATCCTGGTCAATGGTCTGGAAGGGATCGGCCGGAATGATCTTCTGTTCCAGGTAGTCGTTCATGAATCCGCCGATATCATCGCGGCTGAATCCAAACGTCATCTGGGTCAGGTCATTGGTTCCGAAGGAGAAGAAGTCCGCTTCCTTCGCCATGCGATCCGCGAGCAGTGCGGCGCGGGGAATCTCGATCATGGTCCCGAACAGATAGGGGATCTCGTCGATCTTCTTGCGTGCGATCACGTCCTCGTAGATGCGCTTGACGATGGCTTTCTGGTGCTTCAACTCGTTCATGTCGCAGGTGACCGGAATCATGATCTCGGGGTGGCAATGTTTGCCGCTCTTGATCAACTCCGCCGCCGCCTCAAAAATGGCGCGGATCTGCATCTCGGTGATTTCCGGGTAGGTAATCCCCAGACGCACACCCCGGTGACCCATCATCGGGTTGGACTCGTGGAGCGCATCGCCGCGCGTCTTGACTTCTTTCGGGGTGATTCCCAGGCTGGTGGCCAGTTCCTTCTGCTTCGCGGCGCTCTGCGGCACGAATTCATGCAGCGGCGGGTCGAGCAGGCGAACCGTGACCGGCAGGCCGTCCATCGCCGCGAGTGTGGCCTTGATGTCGCTCTTCACGAAGCGGAAGAGTTTCTTCAGAACCGCGGTACGCTCTGCGACGGTATTGCTCAGAATCATCTTGCGGAGCAGGAAGAGCGGCTCGTCGCTGCCCTTTCCGTAGAACATGTGTTCCGTGCGGAACAGTCCGATGCCCTCGGCACCGAAGGCGCGGGCCTTGCGGGCGTCCTCGGCGGTATCGGCATTGGCGCGCACCCCCATGGTGCGGAACTTGTCAACCATCTGCATAAACGCCTGGAATCGGGGATTCTCGGAAGAGTCCACGAGGGCCACTTTGCCCACATAAACATGGCCGCGTGTTCCGTTCAGGGTGACCACGGCACCTTCCTTCAAGGTCAGATTCCCCACCACCAGTGTCTTCTTCTGGGCGTTGACATGCATTCCACCAGCGCCGACGATGCAACATTTTCCCCAACCGCGGGCCACAAGCGCCGCATGGCTGGTCATTCCGCCGCGGGCGGTCAAAATACCCTCAGCAGCGCGCATTCCCTCGACATCCTCGGGATTGGTCTCCTCGCGAACCAGGATGACCGTCTTGCCGGCCTTGGCCTGTTTGACCGCCTCCTGGGCCGTGAACACGATCTGGCCGCAGGCGCCACCGGGCCCCGCAGGCAAGCCCTTGCAGAGCAACTTGGCCGTCACCTCGGCTTTCGGGTCGAGAATGGGGTGGAGCAGTTCGTCGAGTTGAGCGGGCTTCAGGCGTGTCACCGCCGTCTTCTCGTCAATCAATTTCTCACCGAGCATGTCCATGGCCATATTCAAGGCTGCGGTTCCGGTGCGCTTGCCGCCTCGGCACTGGAGCATGTACAACGTGCCTTCCTGAATGGTGAACTCGATGTCCTGCATGTCCTTGTAGTGCGACTCCAGGGTATTGCGGATCTTGAGCAACTGCTTGTAGATCGAGGCCATCTGCTCTTCAAGCGACTGCAGGTGCTTGTTCTGGTCATTCTTGGTGTCATTGTTTAACGGGCTCGGAGTCCGGATGCCGGCGACCACATCCTCGCCCTGGGCATTGGTCAGCCATTCGCCGTAGAACTTGTTCTCGCCAGTCGCGGGATTGCGGGTGAAGGCCACGCCGGTGGCGGAGGTGTTTCCCATGTTGCCGAACACCATGGCCTGGACGTTGACGGCGGTGCCCCAGTCATCCGGAATCGCCTCAATGCGGCGGTAGGAGATGGCGCGCTTGCCATTCCAACTCTTGAACACGGCGCCAATGCCGCCCCACATCTGATCCATCGGGTCATCGGGGAATGCCTTGTTGAGAACCTTTTTGACGCGCTCCTTGAATTTTTCACACAGCGTCTTCAGGTCTTCGGCCGTCATGTCGGTATCGGACTTGTAACCCTTCTTCGCCTTGAGTTCATGCATGATGCCTTCGAGCTGGACGCGGATACCCTTGCCCTCAGCGGGCTCAAGTCCCTCGGATTTTTCCATGACGACATCGGAATACATCATGATCAGGCGGCGGTAGGAATCATAGACGAAGCGTTCATTGCCGGTTTTGGCAATCAGGCCGGGGATCGTTCGGGTGCACAGACCCACGTTCAGAACGGTTTCCATCATGCCGGGCATCGAGGCGCGGGCGCCGGAACGGCATGAGACCAGCAGCGGGTTGGTGGGATCCCCGAACTTGAGGCCCATATCCGACTCCATGCGCTGGAGCGCGACCGTGACCTGCTCGGACACGGTCTTCGGGAACCGGGCCCTGTTGTCAAAGAAATCATTACAACATTCCGTTGAGACCGTGAACCCCGCCGGAACGGGCAGGCCCAACAGACACATTTCCGCCAGGTTGGCGCCCTTGCCGCCAAGCAGATTCCTGTCGTTCGCTCCGCCCTCAGTCTTGCTGGGGCCGAAACTGTACACATACTTCTTTTCGCTATTCGATGCCATTGCTCTTTACTCCTATTGTGTTGCTTCGCGCCGCTTTCCTGGCGGAGCGATTCATGACTCTGAACTCCAAAACGTGATCATGGCGGCTCATCGAACGGTCTGGAGGCACGCAACAACGCGCTTCCGGCACAATTTGGCCACGATTGGGTCGTGACAGGTGTTCGCCGGAGTCGCGTGAATTGCAGACTGGACAACCGAACTTGAATCGCTACGATTAACCGGCGCAATATATTGAATGCATGGAAACTGCGCAAGGGGTTTCTTGACGCAGAAGAATCAACAGGAGAAATGACGTGAGTAAAACAGTGAGTTTGGTGGCCAATACGATTCGCGGTCTCGCGATGGATGGGGTACAGAAGGCTAATTCAGGTCATCCGGGCATGCCGATGGGCATGGCGGATGTGGCGGCCGTTTTGTTCCTGAAACACATGAATCATTGTCCGTCCCGCCCCGGATGGGCGAATCGTGACCGGTTCGTGTTATCAGGCGGCCATGGTTCAATGCTTCTATACAGCCTGTTGCACCTGACGGGGTATGATCTGCCCCTGGATGAATTGAAACAGTTCCGCCAGTGGGGTAGCAAAACCCCCGGGCACCCTGAATTCGGCCACACCGTGGGCGTTGAGGCCACGTCGGGCCCGCTGGGACAAGGATGCGGCATGGCCACGGGAATGGCGCTGGCCGAACGCATGATGGCGGCCCGTTTCAACGCGGGAGTCTTCACGCCCGTCGATCACTGGACCTATGTGTTCTGCGGCGATGGCGACATGATGGAAGGCATTTCGCACGAGGTGTTCTCGTTCGCGGGCCATCTCGGCCTGAATAAAATGGTGGTGTTCTATGACAGCAACCACATCACCATCGAGGGAAGCACGGACTTGTCCTACAGCGACGATGTGCGAAAGCGCTTTGTCGGGTATAAATGGAATGTCCTTGAAATCGACGGGCACAATTATGATGAGATTGAAAAAGCCATTGTTGCCGCCAAGGCGGAAAAGGATCGTCCAACCCTTGTCATTACGCATACCCATATAGCCCAGGGCTCCCCGCATTTGCATGATTCCCACAAGGCCCATGGCGAACCTCTCGGCATCGAGGAGGTCAAGGCAACGAAGAAAGCGCTCGGCATGCCGGAAGACAAGGATTTCTACGTTCCCGATGCCGTGCGTGAGGTGTTTGCCGTACGCGCCCGTGAGTTGGAGGCCAGAGTCACGGCCTGGGAAACGGATTTCAAGAAATATGCCTCCGCCTATCCCGACCAGGCCAGGTTATGGGAATCCTGTATGCAACAGGTACTGCCCGCCGACCTCGAGAAGCAAATGCCCGTGTTTGATAAACCGGAGGCGACGCGTGTGGCGTCGGGAAAAGTGATGCAGAAACTGGCCCAGGCGTTGCCCTGGTTCGTGGGAGGCGCGGCGGATTTGTCTCCGAGCACCAAGACGTTTCTCGATGGATACCCCTCGGTGCTACCCGGAAAATTCGAAGGCCGCAACCTGCATTTCGGCATCCGCGAACTGGGCATGTCGGCCATCCTGAACGGGATGCAACTGCATGGCGGTTTCCGCGTGTTTGGTTCCACGTTCTTTGTGTTCTCCGATTACTGTAGGCCTACCATCCGGGTTTCGGCGCTGATGAATCTGCCGGTGATCTATGTGTTCACCCACGACAGTTTTTATGTGGGCGAAGACGGCCCGACGCACGAACCGGTCGAGCACATCGCCAGTTGGCGTTGCATGCCGAATGTGTCCGTGATCCGGCCCGCCGATCCCACGGAGACCACGGCCGCCTGGTTGGCCGCGCTGAAGAACACCACCAGCCCTACGCTTCTCCTGATGACCCGCCAGAATCTTCCGGTGCTCGACCGTTCCGTCTATCCGGCCGCGTCGAATCTCGAAAAGGGCGCCTATACGCTGTGGCAGAGCGGGCCGGGACTGCCCGACCTGATCCTGATCGGGACGGGATCCGAAGTCAGTCTGGCGCTGGATGCGGCCAAGGAGTTGGCCAGGGAAGGCAAGAATGTCCGTGTGGTCAGCATGCCTTCCTGGGATCTGTTTGAAAAACAGACGGCGGACTACAAGGCGCAGGTACTGCCCCACGACTGCAAGAAACGGCTGGCCATCGAGGCGGGCTCCTCCTTCGGTTGGTCGAAATATGTGGGCTGCAAGGGGCGTATCCTGGGCGTCGACCATTTCGGCGCCTCGGCCCCGTACAAGATCATCGCCGAGAAATTCGGATTCACCACAGCCCATGTGGTGAAGTTGGCGAAGGACGTGCTGGGATAATTCGGTTCTTCGCTTCTCCATTAACGATGAATCAAGCAACGCCACCCCCCCCGCATAGGATCCCGGGTTTTACCTTGCCGGGATCCCATTTTCCCAATGGGGTTCAACTGGGTGGCTTGGGGACGGGCCGTATTGAACTGGGCGCTAACGGACGTATCACGCTCGCAGGTGTGACCAACAATTGGCAGCGCCTGCTCGCAGGAGTGGAGGGGGCGTTCTTCTCATTGCGCGTCGAGTCGGATGCAGGGGTACGGTTTCACCTTCTGCAAACCGACGCGTTGGACGGTTTTGACGGGATGCATGTGGAGTACTCGGGGTTGCATCCGGTTGCACGGGCGCGTTACGGCGCGGCGGCTTGCCCGATTGCGGTGGACTTGACCGCCTTCGCCTCGATGGTTCCGCACGACCTGACCCAATCCAGTATTCCCGGCGCCGTGTTCGTTTTTCGCCTGATCAATCAGCATCACACCGCCGTCCGAGTCCGGTTGGCGTTCTCCTGGGAACATCTTCTGGGCTGCGGCGGCGCCGGCAACCGGGGCATGAGCCTGGCTTGCGACCGCAGTGGCAACGAGATCAAACCCTGGGTGGGGACGCATGGCCGGGGACTTCTGTTTACCGGCGGGAACCCGCGGCAACTTCCCAACACACGTGGCGAAATGGTTTTGGCTGTGACGGCGCCGGAAGCGCGGGTATGGTCCTATGTTATGTGGAATGTGCTGGCCGACCG
>JBAWZH010000041.1:0-16368 GCA_037143135.1 bacterium
GTATCGGCAAACCCACGATCCTCGGGACGGGGGGTAATGACATCCCGGAGCGGTTCCACCGTGACGCGTCCGGCTTCTTTTTCCAGAACCAGTTTCATTTCCTGAGTTCTCAAGATCGCCATGGTGCGGGCGTAATTGCCGGCCATCACGATCGTTCGAGTTCCCACACGCAGTCGATTCCCGCGAATGGATTTAACCAGCGACGGCATCGCGATGATCGTGGAGATCCCGATGATAGCCAGAACCATCAGGATTTCCACGAGGGTGAAGGCTCGGGAACGGGGATGCATCAGTTCGTAATGTCGTCGGCGGAGCCGGATTGTCCATCCGGGCCTGCCGACGTCAATTTATAGACATCGCCTTGAAGGGAATAGATGAATTCATTGCCCCAGGCGTCCTTGGGCATGCGGCCATCTTTCATGTAGGGCCCATTCCAGTTGTTTTCGCTTCCCTTGGTCAGGAGACTCTGGAGCGATCCGGGATAGACGCCGTTGTCCACCTCGTAGGTGTCGATGGCTGTGCCAATGGCCTGAATACTGGTACGGGTGGCCGCAATGCTGGCTGTTTTAGTTCGTCCTTTCAGACTGACCACGGCCACACCCGCCAGAATGCCGAGAATGGCCACCACGAGCAGAATTTCAACCAGGGTGAACCCGGCTCGAGACTTGTTCCTGTCGGACTTCAACATGAGGATCGATGTGAGTTTATTCATGACGGTTCTCCCTATTTCGTTTAGACGCCCAATCCGTTTGTGACATTGAATACGGCCATAACAATACTAACGGCAATAAAGCCAACCAGAAGTGCGACGACCACGATCAAAATCGGTTCCAGGGCCGTTGTAAAAAGTTTTACATTGCGGTTGAGTTCGTTCTCGTACCGGTGGGCAATGTGTTTCAGCGCGCTGGCCATGTCGCCGGTCTGCTCGCCAATGGCGAGCATATCGGTCATGAGGGGGGGGAAGACCTTACCCGCCGCCAGCGGACCGGATATCGTCGTCCCGTCGGTGACGCGGTCACGGGCATTCCGGATTTCAGCGGCGATGACCACATTGCCGATGGTCTGTTCCACAATAGTCAGCGCCTGCAGGGCCGGAACCCCGTTGTTAAGAAGCGTACTGAGTGTTCGCGCAAAATTGGCATAGGTGCTGGAGGCGACGATTCCCTTGATGAACGGGGTCTTGAGTTGCATCCGGTGCCAGCGTTGCTTCCCGGTCGGGGTCTGTAACGCACGATTCAGAAAAATACCGCCGACAATCAATCCGGCCATGGCCAGCCAGCCGAATTTCAAGAGCCAGTCGCTCATTCCGATCAGCATGCGGGTGGGGAGGGGCAAGGTACTCCCCAATTCCTGGAAAATGGAGGAAAATTTGGGGATGACGAACACCATGGAGAAGATCATGGTGGCGAAGCCCATAAACAGGACGATGGCCGGATAGACCAGCGCCATGACCACTTTTTCCTTCAGATCCTGGAGTCGTTCGTAATGCTCCACCAGACGGGTCATGACCTCGGAGAGCGCCCCGCTGGCTTCGCCAACCTTCACCATGCTGACATAGAGTGTGGGAAACGATTTCGGGTGCTTGGCCATGGAGTCCGAGAGTGGCGTTCCCTGGATGATCTGATCCCGGATGTCGCGGATGATGTCATCCGAGGCCGTCCCCGTTTTCCGGTTGGCGAGGGTGGTCAAGGCTTGCCCGAGGTTCATTCCCGAAGCGAGCAGATCGCTCAGTTCGGTGGAGAAGATCAGCACATCCCGGGTTTTCATTTTCGGCGGCCGATTGAAGGCGAGGCTGAATTTGCCGAGTTTGGCGGGAGTTTTGCTTTTTTTCTCAGGGGCAGGCGATGTCGCTCCGGCTCCTGCGGTGAGGGAGACAGGAACCAGTCCCAGTTTTTCAATTTGCCGCAGGGCCAGGAGACGGCTGTTGGCCTCCACGGATCCCTCGACGCGCTGCCCCGCTTTATCCTTCGCCTTATAGTTGAACGTTGCCATTAGTCGGTCTCTTCCGAAACACGCACGACTTCCTCAATGGTTGTCATGCCTTCGAGAACCTTGGACCAGCCGTCGTCACGCAAGGTCAGCATGCCCTCCTCGACAGCCTTCTGTTTGATGGTGTTTGAGGAGGAACGCGCCAGAATGAGGGGCTCAATGGTCTCGGTAATTTGAAGCAGTTCGTACAGACCGGTCCGGCCCCGGAATCCGGTCATGCGGCACGTCTCGCACCCCACGGCCTCATGGATGGTGTCGGGTTCAAGCTTGTCAATCGGGAAGCCGACACTTCTCAGGAAGACGAGATCCGGTTTCGTGACGGGTCGTTTGCACGCCGGGCAGAGGCGGCGAACAAGCCGCTGGGCCACGACGGCTTCCAGCGAGGAGGCGACCAGAAAGGGCTCGACGCCCATGTCAAGAAGGCGGGTCACCGCGCCGCCGGCATCGTTGGTGTGAAGCGTGCTGAAGACCAGATGGCCTGTAAGTGAGGCCCGGATGGCGATTTCCGCCGTTTCGAAGTCACGGATTTCCCCGATCATGATGATGTCCGGATCCTGGCGCAGGATGGATCGCAGGGCGCTTGCGAACGTCAGTCCGATATCCGCCTTCACGTTACACTGGTTGATCCCGGCCATCTCGTATTCAATCGGATCCTCGACCGTGATGATTCGCTGGTCGATGGTGTTGATTTCGTGCAGATAGGCGTAGAGCGAGGTGGATTTCCCCGAACCGGTCGGGCCGGTTACCAGGATGATTCCGTTGGGTTTCTCAATGATTTTGCGGATGATCGTTTCATCGCGTTCCCGCAACCCGAGTTGACGAAGCCCGATAAATTCCTTGCCGCGCATAAGCAGACGCAAACTGACGCTTTCCCCGTAGGCGGTGGGCAGGGTGGAAACGCGAATATCGATGTCTTCCCCCTGGATTCGCATGCCAATACGGCCATCCTGGGGCAGGCGCTTCTCAGCGATGTCCATGTTGGCCATGACCTTGATACGGGAAATGATGGCGGCCTGGAAGCGTGACAACTGCGCCGGCAAAGGAGTCTGGTGGAGGACACCATCGACCCGGTACCGGATGCGAAGTTGGTTTTCCATCGGCTCCATGTGAATGTCAGTGGATCGTTCCTGATAGGCTTCCCAGATGATCTGGTTCACAAACCTGACGATGGAGGCTTCCTGGTCGAGTTCACTTAGATCGGTTTTCATGAGGGACTCATCCGGCGCAACCTCGATGCGCTGGTTGTCCTGCATCAGTTTTTCCATCGTGTCGGCGCCGACTCCGTAGAATTTCTTCACGGCGTTGGCGATATCATTGAGCAGCGCGAGGGCCAGTTTGATACGCATTCCGGAGGCGAGCCGCAGGGCGTCCACCAGTCCGGCGTCGAAGGGATCATTGGTGGCCACCATCAGGGCGCCATTCTCGATGGCATAGGGGATGACGTTGTACTGGAACACGGCGCGGGTGGGAAGTTTTTCCAAAATGGCGGCCTCGATGGTCATGGTGCCAAGGCGGAGAAAGGGCAGGCGGAGCACACTGGCAAGCGACTCCAGGAAGGCTTCCTCCGTGGTAAACCCCTGGCCCACCGCCGCCCGCGTCAGGGAAATGTCGTTCTGATGGGCATCCTGGATCAAGGTGGTGATCTGGGACTCGGACAGGAGTCCAGTCTGTTTAAGCAACCCTGTCAAACTGGTTGGGAGTGGCGTCGTCATATTCGTTTAAGGATAAAGGTTGAAGGCGCTCAAGTCAATACAGACGCGGGTTTCTGAGCCGGTTCCCTCGCCGGCGGGGTGGAGGCGTTTTCGGCATGGTACTCCTTGAGTTTCCGTTGCAGGGTTCGGCGGCTGATGCCCAGTTGTTCAGCGGCCTGGGTACGGTTCCCGTTGTGCTTCTTGAGGGCCGCAAAGATCATCACCCGTTCAGCGTCGGCCATGGAGTCAGAGGCGATCCGTTGCGCGGGATCACTCTTTATTCCCGAGGCCGTCCGGGGGTGTTCACCCTGCACGGCGTTACGGAGGGTGACGGGTAGGTCTCTGACGGTCAGGCGGGGGCTTCGTGACAGCACCACCATGCGCTCGATCACATTCCGCAATTCGCGAACATTACCCGGCCATGCGTAGGCGGTGAGAATACCCATGGCATCGGAGGTGATATCCTCCACCGGTTTATTGTTTCGCTTGCCGAATTCCTTTAGAAAATGAGCGCAAAGCAAGGGGAGATCCTCCGGTCGTTTCCGGAGGGGGGGGAGCGTGATGGAGACCACGTCAAGCCGGAAGTACAGGTCGTTGCGAAAGGTTCCCGCCTTGACCATGGCGGGGAGATCGGCATTGGTTGCGGCGATCAACCGGATATCCACGTCCAGCGTCTGGCGCCCTCCCACCCGCTCAAACTGACGCTCCTCAAGAACGCGCAGAAGTTTGACTTGAATCGACGTGGGGATCTCGCTGATTTCGTCGAGGAACAGCGTGCCGCCATCCGCCAGTTCGAACCGACCCTGACGCCGTTCGCTGGCGCCGGTAAAGGCTCCCTTTTCGTGGCCGAAGAGTTCGCTTTCCAGCAGGGTGGGGGATAGCGCGGCGCAATGCACCGGGACGAACGGTCCCTTGGCGCGGGTACTGAACTGGTGGATGGCATGCGCCACGAGTTCCTTCCCGGTTCCGCTTTCCCCTTGGATCAGCATCGTGGCCTGGGTCGGCGCCGCCTGCCGGATGGTCTCGAAGACATCCTGCATCAGGTCAGAGTGGCCGATGATGTTGTCGAGACCGAACCGACTGTCAAGTTGGGCGCGCAAACTGAGGTTCTCGCTTTCCACTTCGTGGGATCGCAAAGCCCGCTTGATCAGCATGTCAAGGTGATCCAGATTGACCGGCTTGGTCAGGAAATCATAGGCGCCCCGTTTCATGGCCTCCACCGCCGTTTCCACATTCCCGTAGGCCGTGAGCATGATGACGATGGGGGGATTGCTGCGGGCCATGATCCGATGGAGCAGCGTCATGCCGTCCATGCCGGACATGCGGATATCGCTCAGCACCATATCCACGGTGCGTTCGTCGAGCATCGGCAGGGCTTTCTCGGCGCTGTCGGCGAGAACGACGTCATGAGTTCCTTGAAGCGCCCGCTTAAGACCCTCGCGTGTGTTTTTGTCATCGTCAACGATCAGGATGGTGCGGCGGGGATTCACGCGGTCTCCTCCGGTTCGGATTTGGATCGGCTATGGGGTTTCAGGAGACGGACGCGGCGTTCGTCGAGCGGAAGAAAGACGGTAAACGTGGTTCCCACGCCGGGTTCACTATGCACATCCATGCGTCCCCCGTGATCCTGGATGATGCGTTGGACGATCATCAGGCCGATGCCGGAGCCATTTACCTTGGTGGTGTAGTAAGGTTCAAAAATATGGCCAATGTCCTCGGGGGAGATGCCTGATCCGTTGTCGCGGAAGGCGACGGCAATGAAGTGGTCGGAGGCGGCCCCGGAAATATGGAGCAATCCCCCGTCGGGCATGGCCTGAAGCGCATTCTTGATGATGTTGAAAAAGGCCTGCTTGATCTGATCCTTGTCGAGCCGGATGGCCGGGAGATCCGAGGAGATTTCCAGCTCCACATGCGCTGAGCGGTTGTCGATTTCCTCTTTCAGGAGGGAGAGCGTGTCCTTGAGTACCGTCATGACCGACGTTTTGGCCAGGGTCGGCTTGGAGGGACGTATGGCGCGGAGGAATTGGGTGATGATCAGGTCGAGCCGGGAGACCTCAGTACGCGCCACGTCGACCAGTTCCATCAGGGTGGCCCGGTTTCGGGCATCGCTTTTCTTGAGGTCGCGATCCAGGAGTTGAAGATGGATGTTCAGGGCGTTAAGCGGATTGCCGATCTCATGGGCGACCCCGGCCGCCAGGAGGCGAACCGCGTTCAGGCGTTCAGACTCCAGCATGCTGGCCTCTTGTTCACGATCACGGGTCACATCGCGAAGAATGATGACGGCGCCTTTTTCCGCGCTGTCCAGGGCCGACAGGGGAACGACATAGAAACTCAGGAAGCGAGGTTCGGGATAGCGCACTTCAATCTGGTGGCTGCTGAGTTTGGTCCATTCACTGGGGTCAAGGTCGAGCACCCGATCCCACTCAATGTCACGCAGGTATCGGTTCATGGGCTTTCCAATAACCGATTCCTGGCTGAACCCGATGAGTTCCGACGCCGCCCGATTGGTGTAGGTGATATGACCCTTGCCATCCAACACCACAACCCCTTCCTGGATCGATTGAAAGATGGTTTCCAGGAGGCCTTTTTCCTTGGCCAAACGCAGGAAATGAGTCTGCACGCTGGTCGGGTCAAGCCGATCCAGCCGGGCAATGAGTTTATCGAGAAATCCAGATTTCATGGCTCACCGAATACGAAGCGCTTCCTCACGGCCCCTTGGTCTTGGGTGTGGCTTTCATCAACCACTGGCCGCGGTTGAAATCATGACCCTCGATGGCTTTGGCATAGGCGACCTTGTCGTCAACCTGAATAATTTGGATGACGCCAAGTTTCGGGCCGGGTACGAAGGTCAGGACATCACCGGTGGCGGGGTCAGTGACGGGTTCAGCCGGGCCGCGTACGATATAGTTGGCATCCACCCTGAACCCGCGATCTTTCCCGCCGTTGACCAGAATGGATCCATTCCGCACGCAACTGATCATGGGTCGCCAGGGATTCTGGGGAATATCCTTCGTGATCTGTTTTACTCCGCCATAAATGGCTCGCGACGTGGCCTGGCCGAGCGGGGTTTCAAAGAAAACGTCACCGCCGAAACTGATGCCTTCGTATTTCGCCTTGGCATAGGCCTCCCGCGTCCGCACCAATCCGGCGCTTTGTACGGCGCTCAGAATCTGGCCGGTTTCCACATCCACCAGGGTCAGGGTAAGCGCCACACGGGCGGTATATCCGCGCCCGAGCAGGAACAGGCTTCGGAGGAACGATACCGAGAAACCACCCCCTCCCGTTTGCGAGAAGTCATTGATGACACCGCGGATGAGGTACTGGGCGTTTTTCATCTGTCCCCGTTTGGTCTTTCCCTCGGGTCTGAAGAGACTGCTTTGCTGCCGCTCGATTTCTCCGGTAATTCTTTCAAAATGCTGGCGTTCGACCACGACAAAATTGCGTGACTGAACCAGTTCCGAGACCAGCAGGTCGGCCATGCCATCGCCCAGTTTCCATTGTCCGTCAGATCCCGCGCGGTTTTCAAAGGAAGTCACGGCGACAACCGGGGCATGGTTATCCTCGGATAAGGGGGGAATGGAATCGACCAGCGTCATATTGCACCCGGAAAGAAGGATTCCGAGGGCAACGATCAATCCTGCTTTGGTTGTCATGCTCGGGGCTTTCATGTGGAGGGCATTATATACACCCTTTATGAAGATAATGCCAGTGGATCTATTCCTCGATAAGGATCACAGCGGAACTCGAATTTGGTGCACCCGGAGGGAGTTGAACCCCCACTCCTTGCGGAATAAGAACCTGAATCTTACGTGTCTGCCAATTCCACCACGGGTGCGACAAAAAACGGGGCAATAGTTATCAGCATGCCGCCCCGGTGTCAACAGTAAGTTTGAATCCCTGGACGGAATACGCAGTTGCGGGGGAGGGCCGAATGAAGTATCTTTCTACGAGCACATGGGGTGCCCTGATGGGGCTGAGATTATACCCGTTGAACCTGATCCGGGTTATGCCGGCGAAGGGAACGTTAATGGGAGGCGCCTTAGTGGCGCTTTTTTTATGACTATCATTCTCAATGGCACGTTGTACGAACTTGGCGACCCGGCGATGATCGGGCATTTGCTGACATCCCTGGACATTGTTCCGGAGCGCGTGGCGGTTATGGTTAACGACCGGATCGTTCCCAAGGAGGAGCGGAATAGTACGGTCTTGAATGAAGGGGATCGCGTCGAAGTCCTGATTTTTATGGGTGGCGGGTGAGTGCAGAGAGCAATGAAGGGCGGGACAGGATGATGAATGTGGTACAGAAATTGATTTTGGGCGGGCGGGAATTTGAATCCCGCTTAATTATGGGAACGGGAAAATTCGCCTCCACGGAGATCATGATTGACGCCATTCAGGCGTCCGGAACCCAGTTGGTTACCGTGGCTTTACGCCGGTTCAATCGGGAACGCCCTTCGGATGATCTGCTGAGCCCGCTTGTGAAGCTCGGGATCACGCTTATTCCCAACACGTCCGGCGCCAGGACGGCTGCGGAGGCGGTGCGCGCCGCCATGCTGGGCCGCGAACTGTCAGGCAGTTCTTTCGTGAAGGTGGAGATCCATCCCAATCCGCATCACCTGATGCCGGATCCGATCGAGACGTATGAGGCCTCCCGTGAACTGGCGAAAGCAGGCTTTGTCGTTCTGCCCTATATGTCCGCCGATCCCGTTTTAGCCAGGCGTTTGGAGGATGCGGGTTGTGCCGCCGTCATGCCGCTGGGTTCGGCCATTGGAACCGGCAACGGGTTGTCCACGGCCGACATGATCAAGTTGATTATTGCCGACAGCGGCATCCCGGTGATTGTGGATGCGGGTTTGAGATCACCCTCGGAGGCGGCCTCCGCCATGGAAATGGGGTGCTCGGCCGTGCTGGTCAACAGCGCGATCGCGGCGGCGGGACATCCAGCGGACATGGCCGCCGCTTTCGCGACGGCCGTCAAGGCGGGTTTGGCCGCGCGCCGGGCGGGCATCATGTCCCGCTCAGAGTGTGCCGTGGCGACCAGTCCCTTAACGTCATTCCTGACAGGCGCGTGATGGCCGGGGTCATTCCATCCTATCTCGATCCGACCCCCTGGATTCCTGCCGCCCGGGGCGCTTCCCCGGCGGATGTCCGTCGCGCGTTGGATTCCTCCCAACCCGGTGAGGCGGACTTGGCGGCGCTATTGTCTACCTGCGCCGCCGACTGTCTTGAGGAGATGGCGGGACGGGCCCGGGCATTGACCCGGCGCCACTTCGGTCAAACCCTGTCCCTGTATATTCCTCTCTACCTTTCGGATTATTGTTCCGGCGGGTGCGTGTATTGCGGTTTTGCCGCAGACCGGAAACAGGCGCGACACCGATTGAAGCCGGAGGAGATGATCGCGGAACTCGACGCCATAAAGGCGATGGGGTTCGATGAGATTCTGTTATTAACGGGAGAGCGCACTTCGCCTGAGGATCTCGATTATCTTAACCGGGCGGTGCAGTTTGCCGCGCAACGATTCGCGGCCGTCACCATTGAGGCGTTTCCGATGCGGGCGGAGGAATACCGGGGACTGGTTCAATCGGGAGCCATGGGAGTGACTGTTTACCAGGAAACCTATGAGCCCATTCAGTATGAAGCCATGCATCGGTGGGGGCTCAAGCGGGACTATGCCAACCGGATCGAGACCCCGGCGCGCGCTCTGGAGGGCGGAATGCGGACGGTGGGTCTTGGCGCCCTGTTGGGACTCAGCGATCCGTTGTTTGATGTCATCAGTCTGTTTCGCCATGCCCTGTATTTACGACGCCGGTTCTGGCAATCCGGTGTATCCATCTCCTTCCCGCGTGTCTGTTCCCAGGAGGGCGGTTATCATCCGCCCTTTCCTGTAAATGACCGCACGCTGGCCCAGATTATTTTCGCATTCCGTATCTGTATGCCTGATGTTCCTCTGGTTCTGTCCACCCGCGAAGCCCCCGCATTCAGGGATGGGATGGCGGGACTGGGGGTCAACAAGATGAGCATTGCCAGTCGAACCACCGTGGGGGGGTATCTGACCCCGGTCAAATCTCCGGACGGACAATTCCATGTCAATGATGACCGGGATGTGGCGACGTTTTGCGCCTTGTTGAAAGGGAAAGGGCTCGAGCCCGTGTTCAAGAATTGGGACAAGGTGTACCGATAAGTGCGGGAGTAAGGATGGGAACTTTACAGTCAGAGAGGATGAGGCGGTTTCAAACGGCGGGGCTTTACCTCGTGACGTCGCAGGCTTTGTCTGCGGAACGAACCACCCCGGACATCGTGAAGGCGGCCTTGGCAGGCGGCGTGAAATTGATCCAGTTGCGGGAAAAAGACATGCCGATCCGTGAGTATGTGAAACTGGCGCATGGGATCCGTGAGATGACCGCACGGGCCGGAGCCTTATTGATCATCAATGACCGGGTCGATGTGGCCCTTGCCACGAAAGCCGACGGGGTTCATCTTGGACAGGATGATTTTCCGGTCTGTGAGGCGCGCAATCTCGGTCCCGATTTGATTATAGGGGTTTCAACTCATTCCATTGAAGAGGCCTTAAGGGCTCAGGAAGACGGCGCCTCGTATATTAACATCGGCCCCATTTACCAGACCGGCACCAAGGTGTGGGACGGCGCTTTTCTTGGTCTGGATGGCTTGCAGGCGATGGCGTCGGTGACTCGAATTCCCTTCAGCGTTATGGGCGGAATCAAGATGACGCACATCCCCGGGTTACTTAGGGCGGGCGCTCGAACCATCGCCCTTGTCACCGCCGTTACCGGCGCACCCGATCCCGAGGCCGCCGCGCGGGAGTTGCTGAACATGATTAATGCGGGGAGTCTTCCGGCTTTACCGAAGGGCCACTTCCCTGAGACTGCCGGGTAACTCTTTGATCAGGTCGGAAGGTAGAAGGGAGACTTGCGAGCCGCGCCATACGGCATTATCGCCGGCTCGGCCGTGCAGAAACACTCCCGTGCAGGCGGCATCAAAGGGCGATATCCCCTGTGCCAGCAAGCCGCCGATCAGGCCCGCCAGAACATCGCCCATGCCGCCCGTTGCCATGCCCGGGTTTCCCGTCATGTTGACATGAAGCGGTTTGGAGTTCTGGGCGACGAGCGTTCCCGCCCCTTTGAGCACAACCACGGCGCCCGTACGCTTGGCGGCCTCCAGGACAGCCGCTTCCCTGTTTTTCTGGATCTCTTGCGTTGACAGACCCAGCAGACGTGCCAATTCACCGGGGTGGGGGGTAATGACAACCGGGCACTTGGCGTTGGCGATCAACCCGGTGTCACCTTCCAGCACATTCAGCGCGTCGGCATCCAATAACAACGGGCATTGGCAATGTGTCAGCAATTCCCGGATCCAGGTGGCCGTGCCGGGATGTCGGGTCATACCCGGTCCCGCGACGATGGCGGTGAAATCGCGGATGCGGGATTTCCAGGCGGTCCAGACTTTGGCGTCCAAAGATCCGGTCTCCGTTTCCTCACCCGGATAGGTCATGAGTTCCAGGGAGGCGGCGGCAACCACGGGGTAGATGGTTTGCGGAACCAAGGCGCTGGCAAGGCCGACGCCGCAACGCAGGGCACCGAGGGCGGCCATGGCTGGCGCCCCGGCGTAACCGATGGCTCCGCCCACAATGAGCACATGGCCGAAATCGCCTTTGTGGGCGGTTCGGGATCGCCGTTTGAGATGCCGACGGGCATCCCAGCCGGTGATCAGGTGACGGGGCGACTCATAGGCGGCGGTCAGTTCCTGCGGAACCCCGATGCCAATCACGTCGAGACTCCCGACATAGGGGATGGCGGACTGGGTCAGCAGTCCGACTTTAGGCAACCCGATGGTGGCCGTTATGTCGGCAACAACCGCTTCGCCGGGCGCTATCCCGGTGTCCGCGTCCAATCCCGAAGGAACGTCGATTGAAATGATCAGGTTGTCCGGAGCGATGGAGTTGATGTAATGGATGGCGCCTGCAATGGGGCCGCGGGGCGGGCCCTTGATTCCGATGCCCAGCACGCCATCGACAATGATTTCCCCGCTGACGGCGTCCCGGAGCGCATCCTCCCAGGATTCCTTGGTGGGGAGTTCGACGAGGGGAATGCCGGCCGCCCGCATTTTCCCGAGGTGACGCAGGGCATCCCCCTTGACATCGGAGGCTGAACCGGCCAACAGAACCTCGACCTCGAAATCATCCTCATGCAGGAACAGGGCCGCTGCAAAGACGTCCCCGCCGTTGTTGCCGCGCCCGGCGATCAACTGGATAAGCGTCTCGCCCCCATGCGCCTTTTCGGACAGATACTCGACTGTGGCGGCCACGCCCTGGCCTGCCCGCCGCATCAATTCAAACCCTGTGATCTCAAATTCCTGGGAGGCTATCTTATCCACCTCCCTCATTTGTGCCGAGGTAATCGCTTTCATGGGCAGTCCAATCCGATCAGTAGCGCGTGCGCCACGGCGAAATTATGGGTATGCGAGAGACTGATCAGAACGCGGCTGACGCGCCGCCGTTCAGCCAGAAGGCGACCCTGTTCGCTGAGAGCGAGCGAGGGTGCGCCGGAATCGGGGTTCTTGATGACTTCCATATCCAGCCAGCCAAGATCCGGGCCGATCCCGGTGCCGAAAGCCTTTGAGACGGCTTCTTTGACGGCAAAGCGACCGGCATAATATAACCAGGGCGAGGCTTTACTGTCGCAGTAGGCCTGTTCCGATGCCAAAAAGACACGCGATTTGAAACGGTCGCCCCACCGTTCCAACAAGACGCGGAGTCTTTCGTTTTCGACAAGATCCACACCGGTTCCGATGACATGGTCGCCCATCAGCGCGTCCCTCCCCGGTAGGCCTTCATAACCTCAAGCATATCCTTCACGGCGCGGTTCAGCCCCATAAAGACGGCATTGCAAATGATGCTATGTCCGATGTTGAGGGTGTACAGGTGCGGAATTTTAAGAATTCCACTGGCATTTTCCAAGTTAATGCCGTGGCCGGCATTGACGGTGAGTCCCAGCGAATGGGCCAGGCGCGCACCGGCACTCAGGGCGACAAGTTCCTTGCGAGCGGCGGCTCCCGTTCGGTCGCAATAGGTTCCGGTATGCAGTTCGACCACCTGTGCGCCGAGACGGGCGGCGGCCTCGATCTGCCGCGTGTCAGGCGCGATGAACAGACTGACCTGAATTCCCGCGTCCTGGAGTTTGCGAATCGTGGGACGCAGTTTCCGCTCCTGGCCATCCGCGTCCAATCCGCCTTCGGTGGTCAGTTCCTGACGCCGTTCAGGGACGATGCAGACTTCGTCGGGTTTCACTTTTAGCGCCACCGCAACGATATCGGGATGGTTTGCCATCTCAAGATTGAGGCGCGTTTTGATGGCATTGCGGAGGGCCACAACATCACGATCCTGGATATGGCGCCGGTCTTCGCGCAGGTGGACGGTAATGCCCTTTGCGCCGGCGGCCTCACAAACGCGCGCCGCCTGAACCATGTCGGGATAGTCTGTTCCGCGTACCTGGCGCAGGGTTGCCACATGATCAATATTCACGCCCAGTCTCAGGATGCCTGTCGTTGTCGTCATATCATTTCGCTCCTTCAAAATAGATCGTACAATTCGGAAGCGCCTTTTTAATCCGGCTGCGTTCCTCCTCAGGGATCGGATTGCCGAGAAGATAGAGGGTTTCCAGGTTTTGTGCCAGCCCGCTGAGATCCTCGGGAAGCGCTTGGAGTTGATTGCCGTTCAATCGTAACCATTTCAGGGCGCGGAGCGAACCCGTCTGTTCGGGAAGACGTGAGAGCTGATTTCGGTCACAATTGAGATATTCCAGGCGTTGCAGGGCTCCTAATTCCCCTGGAAGCGAGGCGAGGGCATTGTCGTTTAACCAAAGCCGTGTCAGGTTTGTCAGACTTCCCACGCCGGGCGTCAGGTTGGTCAGGCTGGTCTCGCCCATGTTGAGAGTGGTAAGGCCTGTGAGGGAGGCGATGGTTATTGGCAATTCGCCAATCCGGCAGGTGCGCAGTGTCAAGCGCTTGAGATTGCGAAGCCGGAGAATCTCCGGAGGGAATGAACTCAGGCGCCGGTAATACAGATCAAGTTCCTCCACCTGATCTGGCGCCGCCATCGCCGCCTGCAGGGTTGTAACCCGCAACGGCTCGTCGGACGACGAACGGGAACACCCGGCGAGCATGAAGGCGAGGGAAACGGACAGGGAGAAGGCTCTCAAGCCTCTCCTTGATCTCGATAGTTCATCCGACTGGTTGTCCGCTTTCATTTGTGGTCTGTCCTGACCCCGCTCGCTTTCCGTTGTTCATTCAACACGCACGCGCGATTTAACGTCCGATCAATCTGTCACGCATGACAATGACGTCAATCAACCTAGGCCTTGCAGGCGAACCCGTCAACGGATTATTGTTGAACTTGTTACGGCATTGCCCCACCTCGTCCGGTGTGGAGTCTATTAGTCATTAGCCTGTCACCTTGTTCTTCTTCCAACTCAACTGTCACCGGTGAGGCAGGTTCTGGTTCAAGTGAGACCGGTGCCGGTTCAGGTTCGGCGACTGGAACGACGATAACTGGCGTCGGCGGTGTCACAATGAGCGGTTCCGCTGGCGGTGTCACCGGTTCTATGGGCACCACGGCTGCCACCACGACCGGTTCCTCTCTCAACAACTCAACAACAGACGAGTCAGCAACTTCTCCCCCGGCCAGTTTCGTCACCGGCCCCGTGCTGACTGAGGTCGTAGCCCATGGTTAATCATGGGCTAATGTATATATGGTGTGCCATTTGGTCAGGCCCAGGAAAACGATTCCGCTGATAAACTTTGGCACGTTGTTGCCAGTTTTGTGACAGCAATGAAAAGGAAGTTGCCATTTTGGATGAGGAGTCTATCATTGTCTCATGATAAGCGCTGACGACATCAGGATGATTCGGGAACTGGCGGCAAAATACTCGTTGAAGAAAGTATTGCTGTTCGGCTCGGCTGCCCGGCAAGATAGTGGGTTCAGGGATATTGATCTCGCCGTCGAGGGTGTCCGCCCTCAGGAATTTTTCCTGCTCTACGGTGAACTGATGAGCCGCCTTTCCATGCCGGTCGATGTGCTGGATCTGTCTCGTCCAAAGCGGTTCTCCCGTTTGGTCTCCCGTGAAGGGATCCCCCTCTATGGCTGACTTGAAGGACTACATCGAGGCCGAGGAGGAAAACATCCGTCACGAACTGGGGCAACTGCCGCCCGTAGATCGCCTCAGCAGGCTTTCCGAGTCGGTGTTGGCCGGCACGGCTGCTCTTCTACAACGGGATTGAAAACGTGATGAAGCAGGCGCTACAGGGTGGCGGCGGCGGTATTCCAGTAGGCGCAACTTGGCATCGTGATCTTTTGGTTCAAGTTGAGGCACGCCGGATTCTGAAACCGGCAACGGCGGAATCCCTTCGGCCCTACATGGCGTTTCGGCATTTTTTCAGCCATGCATACGCCTTAGATTTGGATTATGCCCGCATGGAGATACTGGTTGATGAGGTGCCGCACGTGGTTGATGAGGTTCTCGTGGAGGTATTGGCATACGTCAACAGTCTGATTTAAGGTTTAACCTTACCAGCCTTATTCGTTTCCGCCGACTTGAAATGTGCGCGGTTCAAGGGCGTGGAATCCATTGATTTCCTGGATGAACAGACGTATGAGGGGCCGTTGTTGAGCCAATTGGACAACGCATTGGCTTTTGTCGCCCGGAATACCCATCAGGCTTACAAGATTACCGGCAAACCCGAGCGTGAAATTGTCCCAGAATACCCTGAAGAAGCTGTCCGGGAGGCTATTATTAATGCCCTGTGTCATCGTGATTACACAAGTGTGGCCACCATTCAGGTTCGGATATTTGATGACAGGCTTGAGGTCTGGAATCCAGGATGTCTTCCGTATGATATTACGTTGAAGATGCTCTATCACCAGCACCATTCTCACCCCAGAAATCCGATGATCGCCGATGCGTTCTTTCGTGCCCGGTTGATTGAGCACTGGGGGTCTGGGACGACCCGTATTGTCAGTGCCTGTCGGGCTGGTAATATCAAGGCGGAATTCCTGATGGAGGGTGGATGTTTCATTGTTTGCCTCCGAAAACAGTCAGAGTCGAGGCCAGAGTCGAGGCCAGAGTCAGATGTGCCTGTTCGAATTCTTCAAGCCCTCATTCAAGCATTACGCCAAGCTCACGATCCTTGATCTCAAGAAGGAGCACCACCGGTGTCACCCGCGTGAGCGGGAAGAGTTTCGCATTGCTGGCGGATCCTGAATCAGTCTTGAATCGTATCTCCAGCTATGGATTACTCACCCTTATGTCTACAGTAACAATACAGTTGCCCAAAGGATGCAGTGGCGGAATCGTGGCGATGCGATCCGTAAGTGATCGGCATGTTGTCGCTCATGGACGTAGTCTGAAGACGGTTCTGAAAAAGGCATCTAAGGCAGGGTCACCACGCCCGGCCTTGATGTTCGTGCCGAACCTAAACGGACGTTACGTCTATTGATCCATGCCAGCGCGAACCTATCCTTTTTACCGTTTGCAGGATCAAGCAGGCACGAAAACGCCACCATGGCGAATATATCTCCCCGTCCGACTGTCGAATCCCGATACATCCCTGGCTGTCATCGTGTAGCCGAGCTGGCGCGCAAGCTGCCGGGGCGGTCGCTGGTGTCATTGAACCACTA
>JBAWZH010000042.1:0-16247 GCA_037143135.1 bacterium
TCAGTCTGAACCGCGACGGGGGCGGCACCTTGCGCGCCATGTATGGCATGCCTTCTTTTTTAATCAAACAACTGGACGTCACCCGGCAATGGACACGCTCCCTTGAGGTGGCGGAAGGAAGAACAAACGCAGTGCCTTTGTCGGTGCTTGATATCCCCATGGTTTTTGACGAACCGTTGTTGAATGCAAAATTCAGGAAGATGGCTGTGGACGGGGTGATCCTGGAGACCCTTAGAACCCGTGACCAGGGGGGGTGGAAATATGTTGATTTCACGGTTAAGTTCAATCGGCTGGAGAGACTCATGCAACAGTCCTTTTTCAAGGACTGCGGAGTGTCGTTCAAGGTGTCGGGTGATGAGACCTGCAAGTTGTCTGTGACCCTGCCTGAATCCGCTCCGGCTGTGACTTCGGGCGCGCTGGGAAGTCCCGAGGCCATCGCCAAACTGACCCCGTTCCTGAATGGTCTGCGCGTCGTGGTGCGGATTGATCTGCCGGGTGACATCCGGAATAGCACCTCATCAGTCAGTGATAGCCGCCGGGCGACTTGGGAGTGGGATTTTGACAAAGATATCCACGTCCTGGATCGTCTGGCGCAGGAAAAAATGATTGTGTTGTTTGATGGAAGTTTGATCCGGATGAAGGAATTCGAAAAGCCTGCCGGATCCAACTTGGCCATTGCGAAGTAAGGGGGCTCATGCTCCGCCGACCGACAGTCCTCTGACGGATGAAGATTTCCATCATAACGCCGAATTTTAATGGCGCCCGGTTCCTTGAGGAATCGGTGAGGAGCGTCCATTCTCAGGGCTGTCAGGGACTGGATATTGAACACATCGTGATCGACGGCGGCAGCACCGATGCCTCGCTCGACATTCTGAACCGGAACAGGGATGGCCTGGCGCATTGTGTTTCGGAAAACGATGGTGGCCCCGCATCGGCCATCAACAAGGGACTCCGATTGGCTACCGGGGACGTGGTTGCCTGGCTGAATGCAGATGACCGGTATCGGCCCGGCGCCCTGAAGCGGATGGCCGACGTGATGAGCCGTCATCCCCGAAAAGCATTATGTTTCGGCCATTGTAGAATCATTGACGAGCAGGGACTTGAAATTCGCCGGGGTATAACGCGGTTCAAGGAGTTGTTTTTTCCAGTGTCGTGCCGTTTCACCATCCAGAGCATCAATTACATTTCCCAGCCCTCGATGTTCTTCCGTCGAGAGGCGTGTGAGCGCGCGGGATTGTTGCGGGAGGATTTGCGGTGTGCCTGGGATTACGAGTTCATGTTGCGCCTCTGGCGCCAGGGCGGGGCCGTGCAGATTCCCGGAGCCCCTGTTGCCGAGTTTCGCTGGCATCCCGGTTCGATCAGCGGGCAGGGGTATGTGTTACAATTTCAGGAAGAACTGGATGCCGCCAAGGCGGATGCCGGGCCGTATTCTCTCCAAACGCTTCTTCACCGGGGCGTGCGGTGGGGAATTGTCACGATCTACAGCATGATGGAGCGGAATAGACGGAACCGGTCGTCCCGGACTAACGTGTCAGAATGAAGACCGTAATTTCAGGCGGGGCGAACAATCGCATGGGGGGACCCCATGTCCCTGTTCCCGAACTCACATAGAGCCTGAACCCCGGCGCCGGTTCATAGAGCCCGTGTGTATAGCGGTGATTCAGCCTCACAATCGCCTTGAAGGGGAATAGTTGGCCATTGTGAGTGTGCCCTGAAAGTTGGAGATTGAATTGTCGGGTGATCCCTTCGGAAAAAGTGGGGCGATGTTTTAGCAGAATGGAATATCGATCCGCTCCCAGTCTTTTTTTGAAGAGGGACTCGTCACTGAAACAGGGCTGGCCCAGGCGTGACCCGTCCAGATCGTCCACCCCGGAAATGGTCAGTTCCTGGCCGACATCCACCGATTCTTGCCGCAGAAGCCGGAAACCAGCCTTTTCGTGAAACGACAGGGATTCAGAAAGGCCAAGGTAGTATTCATGATTCCCCAGCACGGCCAGTTTTCCAAGAGGCGGATGGATGGCCGCCCAGAAGTCAGCCTGATTCCCAATACTACTCATGGAAGAATCCACGAGGTCGCCCGTACTGACCAGAAGATCGGGCTTCAGGGATTCGACCGTCTTACAGATCATCCGGGCCCATTCGTCGCTACGCAGCATGCCGAGGTGGACATCGGAAATCTGCACGATGTGAAGGGGTTTAGGTTGCGAAAAAACCGGGCTGTGTATGACCACCTGGGTGACTTGTGGTCGATAGGCCTCGTGCAGACTCCATCCTGTGGTGATGAAGATGAGAACAAGAAGGCTATAGACCTGTATTTTGACGGGAATAATCCAGCGGGCGCCGACAGGCGTCCATCGAAGGAGGCGGTTCCAGATGTCGATCATGAGGCCCGCCAGAAAAAACCAGAATAGCCAGGCGATCCAGATGAACAGGGGAAAGTTGAGGGCTCTGGACAGGACTGGCAATCCCAGACGATCAAGAAGGCGGTTGATCACGGGAGCCACCACCAGGACGGTGAATAGAAGAGTCAGAGTGCGCCTGGTTTTCGGAAGTGGCTGGAAGGCGGAGACGATCTTGCGATACAAATAAAAGTGGAACACCGCAAAAATCAGAAGAAAAAGGCTGATAACGGCAATGACCATGTTAAGAGTAAAGCGCGTTCTCCAGCGCCTTCCGCATCACTTCCACGGCGGCCGGTTTGCCTGTCCATATGGTGAAAGCCTCCGCCCCCTGATGCAACAGCATGCCCAATCCATTTGCCGACTTGGCTCCTCCCTGGATGGCCGCCGCCGTGAAGCAAGTCGTTGGTCGGTTATAAACCAGATCAAAGGCCAGTTGCCCCGGACGAAACGCTGCCGGGGTGAGGGGACAGACATCATCCGCCTTCATGCCGACCGGTGTGGCTTGAACAATCAGGTCTGCCCGGCGCGTCAGCTTCATCCATTCCAGGGGCGAGGTACCAGCCAATTCAACCTGAGTGGCGGGTGTCAGGGTGGCGATATCCCGGGCGATGGCCCGGCACCGGTCGGAATCGATGTCGGCCAGAATGAGTCGTTTGGCGCCCTCGCCCGCCGCCGTGATGGCGATGGCGCGGCCCGCACCTCCGCAACCCAGAACAAACAGTTCACGGTCTGTGACCGAAAAATCAAAGGCTTCGCGGAGGGCCATCAGGAATCCTTTTCCATCCGTGTTGTGGCCGCGCAATCCTGTCGTGGTGAACTCGATGGTATTCACCGCGCCCAGTCTCCTCGCTGAGTCATCGAGATCCGGCATCCCCTTGAATGCCACTTCCTTCAGGGGGACAGTCAGATTCACGCCCCTGAATCCCATGGCCTTCATGACCGGAATGACGTCGAGCAATCGATCCGGCGCCACATCAAACGCCAGATAGATCGCATCCCATTCCAAGGCCTCAAAGGCGGCGTTATGCATCACGGGCGAGAGGGTATGGCCGATGGGATGTCCCAGAACGGCAAAGGGCTGAGTCTGTCCGCTGAGTCCCTTCATAGGGGGGTACCAGTTGAAGGGTTAGCGTTGGAGTGTGCAGCTCGTCTGATGAGAAGACGGTTCACACAGGACAGGTAGGCCTTGGTTCCGGCTTCCACGATGTCCGTACTGGCCGCCTTGGCGCTGACGATATCATCATCAAAGGCGACACGAATGGTGACTTCGCCCATGGCATCCTTGCCAACCGAGATCGCCTGGAGCGAGAAGTCAAGCAGTTGCCCTTTGACCTTGGTAATACGGTCGATGGTTTTCAGAGCCGCATCAACAGGGCCATCGCCGCATCCTGCGTCCTGAAAGACCTCGGCGCCCCGTTTGAGGCGCATTGTGGCGGTGGGCACGGTTCCGGTTCCTGCCGAGACATGCAGGTAGTCCAGTTGAAAAACGTTGTCAGCCCCCTCCATCTGGTCACGAACAATCGACAGAAGATCGTCATCGTAAACGTTCTTCTTTTTGTCGGCTAGTTCGATGAAGCGATGGTAAGCACATTCAATTTCGGGTTCCGTCAGTTTCATCCCCATTTTGGTCAGTTTATCCCTGAATGCATGGCGCCCTGAATGTTTACCCAGCACGAGGTCGGAACCTTCAATGCCGATATCCTCGGGGCGCATGATCTCGTAGGTGGTTCGTTCCTTCAGGATTCCGTCCTGGTGAACCCCGGATTCATGGGCGAAGGCATTGGCTCCGACAATGGCCTTGTTGCGTTGCACAAGCATTCCGGTCAGGCGGCTGACCATGCGGCTGACGCGGTGGATTTCCCTGGTGTTGACGCGGGTACTGACGTTGAAGGAATCCTGGCGGGTACGGAGCGCCATGACGACTTCCTCGAGCGCCGTATTTCCAGCCCGTTCGCCGAGGCCGTTGATGGTGCATTCAACCTGACGGGCGCCGGCCTTGACGGCGGCCAGCGCATTGGCCACCGCCATACCGAGGTCGTTGTGGCAATGGACTGAAATGATCACGCCCGGCACCCGGGCCTTCACACGTCCGGCTATATAGCCGATCATGGCGCCATACTCGTCCGGAATGGCATAGCCAACCGTATCGGGAATGTTCAGGGTCGTGGCGCCGGCTTCCGCTACGGCCGTATAGAGATCCACCAGATACTCCCGGTCGGAACGGGTGGTGTCCTGGGCTGAATACTCCACATCATCCGTAAACGTCAGGGCGTATTTGACAGCCTTGACCGAACGTTCGATGTTCTGCGCCCGTGTCATTTTCATGATCTTTTCGAGATGAATATCACTCCCCGAGCTGAACGTGTGGATACGCCGCTTCCTGGCCGGCGCAATCGCCTGGCCCGCCCGCTCGATGTCTTTCTCGACAATCCGGCACAGCGCCGCAATGGTCGGCCCCTCAACGGATTCGGCGATCGCATGCACGGCGGCGAAATCGTCGGGAGAGGCGATGGGAAAGCCGGCCTCAATGACATCGACGTTCAGAGCGGCGAGGGCATGGGCGATTTCAAGTTTTTCGCGCTGGTTCAGGCTACATCCGGGAGACTGTTCGCCGTCGCGGAGGGTGGTGTCAAAAATGATAACCCGATCCAGATCGTCTTTTGTTTTCATCGGTCAATGTCCTTTTAGTCTTTCGCCATGGCGATGACGCCGGAGCGTGAAACATCCATGATTTTGTACGGTTTGAGGAGTTCCATGAAGTCCTCAATCTGCTGCTGTTCCCCCACCAACTGGATGACCAGGGTGCTGGCCTGAGCGGAGATCACCTTGCCGCCGAACACATCGGTCAGTTCAATGATTTTTGAACGGTCACTGCGTCGGCTGGCCACCTTGACCAGAATGCATTCCCGGTTCAGAAAGGGCGCCTTGGTCAGGTCAATGACCTTGATCACATCGACCTGTTTGTCCAGTTGTTTGGTGACCTGCTCAAGCACATGGTCATCTCCCGGAACCTGCATGGTAATCCGGGAGATGGAGGGGTCATGGGTGGGGCCGACGTTCAAACTCTCGATATTGTACCCACGGCCGGAAATCAGGCCCACGACCCGCGCGAGGACTCCGGGTTGGTTATCCACCAGGGCGGTGATGATGTGTCGTCGAATTGGATTGTCGTTTTTCATTTCGGGGGTTCCCATCGGTTATGCCAGTCCTTGAATCATTTCTGTCAGCGAGGCGCCCGGAGGCACCATCGGATACACATTCTCGTCCGGTTTCGTGATGCATTCCACGATCACCGGACGTTTCATGGCGAAGGCCTTTCTCAAGGCCGGGCCGACCTCCCGTTTTTCGGTCACCCTCAGGCCTGCCGCGCCATGGGCCTCGGCCATTTTGACAAAGTCAGGCAGGTAGGCGGGTGGCCTGTCCTGAATTTTTTCGTTCCGGGCGCGTTTGTCGGTGCCGAGGCGGACGGCAGAATATTCTTTTTTATAGAACATTTCCTGCCACTGCCGAACCATGCCTAGATATCCGTTATTGAGGATGACCACCACGATGGGGAGATCATGCTCGACCGCCACCACCAGTTCCTGGAAGTTCATCTGGATGCTTCCATCGCCGGAGATGGTCACCACATTCCGGTTACGGCAGCCCGCCTTGGCCCCGATGGCCGCCGGCAGGCCGAACCCCATGGTTCCGAGTCCGCCGGAGGAGATGAAGGTTCGCGGCTTGGTGTACTTGAAAAAGTGCGCCGCCCACATCTGGTGCTGGCCGACGTCGGTTGTCACGATGGCGTTTCCTCGGGTCACCTCGTAAATCTGCTCGATGGCATACTGCGGCAGAATCCGGGGTTCCTTCGTGTTATAGGTGAAGGGGGCCTCGGTTTGCCAGGTTCGTATCTCGCCCAGCCAGTCCTTCCGATCAACGGCCTTCACCAGGGGGATCAGGGCCTTGAGTATCGGCTTTGCGTTTCCGATCACCGGGATATCAACCCGGACACTCTTGGCGATGGCGGAAGGATCGATGTCAATATGGGCAATGATGGCATGAGGCGCGAACTCGGAAATTTTTCCGGTCACGCGGTCGTCAAATCGCGCCCCGATGGAGATGAGGAGATCGCAGGCGCTGATGGCCCGGTTGGCCGCCACACTTCCATGCATTCCGGGCATACGCAGGGCCAGCGGATCGGTATCCGGGAAGCCCCCGAGGCCGAGTAGCGTGGTGGTGACCGGGATTTTAACCTTGCGCGCCAGGGTGGTGAGTTCGGAGGCGGCATTGGCGGCGATGACACCGGCGCCGGCCAGAATCACCGGTTTCCGGGCCAGATTAATGGCCGCCGCGAGCTTGGCGATCTGTTTGGCTGAACCCTCGTAGGCGGGATTGTAACCGCGCCTTACGGGCTTTCCCGAGAAAGTGGCTTCTGTTTTACTCCTTTGGATGTCCTTGGGGATATCGACCAGAACCGGTCCCGGCCTGCCGGTTGTGGCAATCTCAAAGGCCTCCGCGATGATCCGGGGCAGGTCGTCGACATTCTTGACGAGATAATTGTGCTTGGTCACGGCCCGTGTGATGCCGGTGGTGTCAGCCTCCTGAAAGGCATCGTTGCCAATCATGGAGGAGGGAACCTGACCCGAGATACAGACCATGGGAATTCCATCCATGTTGGCGGTGGCCAGACCGGTCACGGCATTGGTGGCGCCGGGACCAGAAGTGACAATGCAACATCCGGGTTTACCTGTAGCGCGGGCGTATCCGTCGGCCATGTGTGTGGCGCCCTGCTCATGGCGCACCAGGAAGAACTCGAACGGCGCCCTCGCAAGTTGATCGAATAGATCCAGCACGGTTCCGCCAGGAAGTCCGAAAATGGTTTTCACCCCGGCCGCCTTAAGCGCGTCTATTGTACATTCCGCACCGCTTCTCATCTTGATGTCTCCTCTTCTTCATCTCGTCGCATTATAGTTACACTAACAAAAAAACCCACCGCATTTTTGCGGTGGGTTTGACTTCGCTTCAGGTTTGTATCCGGTCAGACGCAAACCTCCCACCGCACGCGGCCTACCAATACCAGCAAAAGGCAGACCCCAATTGTCCGCAACGGACTTCCGCTGTGGCTCAGGACTTGGGCGATGGGATTCTTCATACTCACGGGTCACAGCGTGCCAAATCAGGGGGTGTGCCGTCAACAGTCTTTTTTCCATTACCGGTAAAGAGCAGTCTGCGGGCGGTCTGTGAGGGTATTGTAGTGCCGCATAGCCAGTTTCCACCAGGGGGATAGGTGGTTCTCGGGCGACTGCCAGATCCGGTCGTGGAGATCGGTCACGGCCTGACTGTTGAGGAGCAGGGCCATCTGTTCACGCCGGGTGAGGCCATCAGGGCCCTTGGCAAGCAACCGGTCAACCAGTTCCTTCAGGTAGCGGTTCAGGGGGCGCGCGGTTTGACGCTGGCGTCGCAGGATGGAAGCGTGTGCGGCATTCAGGTAAGGATCCAGAAGCACCTGCATCAGGCCATAGTGGGGAGCAATCCATTTTTGGGGCTCCAGGTGCTTGCGGGTGGCCTCAAGATTCTTTTCCAGATGCGTGACCACGGAGGGCGGATGGCTTTCCGCCGGAATGATAAACATCTTCATGCGTGCCAATCGCTGTCCCAGGTTGGTCATGCTCAACAGGGCGGAGATGGGGATGGATCCCATCAGCCCGAAGGTAACCGGGCTCAGCCACCAGAAGAACACCGGATTGATTCTCAAGGCCACCATGGCCCAGAGGATGCCGACCATGGTCAAAACGGCGTGCGCCCGGACGATGCCGCCCCAGTCAAGGCTGCTACCGGCATCACGGGACTGGGGATTCCACGGAACGTCCCGCCCCATCATGATTTCCGCCACAAAGCGCGAGTTGAAGCACATTTGGACTGGAGCGAGAAGCGCGGAGAGCACATGTTCCAGCGCAAAACTGAGCACCATGCGTACCGCGCCCCCGAAGGATTGACGCCGCTCCCGGTTAAACAGGGCTAACAGCACGGCCAGAATCTTGGGTAGCGTCAGCATGGTGATGGTCACAAAGAAAAGGATCAGGGCCAATCGTCCGCCGCCGATATCGAGGAACGAAGACAGTCCGATGTCGTCGTCGAAACGCGGTGCCGCCCCTTCCGCCCAATAGAGGCGGCACTGGATGGTGCCGAGGATCAGGTAAATGAACCAGAGCGGCGATGCCAGATAGGACAGGATTCCAAGGAACAGGTGAAGCCGGTTGATCGGGCGAAAGCCCTTGGCGGAAAGTAGCCAACTATGCTGGAGATTGCCCCGGCACCAGCGACGATCCCGGCAGGCGTGATCCACCGGGGTAGGGGGCAGGTTTTCGTAACTTCCTCCAAGTTCATAGGCCATCCAGACCTCGTAATTGGCCCGCCTCATCAGGGCTGCCTCGACATAATCGTGGCTCATGAATCTCGCCGCCGCCGATGCGGAGATGGTCGGCAGGGCGCAGTGGTCGATAAAGGGCGCCACCCGGATGATGGCATTATGTCCCCAGAAATTACCGCTTCCAGCCTGCCAGTAATTCAGACCCGCCTGGAAAACCGGACCGTACAGGGCGCCGGAAAATTGCATTAACCGGGCGAAGAACGTCTCCCCCTGAATGGGTGACGGAACCGTTTGAATGATGCCGGTCATGGGGTTGGCTTCCATCAATTGAACCATTCGAACCAGAGTCTGGCTCTCCATAAGACTATCGGCATCCAGTACGACCATGTAGCGGTACTTCCGCCCCCAGCGCCGCAGGAAGTCGCTGATGTTGCCGCTTTTACGGTTCAGGGCCACGTTGCGTTTGCGATAGAAAATGCGTCCGAACCCTTTGACCTGTTTGCACAGGTCGATCCAAGCCACCTCTTCCTCAATCCATTTGTTGGGATTATTGGAATCACTCAGAATGAAGATGTCGAAACGTTCGATGTATCCGGTGCGAATCAGATCGAGGTAGATCGTGCGGATTCCCTCATAAACGCGGCTGACATCCTCGTTGTAGATCGGAATGGCGATGGCCGTTGCCGGCAGGGAGGCGATGTCCGGCATCATGTCGGAGAGGGTTCGGGATAGGCTGTAGGGATCCCGTTTCCGAAGCAGGATGAAAAAACCAAAAACGGCCTGGGTGAAACCCAGTGTCACCATGCCAAAGAGGGGAACGAAGAGAACCAGCAAGGCAATCTCGATGCCATTCAATCCGCCGCGCCAGAGAATGTCGGCGAGAACCCAGGTTGCCAGACTGGTCAACATGACGACGGTTGTGAAGAACAGCGCCTGTCGTCGGCCTGAGTGACGCAGAGAACCGAGGGAAACAATTTTTGTGGGTGTCATAGGGCGCTATCGTCGTGTGTACCAGAACAGAAAAACGAGTCCCGCACTGAAGAGAAGCCAGAGGAACAACACTCTCAGGATGGGAAAGCGATCAAATGTTTCGCGGGCAGAATCCGCCAGGCCGGGGATCAGGCCCCGATCCAAGGGGCGGGGCACCATGCTGCTGACTTCCAGTTCCGGTCCGGTTTTGACCAATCGGGCATGGAGCGTCTCCGCAAAGCCGGGAGGCGTCAGTTGCGGGTTGAGGAAGGCGTTTGGCCAACGCATGGGAGCATCGCACAGGTACAGGGCGAGGAAGCCCTCCGAGAGGGTATAGGGTCGGTCATCAGAGTGGAGGGGTAGGAGTCCGGCCATCCACTGGGAAATCAAGGAGCGTGCCTCTTCAATCGCGAGCGTGGCCAAATGGGTTTCAGAGACCTGTCCGGACAAGGCGGTTCGCTTCTCAAGCGTGCGTTGCAGGATCAGTGCGGTGAGTCGTGCCCGATGAAGGCGACTGGCCACCCGGCAGGCGCGGAGGTAGTTTTCAACCTTTTCAAAGGCCTCGTCACATTCCTCAGCCTTGACTGGATCCCAGGCCGGGAGTGTTATGGCATCCAGAGATAAGTCCATGTTTCCGTGCAGGGTACGTCGTTCTTGCGGATAGAGGCCCGCAAATCCACGCTGGATTCCGATTCATTGGCAATAACATCAAACGCCACGCGCCAGAGGCGGGTCTCAGGGTTGTACTCCGACGAGATCGGGCCTTGCCCCAGCCGTCCGCGTCCCACATCAATCTGAGGGTTGACGACAACTCCATTGGCCACATCCTGGGCCAGCGTCGGCCATGTGAAGTCGAGGACAAATTTGCGCGCCCGGTTCTGGCGCGAGAGCGGGGTTCCGGTTCGCATGGCGACCACTCGCCCAAGATCCGGCAAGGAGGCGTTTTCCCCAAACCATTTGATCTGATAGGCGAACTCAGCCGTGTCGCCCGGCTTAAGTTCCTGCGCGGGCTCCCAGAAGACCACGATATTATCATGGAATTCAGACCCTGTTGGAATTTCCAGCAGTTTGAGACTGCCTTTTCCCCAATCCCCCTGGGGACTCACCCAGGCGGAGGGACGGCGGTGATAATTGGCTTCGGTGTCCTGATAGGCGGTGAAGGTGCGCTCGCGTTGAAGGAGCCCGAATCCCTTCGGGTTTTGATCCTGGAATCCATTGAATCGCAGGCGTCCATTGTTTTCAAGAGGACGCCAAAGCCACTCGCCCTTGCCGTTCTGGGCTAGAAGTCCGTCCGAGTCATGAACCTCAGGGCGGTAGTCGTCAAAATGCAGGGTTCCGTTCTTGCCGAACCAGAACATGCTGGTGAGGGGGGCGATTCCATAGTGGGTCAGGTTGGTGCGGGCAACAATCGCGACCCGGGTGTCCATGACGGTTTCGCGGCCCGGCTTGATCAGGAAGGAGGCGACCCCTGACAAACTGGGGCTGTCGAACAGACCGATGACCTGAATCTGCCTTCCCTCCATGCTGGGACGGAAAATCCACATATCCCGGAACGAGGGAAATTCCTCGGGAACAGGTTCCCCGCAATTGACGGCGATGGTTCTGGCGGAAAGACCGTAAAGCAATCCCGCCGGCAGGGCGCGAAAGTAGGTGGCGCCCAGGAATACGGCCAGTTCATCGAGATAGTCGGGGCGATTCAAGGGATAGTGAATCCGGAGTCCCGAGAATTTCAGGTGCCGGAGGTCGGCCCAGTCGAATTTGTTCGCCCCGTAATCATAAAGATCCCGTGTGTAATTGAACACATGCACATCATCTCCGTCCACCAGATAATAATCAATCTGGTCGCGGTTGAGACCGCCCGGGTGGAAAAATTGGAGTTGGAAGGGGAGTTTCTCGCGCCGCCAGACGGATTCCTTGGGGTTGTACCGGATGTCCCTCAATTGGTCATAATTCAGTTCCGCCAGGCGCGGGGGAAGCGGTCGGCGGTCATCAAAGTAGGGTTTTACAGCCAGATCGTGCGCGATTTTCTTGACGTTATCAAAGTTTGGAGACCAGGGGTCTTTCGCTTGGACGCATGGGGGAATGATGGCCAGACCCAGAATAGAGATAAGCAGTGCCTTTGCGAATACCGACTTCAAGTCACGTCCTCCCAGATGATTTCGATGTATGCATATGTGTTCTCATGCGGTCGTTGAGCGACCGTGAAACGCCACATATCTATCGGATAGAGCCATATTCATCAAGAAGGAAAGATGCGTACATGATCGGATGACAGAGAGACGGCATTTTGGATAAAGTCTGAAGCAAGTGGACGGGAGTCTGAAATGAATTAAATATTCTTTTTGTAATTCATGATTTTTGGTGTATTCTCTTGTTTGTCTATCGATATAGCAGTGTATCTGTCTAGGCGATAGTTTAGGGGGTTAATCATGGAAAACAGGCAAATAAAAGAGACGAAGACGATTCTTCGCGAGGCACTGGCCGCGCACCAGTCCCGCATCGCTATCGCCTCGAGTTTCAGTCCGGAAGACAACGTGCTGATTGATCTGGCGCTCGGGATCAATCCAGCCTGCCGCGTTTTTGCCATCGATACAGGTCGACTCAACGAGGAAACCTACGAAACGGCCGATGCAATTCGACGCCGCTACTCGCTCCGCATTGAGTGGGTCTTCCCGCGTGCCGAATCTGTGCAGGCTTTGGAGAGGGAAAAGGGATTGTTCTCTTTCAAGGAGTCCTTCGCCGCCCGGTATGAGTGCTGTGGCATCCGAAAGGTTGAGCCACTCTCTCGCGCACTCGCGGGCCTCGACGCATGGATCACCGGAATGCGCCAGGGGCAGAGCATCACGCGTGCCTCTCTGGCCAGCATCGAGACCGATTCCGCCCATGGCGGCATCACCAAATACAATCCGCTGACCTTGTGGACCGATCAACACATCGCCGACTACACCGAAACACACCGCCTTCCGGTAAATGCCCTCGTCGGAAGGGGCTACCCGTCCATCGGGTGCGCTCCCTGTACTCGTGCGGTTAAGCCTGGCCAGGATAGTCGCGCCGGGCGCTGGTGGTGGGAGAGTCCTGACCACAAGGAGTGCGGCCTGCATTTGAAATAGGAAACCATTATGAACTCATTAGATCGTCTGGAAGCCCATAGTGTACATATTTTGAGGGAAGCCTACCGGGAATTCAAAAGCCTGGTCATGCTCTGGTCCATCGGCAAGGACAGCACTGTTTTGCTGTGGTTGGCCCGAAAAGCATTTTTCGGACACGTTCCTTTTCCATTGATGCATGTCGACACCCATTTCAAGGTGCCGGAAATGATCACGTATCGCGACCAGCTCGCCCTCCAATGGCACCTCGATATGATCGTCGGCGAGAATAGCCCTGCGATTGCCGCCCGGCAGACCTACCCCGACGGCGCCCTCTCTCGCGTCGAGTGCTGCAAGTCGTTGAAAAGTGAGGCACTCAAGCACTCCCTCGACGGCACCTGGCCGCGAAAACGGATAGATCACACACTCGGGCGCCTCGCCGATGAGGCCAAGCCGGAGGCGTTTACCGGCGTCATCGTGGGCGTCCGGGCCGACGAGGAAGGCAGTCGTTCCAAGGAGCGGACCTTCTCCGCTCGTGACTCCCATCATGAATGGGATGTTGGTGACCAGCCGCCGGAGCTCTGGAAACAGTACAAAACCGACTTCGCGCCGGGGACGCACGTTCGCGTTCATCCCCTGCTTGACTGGACGGAACTGAATATCTGGGAGTACATCGACCGGGAATCCATTCCCATTATTTCTCTGTATTTCGATCAGGGTAAAGGGAAGCGCTACCGATCCCTCGGCTGCTACCCCTGCACAACCCCGGTGGATTCCACCGCCAAAAATGTGGCCGATATCATCGCGGAACTTCGCGGCGGAAAATTCGCCAACATCGCCGAACGATCAGGGCGCGAACAGGACAAGGAAGACGGCGGCGGACTGGAAACGCTGCGCCGCGGAGGGTACATGTAACATGAGTAAGACCCATCAGCACGAACAGATGAGTATTGTGATGGCCGGCCATGTGGACCACGGCAAGAGCACGGTTATCGGCCGCCTTCTGGCCGAAACCGGCGCACTGCCGCAGGGGAAGCTGGAACAAGTTCGCGCCCAGTGCCGCCGGAATGCCAAACCGTTTGAATATGCGTTCCTGCTGGACGCCCTGAAGGATGAGCAGGCACAGGGCATCACCATTGACGTCGCACGCTGCTTTTTCAAGACAGCACAACGTCGTTATATCTTGATCGATGCGCCGGGCCACATCGAGTTTTTGAAGAACATGATCACCGGGGCCTCGCGCGCCGATGCCGCCTTGCTGGTAATCGACGCCAAGGAGGGAATTCGCGAGAACACCAAGCGGCACGGTTACATGATGTCCATGCTCGGCTTGCGCCAGCTCACCGTGCTGGTGAACAAAATGGATCTGGTCAACTATGACGAAGTTGTGTTCGAGCGACTCCGAAAGGACTATACGGAATTCCTGGCACGCCTGCAGATCCATCCTGTGAGCTTCATTCCGGTTAGCGGCATGCAGGGCGACAACATTGCCGCCAGCACCGGTGCCATGCCCTGGTATAAAGGACCGACGGTACTGGAACAGATCGATCAGTTCCAGTCGAGCCGTTTCCCCGATACGCTGCCCTTCCGGCTCCCCGTGCAGGATATCTATAAATTCACGGAGCAGGATGACGATCGCCGTATTGTGGCGGGAACAATCGAGACCGGTTCCATCGCCGTCGGCGATGCCGTTGTCTTCCAACCGTCTGGAAAGTCCTCACGGATCCGCTCCATCGAGTATTTCAATGGCCCGGCGAAAACCCGCGCGACTGCCGGCGAGGCGCCGGGGTTTACTCTCGACACCCAGCTCTACATTAAGCCCGGCGAGTGGATGGTCAGGGCCGACGAGCCCTCTCCCCAGGTCGGGACGCGGCTCAGGGTCAACCTCTTCTGGATGAACCGAGCCCCCATGATCTGCGGGAAAACCTACAAACTCAAACTGGGCGCCCTCCGCTCCACGGTAAAACTCGTGGAGATCCTGGCCGTACTCGACGCCGCCGAGATTGGCGTCGATTCAGCCAAAGAACAGGTCGACCGGCATGATGTGGCCGAGGTGATTCTCGAAACCCCGAAACCGGTAGCCTTCGATCTCATCAGCGATATCGAGCAAACGGGGCGACTGGTGATCGTGGATAACTTTGAAATCGCGGGCGCTGGAATCATCCTGGCCAAGGCTGAAAAAGTCGCCGCAACAATGGAAGCGTCCACCCTGCACCAGGCCGGGGATCATGGCCAGATCACGAAATTCGCAGTCTCCATCACCGCATTAACTGGAGTCGATGATCAGGATTTACCAGTACTTAAGCGTTTAAACAGTCAGAATGCCATAGTCACCATGCGAACCACGGCCGGGGGAGAGGACGAGCCAGTCTCTCTCGAGACGGCGTTCAGACTGCTGAAAGAACAGGGCTTTATTTTGGATTACCAGATTTGAACATTTAAAGGAGTATTCACTATGGAAACCCATGTTCGAAGTATTACCAAGTCACTCACCTGGCGGCTTTTCGGTCTGGTGTTCACCTTCATGATCGGTTGGCTCGTGACCGGTTCTATGAAACTTGGCATCACGCTGGGATTACTCGATTTTTTCTCTAAACTCGGTACATTCTACCTTCACGAACGACTTTGGATGAAAGTCCGGTGGGGCCGCCTTGATGGCGCCACCGTGACGGATCCCGGTGCCGGAATTTGACCGTTATGGAGATACCCCAATGATGACTGAGCCCAGTGCACTACCCGCCGATCTATGCCGCGATATTGACGCATTTGAGCGTGATGTGGCCGCCTTCACAAGCGGTACTCTCTCGCCCGTCGACTTCAAGCCCAAACACGTGCCCTGGGGGATCTACGAGCAGCGCCGGGACGGGGCTTTCATGGTTCGGACCCGGATTCCCGGCGGGCGGCTTCCGGCCTCCCAAGCCAGGGCGATTGCCCTTTTGGGACGCGACCATGGCGGCATACTGCATCTGACCACCCGTGAAAATCTCCAGTTTCACGATGTTGCCATCGCGCAAATCCCGGATTTGATGCGCGCCCTTCAGGCGGCTGGCGTGGCTTGTAAGTTCGGGGGTGGCAATACCCCTCGAAACGTCGTCGCCTGTCCGTACGCCGGGGTCTGCCCACATGAGGTATTTGATGTTTCGCCCTTCGTTCAGGCTGTCACCGAGCATCTGCTTAAACTTCCCGCATCCCCGCTTCTGCCCCGAAAATTCAAGGCGGCGTTCAGCGGCTGCCCGGCTGACTGTGCCCTGGCGATGGTCACGGATATCGGATTTATTGCCAAGGCTCGCGGTGGCAAGGCGGGTTTTTCCGTATACGGGGGTGGCGGAATGGGGGGCGCGCCGCGCATTGCGGATCGCCTTGTTGATTCGATTCCTGCCGGTGACGCCGTGCGGGCCTTCGAGGCGCTCCGCCGGATTTTTGACCGGTTGGGGGATC